>NZ_JBNDIN010000006.1:0-334128 GCF_050434425.1 Serratia sp. 2723
CACATTTGGCAATAAAGAGATAATCTCAGCAAACTTGATCGCCCACTCATCCAAAGTGCGCCACCGAATTTGCAAACCCACTCGAACGGTCCCCTCAACCACAGGGAGAGGGAGCTGATAGTCCCTGCACATTTGGCAATAAAGAGATAATCTCAGCAAACTTGATCGCCCACTCATCCAAAGTGCGCCACCGAATTTGCAAACCCACTCGAACGGTCCCCTGTGGGAGAGGGTTAGGGCATTTCGTTTGGCGTTAGCGCATAGCTCCGTATTTGCTTAGCAACGCCTCTATAATCGCCTCGCTTTCTGCATCTGGCTCACCGCGATAATCGCTGGGCCGGAAATGCATCTGAAACGCCGCTACCAGATTCCGCTGCTGCTTGGTATCCCATGTGGGATCAACGCCATAGCCGTAGCGCGCCAGCTTTTCCAACAGTGATGCCATCGCCACCGGCTCATGCTTATCACGGCCTGCCAGGTAACGTTCCACCTCCCGCTCATCCGGCCAGGCACCAATACCTGCCTGCGCCAGCTGTTGCCATGGGAAGAGTGGACCAGGATCCTGCTTGCGCTGCGGGGCGATATCGCTGTGCCCTACCACGTCCGTCGGTTGCAGCGCGTAACGCTGCACAATATCGCGGCCAAGTTGGATCAGTAACGCAATTTGCTCTGGCGTATAAGGCTGCCAGTCTGTCTCCAACAAGTTACGCGTAAAGCCCCGATTGACGATCTCAATACCGATCGAGGTATCGTTCAAATTGGTACGCCCACGCCAATTACTGGCCCCGGCATGCCAGGCACGCAGCGTTTCGGGCACCAGTTGATACGCCACCGGTTTACCACCCTGCTGTGGCGGATGGGCGGGCAGCAAGTAATGGGCGCTGACGTGCTCGTCCGTCAGCGTTTTCAGCGAGGAGTGAAAGTCTTCTGCGGTGTAATGCATCACCAGGAAGCGAATACGCTGATCGGCCCCCGGTGCCTGATGCAGGGTTTCCAACTGATAGCTACCGTGATCCACCAGCGTGCTGGTGGATTGCTGTTGGCACCCCGTCAAAACTCCAATGGCGGCGATCCACAACCACTTGGCCACAATATGCTCCTTTCCGCAGTGATGCGCCGCCATCAGGGGATGACCGAGTCTGGTACAGTCTCAGCCGCTTGCAAGGTTTGCATCAGCTTGCGTCTATCGTAATAACACTTGCCCCACGACGCCAGGCAGGACGCCCCTAGCGCGCCTTCAATCGAATCATAAATGGGATCGAACTCGCCGCTAAAGAAACTAAACAACACTCTTCCTAGCGTGGCGGCTCCCCCAATCAGCAACCAGGTCATCAACTGGGTTAGTTGGCTGATTTTCAGTTGCCGTTCACTGCTTCCCTGCTCGGTATTTTTCATTTCACTTCCTGGTTATCTCACGTTATTCCCGTTTAGCGGCTGACTTTTACCGCGGTGCCACTGACGCTGACCATCAGCATGGTGCTGTCTTTACCCACGGTTTGATAATCGATATCGATGCCGACTACCGCGTTAGCACCCAATTCTTTGGCCTGCTCCTGCATCTCCTTAAAGGCCAACTGGCGCGCCTTGCGCAGCTCTTTCTCGTAGGCACCGGAACGACCACCAACGATATCACGCACGCCAGCAAAAAAATCGCGGAAAATATTGGCACCCAGAATCGCTTCGCCGGTGACTACGCCGAAATATTCGGTGATGGTAAACCCTTCCAGGGTGTGGGTAGTGGACAATTGCATCAAGAACTCCTTATAAAATCAAATCATTGCTGCATTATGACAGCTAATTTAAGCGGATGTTCTGTGGCACTTATTCTCTAAGTAAAAACGGATAGATTACGATGGTGGGGTACCATTGCCGTAAACAATTGAAACTGGTGTAATCAGGCAGGCCGAACGATGTTGAACTTTCGGCCCGTATAAGGAAGGCAACCCCTTGGTCATATGGAAACTAGCCAATATTTACCGAACCACCGCCAATCAGTACACCACCACAGCTAACTGCATCACCCGTTCGCGCCGCGGGTTGCCCATCGATAAAGACACTGGATGATCCCCCGCTGATATTTCGGTCATGCCCATGTGAAGCCAAAACGTCGCCTTTCCGAGCTAATGGCAGACCATCAACCTTCACCGTTGTGGAGCCAGTGATGACGGGTGTAGGTGGATGACTACCGTGGCCGGTATCTTTATCACCCAGTTTAACGGTATTGCCCATAGTTTGAGTTCCCTCTTAACTAGTTTTATGACTACATTGTAGCCATCCAATGAATTACCACAATCACTTATTCGTGACTATCTGACGATAACGACTTTCTCATCAATGATGGAAAAGTAGGGGTTATATGAATAAACTATTCTTTTCTCTTCATTCCTTAGACGTAAGGGTGAATTTAGTTAATTCATTTTATTTATATTAGGATTTGTGGTGCTATTTAAAATTACCACAAACCCTATTAAATCTTATCTGACCAATGTCACTTTCCCATCTATTATTGAAAAATACGGGTTGTAACTAAAAGCAGCTTCGCCTTCCGTTTCTACAAACCGGAGTGGAGAGTCCTGATAATAACCTGTAGTTAAACGGAAAAGCCTCCCATCACAGTAAGTCTTTAATCTATAATCATCCCAAACAGTAGGCTCGATAGTGAATTTTTTGTCAACAACGTGTTGAGGGAAATCCGTGGAGATAAACATCAATTCCGGTGAGACTCCTTCTGCTGCCCCCATTTCCTCACTCGATATTTTTGTAATTTTCTTCAAACCTTCAATATTCTGATTTTTAATCAATACCATCATGTTTTCATAGGCTTTCCTGATCTCTGGTAGATCATTTTCTGAAACAGGTCTGGCTTTAACCCAACTCCACGCAGGTAATCCATCCAAAATTAGCAAGCTTGTAGCTTTATACAACCCATAATCATCTTCATTATTTGTATAACCTTCAATGATTTTTGAGTTAAAAGCCCCTCCATTATAATGTGAAGAATTAGCAGCTGACATTTCCCCTTTCTCATTAACGCTTAATTTAAACCGTGCAATCTCAACACTAGAATCCTTGCTATCTTTGTTTACAACCACTTCACAAGAGGAGTCTTGAAAAAGTGTTTTCGGATCTCTTGGATTTCTAGGGCCCGCTAAAAGTTCAATTTTATTCACACCATTAGCTAAAAACGCGGTTAAATTAAACCCTGCAGACATAGTTCGTTGATCCGCCGAAGCACTGTCAGCTGCAGGAAGATTATTTACCCGTAAAATACAAGCACTTTTGTTTGATTTGAAAGAAAATAGATACTTTTCACTACTCATATCTTTAGCCTTAACAGAAAAAGAACCAATAAAACAGAAACATATCACCATACTAGCCAAGGTTGATTCGATACTTTGAGTCTTTCTTTTCCAATTTGTCATGAATAATCCACTCCTTTTCAGTGTTGTTGCCTTGGTCAGCTTTTTTACTACTTGAGTTCTCTTCTGGGAAAGAGCCTGTTGGCCTGTCAGATTTTTTAGATTTCCTAGATATCCCAACCGTATAACTAACATATACCTTAGCCGTTATCCCATTATGATAAAGCACCAATTCCATTTTATCTTTAGTCGGATTATCTAAACCTAAGCACCCTTCTGCAACCGCTTTCCCTCCAATAGTTAATGCACCATTGGCGATATAGAAACGAACACCAGCACGCACATTTGCTTCCAGAGTCAAGCTAAGCTTGGCTTCTACACTATCCGTTTTTTCCCATTCCCATTCATTTTTCGCATCTGACTTAAAAGCAAGTTTAAGATCGATCGCACCTTCAGCAACCAGTTCAAACTTCATTCCAATAAATGCCGCATTCCCACCTTCGTTATAGGCCTGCTCTTTCGACATTAATCCTTCTCGAACGGCTGCTAACAGCACATCCATCTTATACCATGCTGCAAAAGCCTGGAGCAGATCCAGCGTCATTTTTAAGCCTATAAGTGGAGCCAGCCCTAATGACACTTGTCTTTCAATATAGACAAGTCCGGAGGACGCATCTTCTTTTAACTCCCCCCCACCTTTGATTTCCAGCTTTGGACAAATAATTTCCGTATATAGTATGGTTATTTTCCCTTCCCCTCCCTTACCTGTTGAAAGGGCTTTTCCAACCACATCAAGGGTCTTTTTAGCTTTATCCAAAAAGGGAAGGTTTGTAGCTTTTTTCTTAAACTCTTGCTTTAACTTCGCTGAGTAATCATGCGTTTTACTTCCTAATTTGCATGATAGTTTTCCCTCAATCTCAAGCGAATCGGTTATTTCATTTTTAGGCAGTCTAGTCCAACCACGATGTCCTCGCTGGGCAACACCATTTTCCGCATTCAATACCCGCTGCTGTTTCTTTAACTCCCTATCTGTAAATTCCTCAATTTCTTTTGCCGTACCTATCACCAAGCTGACTTCCCATTTATACTCAGGGTAAATATTAATATATGTCCACAATGCATCTTTAGGAGCAAAGTTGAACATCTGTGATAGGCCATCCAAGAAATTCAATGATTTATTAACAAAAGGCTCTCCGCGACACTGCCCCACACGTAATGTATATGATGTGGTTGGTAAGAGACTCAGCGTATTTTTCGCCAAAACATAATCTATCAGAAAGTCAATTGAGTCATACTTATCAAAAAAACTGATTTTATCAGGATTATAATGCGCCTGATAATCAGTGAGCCCCTTATTGAATGGCTTCAGAGACCCAGCCTCAGCATTATTGTATATCGCTCCCTGAGGGCAAAGTGGATTGTGTGAAACACATTGCTTACCAACTAATGAAAGTGAGAGAGGAACGGTTTTCTGTCCTTCTGCGATAGCATTGACCACGCTAACAAAGCCATTTTGTTTATAGGTAAATGTTCTGTCCTTAACTTTGAGAGTAAAGGAGTGAATACAAGTATCCGGGTTTTTACAATTACATTTTGGTGAACCTGCTGGCAAACTGGTCATAAAACATCCTTATTATTATAGGGGAACGTCACCCAATTCCTGGATCAGCAGCGTTTCGGCTTTAAATCCGCCTTCTTCGCCAGCGGCGCAGAGAACATGTCTGAAATTGCTGGGAATAGTTTCCAACGCCAGACAGCCCCGCTGGTAGAACAAAGAAAACAGCCCACGGATACTCCGATCGTCCACAATCCCTTGCTGTTTCAGCCAGCGGAAGGTTTCCGCTATCGTTGCGGCTTCGATTTTCCTATCGTGCCCACTCCAGGCTTCGATCTTCTCAACCAACCCGTCGATATACCTTTGCTCAAACAACAAACTCAACTCATCTAGCTGTTCACGGGATATCCGCATCATTTTACGACGAGAGCTACTCCCTGATGGAAACTGTTCCCTCAGGGCGGTAAAACGCTCATCACGCAACTCTCCTTTCAAGTGGGTTGCTATCGCATCCACCGGCCCCAGAAATGTATGTTGCTCCCAAGGAGAAAGTACCTTCAGTAACGCCCAGATATTACGCGGATCGTAAAAACGGAAAAAAACCGGTTTTTCCTCATCCGGGATTTGTACATGGAGATATTTACGCAAATGTTGGCGCAACGCTTTCATCTCGGCTTTGCTTTCCAGCCAGATCCCCCAGGGGGTGTCCCGATTCATCAACCACTGGCGGCTACCTTCATTCATTTGCACCAGATAAGGGGCTAAACGCCCAATATCTTCTGCAATGGGCTCCGCATACAAACTGGCGTTAGGCGGATCATAGAGCTCCAACATGGCAAATAATTCTGGTTCCGCTGCGGCATCAACAATCGCCCAGTTCATTGCCTCGTTCATCCTTGTTTATCCTCCTGCGGGCAATGCGCAACAAATAACGTCCCCTGAGCGGCTGCCGCTTTCAAAATTGCCGGGTCCGCCGGTATCGCCAGCTCCCCAGGGCTGGCACCAGAGTTAAGGTTAATGGACGGCCCTTTAATATCGACTCCACCAGCATGTACTACCACCAAACTGCCGCCAACCCGCAGCGTCAATTTGCTACTGCTCTGCAACGTCAGATCGCCATTGCTGTCCACGCTGAATACGCCACTGATTTTCTGCGCCAGATCGCCCTTTACCTGTACACCTAAGTCACCTTCCGTCATCGCCAGGCTGTTGCCGGTGATTTTCTGATGCTGATTACCTTCTACCGTGACTTTACGATCGTTGGCAACGGCCAGTTCTTCATCATGTCCGATACTGCTGCTTCGGTTGTATTCCACCCGCTCATCTTTAGAATTGAGCACCCGTATTGCCATGTTCTTTTGTGCATGAATGAAAACTTCTTCTTTATCTTTCTCATCCTCAAAACGCAGTTCGTTAAAACCCTCACCCTTATGGGTTTGTGAACGGATCGACATCTGTGTTTTGGTTGCCGGTAAATTACCCGGGGGTAGGTTGTTAGCGTGATAGGTGCGCCCGATAATCACTGGCTGGTCCGGATCGCCATTCAGAAACTCGACTATCACCTCATGGCCAATACGGGGAATGGCTGACATTCCCCACCTTGGACCCGCCCAAGGATGTGATACCCGAACCCAACAAGAGCTTGTGTCATCGGTTCTTCCTGAAAGATCCCAGAGAAAACGAACCTTGACCCGGCCATAGGGATCACAAAAAATCTCCTCACTCTCGGGCCCAGTGACAACCGCGATCTGCGCGCCATCAATGCGCGGTTTCGGCAGTGAAAGTGGACGCCAGGTCTGATTATTGGGGATAAACGCAAACTGGCTCGTAACGGTAGTACCCTGTCCCCCAGATGCGGTTTCCAATGCTTGAGGTTGTTGCCCAATATGGGTGGCCTGGGTGATTTGCCAACGTGTATTCAGGGTGTCTAACGGATGGTTTTCCAAGGTAAAACGCACTCCGGGCTGCAGTGCCGCGCAATTACTCGCCCCCTCCCCCTGATGCGCATCGTTACGCAGCGCATGTAATCGCCAACGTGCAAAGGACTCCCCTGGGTCTGCCTTATAGCGACCAGGATAGTCATAATGAAAGTATCGGCCTGGCTGATGCTCATCATCTCGAGCACGATCGCGATATTCTGCCGACCAAAGGGGATTTTTAAAGGTGTAGTCTTTTAACAATACATCAGAAGGTCGCAGACTCTCCCGGTGCTTAAACGTGGTAACACAGAGCTCATCGAATGAGCTTTGTTGTTGATTCGGGTAATAGGGCAATGTCGGCCCATCATTCAGCGCGGCACAATCATCGGAAAAGACTAGCGTGTGTGCGCCATCGTTATGCTCAAAGAAATAGTAAATGCCTTCTTCAGCAGCCAGACGATTGATGAACTCCAGATCGCTTTCATTATATTGGACGCAAAACTCCCGCACGGCATGAGGGAAGCGCAAAGCATGGGCATAGTCGTTAATTCTATTTTTCTTTAACAAGGTTTCCAGGATTTGCAGAAAATCTTGTTGCTGGAAGATACGTGAATTTCGCCCTAAACCAGCTCGCCAGAGTGCGGGGCGGATGCTGAGCCGATAACGTGTTTGATGCAGTCCTGCATCCCCTTGTTCAATAGAGGTGACAATCCCATTGACGATGCGCTGTACTTCGGTATCACGCCAAATAGTCAGGGTAGCGACATTATCCAGAACTGAGCGAAACTCCACACAGGGCTTGGCACTGGCGGCGTCAAGTTCGAGAGTAAAAAGGCTGGAGAATTGCTCATGTAGAGTAAATCCCGATACGACGAATGTTTCGGCTGGCAGATCACCGACATTTAGGGTAAATCGCAGACCTGTTGCATCCTTGCTTGTATTCAACATATGATTTCCCTTTATAGAAAACGCGACAGCATCAAACGCGAAATAGCCTGGCATTTCCCACAGGCAGAAGATAATATACGAAGCAAAACAGTAGGGTAACGAGGAGCGAATAACAGGTCAATGACTCACCGCCCCCTCATAACCTGCCAGAAAAGCCGTATATATTATAATTTTCGTTAAACTGTATTTTTACACTAATAGGAAGGAGGAAAAACGAATTTTACTCTGGTTTAACGCCGTAGCAAAATTCCACTTTCTTTAAATAACAGCACGTTAATTTATGATCATCAAAAAATATCTATTTTGCGACACCGATCTGTGTGTGCTGCATATTTTTCAACCAGCACAACCTTGCTTTCTCTACTCAACTCACCCACAGTTGACAACTGCATCAAGAACTCCCCATAAAATCAATCCATTGCGATACCATGAAAAACCATTTAAGCGGATGTTCTGTGGCACAATGGCACACAGCACCAATGCAAGGACCAAAAACGCCTTTATACTGTAGGCTAGTTCCGTGGTTTTCGGTCTTCATGGTTGAGAGACTTTTACATAAGGTTATGAGATGAAAACAAAAACGCTTGCTGTTGTTTTACCCTTGGCCCTGTTCTTAAGCGCCTGTACTACCGTCGATCCGGCCTTTAAGGATGTTGGCGTTCACACTGGCGCCTGCGTGGAAGGTGGTCCGGATACGGTGGCCCAGAAATTCTATGACCTGCGCATTCAGCAAGGCCCAAGCACCGCGCTACCGGACAGCAGCCGTCTGGCACAGTTGCAACCTTACCTGAGCCAGGTGCTGTATCAGGATCTGGTCAGTGCTGCTCAGCACCCTGGCAAACACACCATCACTGGCGATCTGTTCTCTGGCAATGCCCAGGGACCAACCAGCGCAACGGTTGCCAGCGCTTCCACCATTCCTAACACCGATGCCAAAAATATCCCGCTGCGTGTGCAGCTGACCCACCAAAAAGAGGGTGCCAGTGCAATCAACTGGCAGGACGAAGTGCTGATGGTCCGTGAAGGCACCTGCTGGGTAGTTGACGACATCCGCTTCCTCAACATCCCGGCACATGCCGCCAGCGGTACGCTGCGTCAGGTGCTTGAGAACCAGTAACACCAAAATGGCAGCCGGGTATAGTACCTTCCCGGTTGCCAGTTCCCCCTCAGTAGCGCTCAAAACTCCATCACCTTGAGAAAAATAGCTAGCTATCTCACAGAGTGCGCGACAAATCCGCCATTCAGACAGCGCTCACGGTATCTTCTGCTATTATTTAGTCATTCTGCGACGTACTAATAAATTTTAACTCACAAAGATTGCATAAGTATTCTGTGGAAGTTACCATTCCCGGCATCAATGTCTATTCAATTTCAGCGCATGAGTATTCAACTAAAAGATATCAACTGCTTTTACGGCGCACATCAGGCGCTGTTTAACATTACACTGGATTGCCCTGCCGGCGAGACTCTGGTGCTGCTTGGTCCAAGCGGCGCGGGTAAGAGTTCACTGCTGCGGGTGCTTAACCTGCTCGAAATGCCACGCTCTGGCCACCTGCAAATCGCCGGTAATCAGTTCGACTTTAAACAGTCACCGGGGGAGAAATCCATCCGCGAACTGCGCCAAAACGTAGGCATGGTCTTCCAGCAGTACAATCTCTGGCCACATCTGACCGTGGTGCAAAACCTGATCGAAGCGCCCTGCCGCGTACTTGGCCTGAGCAAGGCACAAGCGATGGCGCGTGCCGACAAGTTGCTGACCCGGTTACGCCTGACTGATTTTGCCGATCGTTTCCCGCTGCATCTCTCCGGTGGCCAACAACAGCGCGTAGCCATTGCCCGTGCGCTGATGATGGAGCCTCAGGTTCTGCTGTTCGATGAGCCTACGGCCGCGCTGGATCCGGAAATTACCGCACAGATCGTCAGCATCATTCGCGAGTTGGCGGGCACCGGTATTACTCAGGTGATCGTCACCCATGAGGTTGAAGTCGCGCGTAAAACCGCCAGCCGCGTGGTGTATATGGAAAATGGCCATATCGTCGAGCAGGGCGATGCCAGCCACTTTGCACAACCGCAAACCGTAGAGTTTGCCAATTACTTATCACACTAATAGCGATATTTGCTGTTCTCAGGGAGTTTGCGATGAAAAAACTACTAATCGCCGCCGTTCTGGCTGGCATCAGCGTTTCTGCCTCAGCAGCCGAAACTATCCGTTTCGCTACCGAAGCTTCCTACCCTCCGTTCGAATTTGTCGCGGCGGATAACAAGATCCAGGGCTTCGACGTCGATCTGGCCAACGCTCTGTGTAAAGAGATGCAGGCTGAGTGTACCTTTACCAACCAGGGCTTCGACAGCCTGATCCCAAGCCTGAAGTTCAAGCGTTTCGATGCCGTGATGGCCGGTATGGATATCACCCCTGAGCGCGAAAAGCAGGTGCTGTTCAGCAAGCCTTACTACGATAACTCGGCCCTGTTTATTGCCGAGAAAGGTAAAGTGGCCGACGTGGCCGCACTGAAAGGCAAACGCGTTGGCGTGCAAAACGGCACCACGCACCAAAAATTCCTTACCGATAAACACCCGGAAATCACCACCGTGGGTTACGACAGCTACCAAAACGCCATCCTGGATCTGAAAAATGGCCGTGTTGATGCGGTATTCGGTGATACCGCCGTGGTTAACGAGTGGCTGAAAGAAAACGCTGCACTGACCGCAGTGGGCGATAAAGTGACGGATAAAGACTACTTCGGTAGCGGTCTGGGCATTGCCATGCGCCTGCAAAATACCGAACTGCAGGGCAAATTCAACGCCGCCCTGGATAAAATCAAGCAGGATGGGACTTACGAAACCATCTACAAAAAATGGTTCCAGCAGTAATCATTATCCATGAATGAAATCCAACCTTTAGCTAGCGCCGCCGGGATGACCGTCGGCCTTGCCGTTTGTGCCCTGGTCCTCGGCCTGATCCTGGCGATGCTGTTTGCCGTCTGGGAGTCATCCCGCTGGAAAGCGGTCAGTTGGCTCGGTACCGCCTGGGTGACCCTGCTGCGCGGCTTGCCAGAAATTCTGGTGGTGCTGTTTATCTATTTCGGCTCTTCACAACTGCTGATGGTATTGTCCGACGGCTTCGTCCTGAACTTCGGCCTGTTCCAGCTGCCGGTGCAGCTGTCCATCGATAATTTCGAAGTCAGCCCGTTCCTGTGCGGCGTTATCGCCCTGGCCCTGCTCTATTCTGCCTACGCATCCCAAACGCTGCGTGGGGCGCTGAAAGCGGTGCCACAGGGCCAGTGGGAGTCCGGCCAGGCTCTGGGACTAAGCAAGGTAGCCATCTTCTTCCGCTTGATCATGCCGCAAATGTGGCGTCACGCGCTACCGGGGCTGGGCAACCAGTGGCTGGTGCTGCTGAAAGATACCGCGCTGGTGTCGTTGATCAGCGTTAACGATTTGATGTTGCAGACCAAAAGCATTGCCACCCGCACCCAGGAACCCTTTACCTGGTATGTGATTGCGGCGGCGATCTATTTGGTTGTCACCCTGCTGAGCCAGTACATCCTTAAGCGGATCGAACTGCGGACAACGCGTTTTGAGCGGGGGCCAGCCTGATGCTTGAATTCATCCCCGAGATCATCAAAGGCTTGCATACCAGCCTGTCGCTAACGGTCGTCGCACTGATTGTTGCCTTGCTGATGTCGCTAGTGCTGACGGTGATCCTGACGTTAAAAACCCCGGTGTTGACGCAGTTGGTGAAGGTCTACATTACGCTGTTCACCGGTACGCCGTTGCTGGTGCAGATCTTCCTGATTTACTACGGCCCTGGCCAGTTCCCGGCAATCCGTGAATATCCCTGGTTGTGGAACCTGCTGTCGCAACCCTGGCTCTGCGCGATGATTGCATTGGCGCTGAACAGTGCGGCCTACACCACCCTGCTGTTCCATGGAGCGGTACGCGCTATCCCGGCGGGCCAGTGGCAATCCTGTGAAGCGCTGGGCATGTCGCGCCAGCAAACACTGCGTATTCTGCTGCCGTATGCCTTCAAACGTGCCTTGTCATCCTACTCCAACGAAGTGGTGCTGGTATTCAAGAGTACCTCGCTTGCCTATACCATTACGCTGATGGAAGTGATGGGTTACAGCCAATTGATGTATGGCCGGACTTATGACGTGATGGTCTTCGGTGCCGCTGGCATTGTGTACCTGTGCGTCAATGGACTGCTGACATTATTGATGCGTATGGTTGAACGCCGCGCCTTAGCGTTTGAACGTCGTAACTGAGCCACGCCTCGCTTAACCAGCCCTGCCATGTGCGGGGCTTTTTTATGGCCAAAAATAATTTTCTAGTCATTTATATTGAATAGTAATTCACTAAATGGCATTGTTATCGGCATAGCCACTCACAATGCCATTGAGTCATTGTCAGAAAAAAAGGTGGCGAGACAACAATCAAATTTACGACAGGAGCCGTACCGATGAAAAAGCTGTTACTTGCCGCCACCATTCTCGCCGGGATCACCTTTAACGCTGCCGCCGCAGACACTATCCGTTTCGCCTCTTCAGCGACCTACCCGCCGTTTGAATCTCTGGATGCCAATAACCAGATCGTCGGTTTCGATATCGATTTGGCCAAAGCCTTGTGCCAACAGATGCAGGCCGACTGTACCTTTACCAACCAGGCATTTGACAGCCTGATCGCCGCGCTGAAATTCAAAAAATATGACGCGGTGATTTCCGGTATGGATATCACCCCCGAGCGCAGTAAGCAGGTAACCTTTACCCAGCCCTATTATGCCAACTCGGCCATTGTCATCGCTCAAAAAGGCAAGTTCACTTCGCTGGCGGATTTGAAAGGCAAAAAACTGGGGATGGAAAACGGCACCACGCATCAAAAATACATGCAGGACAAGCACCCAGAAATCAATACCGTGTCTTATGACAGCTACCAAAACGCCGTGCTGGAGCTGAAGAATGGCCGTATTGATGGCGTGTTCGGTGACACGGCGGTGGTTAATGAGTGGCTGAAGAATAACCCGGAACTGGCTGCCGTAGGTGAACACGTAACCGATGCGCAGTACTTTGGTACCGGCCTGGGCATTGCCGTACGCCCGGACAATCAGGCACTACTGGCCAAGCTGAATGCTGCGCTGGACGCGATCAAGGCGGATGGGACCTACAAGGCGATCAACGATAAGTGGTTCCCACAGTAATCCCCTCACCCCAACCCTCTCCCACAGGGAGAGGGAGCTGATAGCCCCTGCTTTTTTGCAAGTAAAGAGCCCATCTCAGCAAACTCGCTCGCCCCTCATTCAAGGCAAGTCACTACTATTGAAACACACTGGATCAGCTCTTTTTGCAAGTAAAGAGCCCATCTCAACAAACTCGATCGCCCCTCATTCAAGGCAAGTCACTACTATTGAAACACACTGGATCAGCTCTTTTTGCAAGTAAAGAGCCCATCTCAGCAAACTCGCTCGCCCCTCATTCAAGGCAAGTCACTACAATTTGAAACACACTCGATCGGTCCCCTCTCCCTGTGGGAGAGGGTTAGGGTGAGGGGCCGTTATTTCCGGACCAGCAGCGTCATCACTTCATAATGGGCAGTATGCGGGAACATATCAAACAGCTGCACACGTTCAACACGGTAATCCGGCAGCATCGCCAAATCCTTCGCCATACTTAGCGCATTACAGCTGGAATAAAGAATATAGCCCGGTGCCATGCGGTTGAGATAATCACACAGCTCGTTGCCAATCCCCCGGCGCGGCGGGTTCACCAAAACCAACTCAGGCACTTCCCCTTCAGCGGTGGCAAATCGGGTCGAATCCAGTGCCTGGAAATCCACCTGCTGCAAGCCGAGAGTTTGCGCCGACTGTCTGGCACAGGCAATCGCCTCTGCGCTGATTTCAATGCCGGTCAGCCTGGTTTGCGGCTGTGCGCAATGCAACCCGAAGCCGCCAACGCCACAGAACAGATCCCACATGCTGGCGATACCCAGAGCCCGTACCCAATCCCGTGCGGTAGCATATAGTTGGCTGGCCACCTGTGGATTGGTTTGAAAAAAGCTCTGCGGACGAATGTACAACGGCACCTGGTTGAATTGCTCTTCCAGCGCCTGCTGTTCGGTCAGCGGGATTTCATGCTCGCCTTCCATGATCGCCATGTGTACGGGTTGAATATTGACGGAGATCACCTTCAACTGCGGCAACTGCTGCTGTAACCAGGGCAAAGCCGCGCGTAGTTGCGCCAGCTTGCTTTCGGAACGCAGCACAAAGCGCAGCATCAGGCCGCTGCTGTAGGTGCTTTCCGTCAATAGTAAATATTTCAGCTCGCCACGTTTGCGTGCCACGTTATAAGGCGTTAACCCGGCGCGGGGGATAAAGTCTTTCAATACCGCGAAAATCGGGACAAAGCTGGCCGGATACAACGGACAATCACACAGATCTACCGGCGTGCCATCACGATGCAACATGCCAAGCAACGGGCGCTCAACGCTACCGCTGACCACCATTTTCGCCTTGTTGCGAAAGGCGCTCTGTTCACCCGTCACCGGTTCCAACCACTGCGCGACATCACGATCCGCCAGCAAGGATTGCAGATGATGTTGTTTTTCTTCCAGTTGCTGGGGATAAGGCTTTTCCAGCCACTGACAGGAACGGCAGGTGCCCGCCGAGTACAAAGCGCAATGCATGAATAGTAACCGTTAAATCAGGATGACCAATGAGGGCGCAGATTGTACCACCCAACGCAGACAAAAACTTATTTACCAGGCCAGCAGAAGATAAAACGCCGCCCGGTCAGGCGGCGTTTGAGGCTCGATTAATCGTCAACAGCATCAGCCACGAGCGGCCCTTTGCAGCTCACGCGCACGCTGTTTTTCCGCCCGTGCCATAAACCACCAGGCAATAAACCCGATAATCCCCACCACCAGCAGGATTAGCGTTGCCAAGGCGTTGATCTCCGGGTTAACCCCCATACGCACGCTGGAGAATACCAGCATTGGCAAGGTGGTGGCACCAGGCCCGGCCACGAAGCTGGCAATCACCAGATCGTCCAACGAGAGAGTAAATGCCAGCATCCAGCCCGAGATCAGCGCGGGGGCAATCATCGGCAAGGTGATCACGGAAAACACTTTCAGCGGTGTCGCGCCCAGATCCATCGCCGCCTCTTCGATCGAACGATCCAGCTCACGCAGGCGCGAACTGATGACGACCGACACATAGGCGGTACAGAAGGTGACGTGCGCCAACCAGATGGTGAACATCCCGCGCTCGGAAGGCCAACCAAAGGTATGCCCCATCGCCACAAATAGCAGCAACAGCGACAAACCGGTGATCACGTCTGGCATAACCAGCGGGGCAGTGAGCATAAAGGCAAACCCGGTCGAACCCCGGAAACGCCCAAAGCGCACCATCACCATCGCGGCAATGGTGCCGAGGATCACCGCCGCCGTGGCGGAAGCCGCCGCAATGGTCAAACTCAGGCCGACCGCGCTGATCATCGCTGAATCGTGGAACAGCTCGATATACCAGCGGAACGACCATCCCGCCCAGACGGTAACCAGCTTGGAACTGTTGAACGAGTAGATCACCAGCATCAGCATCGGTGCATAAAGGAAGGTGAAACCGACCACCAGAATCGCTATGCGCCACGGTGAACGCACTACCGGCAAGTTATTCATCCCTGCCCTCCCATTTCCTTGTTCTGGTGCTTGTGGAACCAGAGAATTGGTACAATCAGCAACAGCAGCATCACGGTAGCAACCGCCGAGGCGACCGGCCAGTCACGGTTATTGAAGAACTCCTGCCAGAGCACGCGGCCAATCATGATGCTGTCTGGCCCGCCGAGCAGTTCCGGGATCACAAACTCCCCCACCGCCGGGATAAACACCAGCATCGAGCCGGCAATAATGCCGCCACGCGTTAACGGCATGATCACGCTGAAGAAGGTTTTCAACGGCTTGGCCCCCAGATCCAGCGAGGCTTCAACCAGCGAGTAATCAAGCCGCGTCAGCGCGGTATAAATCGGCAACACCATAAACGGCAGATAGGAATAAACGATACCGATATACACCGCCAGATTGGTATGCAGGATCACCAGCGGCTGATCGATCACCCCCAACCACATCAGGAAGTTGTTCAACACCCCGTTATTCTTCAGTATCCCCATCCAGGCATACACACGGATCAGGAACGACGTCCAGGAAGGCAGGATCACCAACAGTAGCAGAATGTTACGGGTCGACGGTTTACTATGTGCCACCGCCCACGCCAGCGGATAGCCGATCACCAGGCAGCACAGCGTTGAAACCGCTGCGATCTGCAAGGATTGCAGATAGGCATCGATGTATAGCGGGTCATCGGTCAACTGCAGGTAGTTGGCAAAGTTCAGCGCAATATCGAGTTTGCCGTCTGCCCAACTCATCAGATCGGTATAAGGCGGTACCGCCAAGGCCAGCTCAGAGAGGCTGATCTTGAACACGATCAGGAACGGCAGCATAAACAACAGCAGCAGCCACAGCAGCGGCATCGCTATCACCAGCTTGCGGCCATGGGCCATCTGCAAACGTTGGATAAACGCCTTAATCGGGCCGGGGACTCTTGCCGGAGGCTCCGGCGAACGTTCAGAAAGCAATGTCATGGTGTTACTCCTCACTTTCTCAACTACACCGTCAGAACCACACAGCTGTCGGTTTCCCAACACAGGCGCACTTCATCACCCCAGGTCGGCATCCCTTTGCGGAAGCGATGACCGTTCTGCAACTGCGCACTGATCATCTGCCCACTAAGCAACTTGACATGGTAGATCGACAGATCGCCCAGATAGGCAATGTTCACCACCTCACCCACTGCGAAGTTGCAGCCGTCTTCCGGCACTTCCTCACACAGCATGATCTTTTCCGGGCGGAGTGCGACCTGAATGGGTACGCCGTCTACCACCGATGAATCAGGATCGACCTTAAGCGCATGCCGTAAACCCGGGCTTTGCAGTATCAATGCATCGTCCCGCCGCTCCTGCAACACGCAATCGAACACGTTGACCGAACCGATAAACTCGGCGCTGAAACGGCTGTTCGGGTGCTCGTAAATCTCTTCCGGCTCACCGATCTGCACAAACTTGCCGCGGTTCATGATGGCGATACGGCCAGCCATGGTCATCGCTTCTTCCTGATCGTGGGTCACCATGACACAGGTTGCGCCCACGCGTTCCAGGATATCCACCACCTCCAGCTGCATGCGATCGCGCAGTTTCTTATCCAGTGCGCCCATCGGTTCGTCCAGCAGCAACAGCTTTGGCCGTTTGGCCAGGCTACGTGCCAGTGCCACACGCTGGCGTTGACCTCCGGAAAGCTGATGTGGTTTACGCTTGGCGTATTCCTGCATATGCACCAGCGTAAGCATTTCAGTGACGCGCTCGTTAATTTCCGCGCGCGGCATCTTGTCCTGTTTGAGGCCAAACGCGATGTTCTGCTCCACCGTCATATGGGGGAACAGCGCATAGGATTGGAACATCATATTGACCGGGCGCTGGTATGGCGGCACGTGTGACATGTCCTGACCATCGAGGACAATTTGCCCTTCCGTCGGCTGTTCAAAACCGGCCAACATGCGCAGCAACGTAGATTTTCCGCAGCCGGAAGGCCCCAGCAGCGCAAAGATTTCGCCCTTGTAGATCGTCAGGCTGACGTCTTCTACCGCGTTCTGGCCGTCAAAGGTTTTGGTGAGGTTACGGATTTCCAGCAGAGGGGTGAAAACCTTCTGCGATTTGGTTTGCGGACGAGGGATAACGTCGTTCAATCGGGGTGCTCTCCGGCTAAAGCAGTACGAACAACCACAGCAATTGCCATGGCCCAAAATGGTAATGCAGGCGGGTTAGCCCCGCCTGCTTATCACCAGAATCGGGAGATCACTTCCCGCTTTTAACTTTAGTCCATGCCCGGGTAATAACACGGTCAAGTTTCGGTGACTGCACGTTCAACGTGAACAGCTTGGCACGAATATCTGCCGGTGGATAGACGTTCGGATTATCGCGCACCTCCGCGTTCACCAACGGCGTGGCGTCTTTCACCGCGTTGGCATAAAACACGTGGTTGCTGATATCCGCGATCACTTCTGGCTTGAGCAGGAAGTTCAGGAACTGGTAGGCCGCATCTTTATTTTTGGCATCAGCCGGCATCGCAAACATGTCAAAGTAGGTCAGCGCCCCTTCTTTTGGGATTGAGTAAGCCACATTGACGCCGTTTTTGGCTTCCTTGGCACGGTTAGCGGCCTGCATGATGTCGCCAGACCAGCCAATGGCCACGCAAATATCCCCGTTAGCCAGATCGTTAATGTACTGGGACGAGTGGAAATAGCGGATATTCGGGCGCAGCTTCATCAACAGATCGTTGGCCGCACCGGTGTAATCTTCCGCACTGGTGCTGTTAGGATCTTTGCCCAGATAGTGCAAGACGGTGGCATACACTTCGCTTGGCGCATCCAGGAAGGAAACACCACAGCTTTTCAGCTTTTCCAGGTTTTCCGGCTTGAGGATCAGATCCCAACTATCGACCGGGGCATCTTTACCCAGCACCGCTTTGACCTTATCGACGTTATAACCGATGCCGGTGGTCACCATCATGTAAGGGATACCGTACTTGTTATCCTTGTCGTTATGCGCCACCAGTTGCAGCATCTCGGGATCAAGGTTTTTGTAGTTAGGTATCTTGCTCTTGTCCAGCGCTTCGAAAATACCGGCTTTGGACTGGCGCTCAAGGAAGTTGGAGGAAGGAACCACCAGATCATAACCGGTGCTGCCCGCCATCAGTTTGCCTTCCAGAACCTCGTTGGAATCAAAGACGTCATACACCACCTTAATGCCGGTTTCTTTCTGGAATTTGGCCAGGGTATCCGGCGCAATGTAGTCGGACCAATTGTAGATGTGCAGCGTATTGTCTGCGGCCGACGCGGTGAGGCAAGCCGTCATCAGCAAGCCGCCAACCACACCCGATAACCACTTTTTACGTTGGGTGACCATCCGTAACTTCCTCCAAAACAAGGGGTAAATTTGTATCCTGAAATGATACAACGCCTTTGATTAGCCGAGCGCGATCGTTGCGATCGCGAGTGAATAGCTATGCAGTTGATTGCATGCAACTTTCTCACCTGCCAGCTCACGAGGTCACAAACAGGAGCGTGAGCCTTTAGCAAGATCAGCAGCATAACCGGAGTTGCCAGACGGTGCCAGCCTCCAGGGTAAAAAACGCCTTTTATCGATTAATTATGCACAGGTTCTGTATGTGATGCGGCAATAACGCCCTAAAAGACGAGAAATATCTGGCAATAAGGGAAGAAACGCAGAATATCTGTTTGTGGGGGAAAATCTGGGCTGCGTGCCGCCAGATCTGCGGCACACATAATGTACAGCGGAGATTAATGTAGCATCGGTTGACTGGCTACGGTAGCCGGGTTCTCTTCTTCATCACCCATAAACAGCAGATCGTTCGCCCTGGCTTCCAGGATCACCATTGAGATCTGTTCTTCGCCCTGTTGCATAAAGTGGGCAAACTGCTCATAGGCCACGCCCACGGCAATGCTCAATGGCTGACAAACGATCAGCTTTGGCAAGTTATCGTCTTGAATATCAACAAAGGCCTTGATGGTCAGCGAACTGGCATTGATTTGACTGAGATCGGCCACCAGCGGGATCAGGGCGGTTGGCTTGACTTCGGCCAACGCGGAAAACAGGATCACGTTATCCACCAGATCGAGCTTGGCATCAAATACACCGTCAAAGTTTTGCATGTGCGGCAGGTGTAACGCCTGGCAAGAGTCACATTCAAAAAACGAGATCCCCAACTGATCCAACCAACGTCGTAATAACGCCAAATCGGGGACGATGAGTGAATCCATAAATTACCAGCCTCACAGGGTTCAAAGACATGAAAAGGCGCATAGCTTACGGAATATTCAATCGAGATGCCACGATCAAAGCCGCTTAATTCACTAATACGACAACATCGCACGGCATATCCGCACCTGCTATCCCCCGTATACGCCTGGCGCGACAGAGGAAAGCGCCATTTATCACCCGCCAGATTTCAGACGAAACCCTGGCCGGGCTCGTTGCTCAATGTACTCGATCATCATGCCTGCAATATCCAACCCGGTGGTGGTTTCAACGCCTTCCAACCCCGGCGATGCATTCACTTCCATCACCAGCGGGCCACGATCGGCACGCAGGATATCAACCCCGGCAACATCCAGCCCCAGCGTCTCCACGGCCTTGATCGCCGTAGCGCGTTCCTTGCCGGTGATATGCACTTTACGGGCCGTGCCGCCACGGTGCAGGTTAGAACGAAACTCCCCAGGCTTTGCCTGGCGTTCAATCGCTGCAACTACCCTACCGCCAACAACCAGGCAGCGAATGTCACAGCCGTTGGCTTCGCGGATATACTCCTGCACCAGGATATGGGCGTTCAGGCCACGAAAGGCGTCGATCACGCTCTCCGCCGCCTGGCGAGTTTCGGCCAATACCACGCCGATCCCCTGTGTCCCTTCAACCAGTTTCACCACCAGCGGTGCGCCGCCCACCAGTTCGATCAAATCACCGGTATCATCCGGCGAATGCGCAAAGCCGGTAATGGGCAGGTCAATCCCCTGGCGCGCCAGCAGTTGCAGCGAACGCAGCTTGTCACGCGCCCGGGTAATGGCCACAGACTCATTGAGCGGATAGCTGCCGAGCAGTTCAAACTGACGCAGCACGGCGGTGCCATAAAACGTAATAGCGGAACCAATACGCGGGATCACCGCGTCATAGCGTTCCAACTGGCGGCCACGATAATGAATGCTCGGTGCCGCCGGGTTGATATTCATATAACAAGACTGCGGATCGATAACATCGATACGGTGCCCACGCTGCTCTGCGGCCTCGCGCAGTCTTTTACATGAGTACAGCGAACCATCGCGCGAAAGAATGGCAATTCTCACTCGTCACCCCTAAAGGCGTTGTTCACCTGCATTGGCAGGCATTCCCCATAGCCGCGTTTAGTCTTGCGGTCCCTGGTCTTGTTTATCTTTTGGCGGAGTACGCCGATCGTTCTGCGGCGGCAGGCCACCGCGCAGGAGCGGGCTGAACCCTTGAACTACGCGCCAGACCAAAAACGCGGCAGCAGGAACCATCATGAAAACGCCTAGAAAGATCATGCCAACCGCGGCCTGTTGCGAAGCAAGCATGCCCGGCAAACGGACATAGTCATGAATACTCAGATAAGAGAGTATCAACAGCACCATGCCCAGCCCTTCAAGTACCAGCACGGAACGCGGTAAGTCACCGAATGAACGCATTTTTTTCTCCAGACTCACTGTACCCAGTGTAGTAAATTCGCCATCGCAGCAACAGCCCCTGTTGATTAATCGGTTCTATAAATCAGACCAAGAGGCAGATCCTGCTTTTTTTTAGCTCAGCCAACGAGCATAGTAAGCGGCAGACGTGAGTGATAGCGCAACTGAAGTCTTTTTATAATGGAAGGAATGTCGTTACAATAACGGTTAATTATTAATAACAGACTAGGAGTGTTACATGTTTGCTGTAATCTTCGGGCGTCCGGGCTGTCCTTATTGTGTCCGTGCTAAAGAACTGGCAGAGAAATTGACTGAAGAGCGTGACGATTTCAACTTCCGTTATGTTGATATCCACGCAGAAGGCATCAGCAAGGCCGATTTGGAAAAAACCGTGGGCAAACCGGTAGAAACCGTACCGCAGATCTTTATCGATCAGACCCACATTGGCGGCTGCACCGACTTTGAAGCCTACGCCAAAGAAAATCTGAACCTGTTCCAGTAAACTTCAAGCTCGAACAAAAAAGCCACCGAATACAGGTGGCTTTTTTACGATTAGGGTTTTTGCCGCCGATAGAACTGTTGCAACGCATGCAACATCATGCGCATTAATAAATACAGCATCCCACCCAACACACACCAGAATACGGCGCTGACCGCATAAGCCAACTCCTGCCAAAACGAATGGCCTGGCGTCAACCAAAAGTGGCGAATGAGCAAACACAGCGGTACCGCACACAGTGCGCCAAGTAAAGGACACAGGATTCTCTGCCTGCTCGACAAATAGCTGGCGATAAAACCGGGAATAATAAACAACAGCAGACCAGTTTCACCATGATGCTCGGATTCTGTCACACCGACGGCACCGCTCTTCTGGCCCAGAAAAACCAGGCTAAACAGCAGAAAACAGCTGAAAATGCCCACCCAGTATCGATAACTCACCATCCACCTCTCCCCTCCATACCCGAAAAACGACGGATATCGCGATGTGACCGCTGACGACATCGTAAAACACAGCCTATCGCACAGACCTTGCGACACACAGCCGAAATCGGCTGGCTGGCTGAACTTTTTCCTTGGTCAAAAAGGGTTAAATACGTATACCGACACAGCTTTATGCTGGCTGTCATACGTGATAGCGACTAGAATAAGCACCGCCATTCGATGGTTCGGATCGCCTTCCGATGGTTGGTTGTTATATAAGTTTTATCCATATACTCTATGGCTGAATCTAACTCTTATAGTGTTCTTTATCAAGAACTTACTGGTAAACAATAAGTTATCCCCCGTGAACATAAACGTCGCTAGTTTGTTAAACGGTAACTACATCCTGTTACTGTTTGTGGTACTCGCCCTGGGGCTCTGCCTCGGAAAGGTTCGTCTTGGCTCCGTTCAACTCGGTAATTCCATTGGCGTTTTAGTGGTCTCGCTATTGCTTGGCCAGCAACACTTTGCCATTAACACCGAAGCGTTAAGCCTCGGTTTCATGCTGTTTATTTTTTGCGTCGGCGTTGAAGCTGGCCCCAATTTCTTCTCGATTTTTTTCCGCGACGGTAAAAACTACTTCATGCTGGCGCTGGTGATGGTCGGTTCAGCGATGGTGATCGCTATCGGTCTGGGTAAGCTGTTCCACTGGGATATCGGCCTTACCGCCGGCATGCTCGCCGGTTCGATGACCTCCACACCAGTGTTGGTGGGGGCAGGTGATACGCTGCGTAATACCATCACCAACGGCCCGGCACTGCTTGCTGCCCAAGACCATCTGAGCCTGGGCTACGCCCTGACCTACCTGATTGGCTTGGTCAGCCTGATTTTCGGCGCTCGTTATCTGCCAAAACTGCAGCATCAGGACCTCTCTACCTCTGCCCAACAGATCGCCCGTGAACGTGGCCTGGATACCGATAGCCAGCGCAAGGTTTATTTGCCGGTGATCCGCGCCTATCGCGTTGGCCAGGAACTGGTTGCCTGGGCAGACGGCAAGAACCTGCGCGAGCTGGGCATTTACCGCCAAACCGGATGCTACATCGAACGCATTCGCCGCAACGGCATTCTCGCCAACCCGGACGGAGATGCGGTATTACAGGTCGGGGATGAGATCTCACTGGTCGGCTACCCTGATGCTCACGCACGCCTGGATCCCAGCTTCCGTAACGGTAAGGAAGTGTTCGATCGCGATCTCTTGGATATGCGCATCGTGACCGAAGAAATCGTGGTAAAAAACAGCAATGCGGTAGGCAAGCGCCTGAGCCAGTTGAAGCTGACCGATCATGGCTGCTTCCTGAACCGCGTGATCCGCAGCCAGATTGAAATGCCGATCGATGACAGCATCGTGTTGAACAAAGGCGATGTGCTGCAGGTTAGCGGCGATGCCCGCCGGGTAAAAAGCGTGGCAGAGAAGATCGGCTTTATCTCCATTCATAGCCAGGTCACCGATCTGCTGGCGTTCTGCGCTTTCTTTATCATCGGCCTGCTGATTGGCCAAATCACCATTCAGTTCAGCAGCAGCTTCTCCTTTGGTATCGGCAACGCCGCAGGGCTATTGATGTCCGGCATCATGCTGGGCTTCCTGCGTGCCAACCACCCGACCTTCGGTTATATCCCTCAGGGCGCGTTGAACATGGTGAAAGAGTTCGGCCTGATGGTATTTATGGCCGGTGTGGGCCTGAGCGCGGGGGCCGGTATCGGCAATACCCTTGGCGCAGTAGGTGGCCAGATGCTCATCGCAGGCTTGATCGTCAGCCTGGTACCGGTGGTGATCTGCTTCCTGTTCGGAGCCTACATTCTGCGCATGAACCGTGCCCTGCTGTTCGGTGCCATTATGGGGGCACGTACCTGCGCCCCGGCGATGGAAATCATTAGCGACACTGCACGTAGTAATATTCCTGCGTTGGGATATGCAGGCACCTACGCCATCGCTAACGTGTTGTTAACCTTGGCAGGTTCTCTCATCGTGGTGATATGGCCAGGTATAATGGGGTAGCAAGGCGGCCCGAGAAGTGATGCCATGACGAAATATTTTTTGATTTTTCTAGCAACAGGCAGAACTTTTCGAACGGGGCATAGTCTGAATTAGTGCCACTGCTTTTCTTTGATGTCCCCATTTTGTGGAGCCCGTTAGTCCCGCCTTTTTAGGTTCAAGATTAGCGGGTTTTTTGTTGCCTGAAATCCCCCCTTTGATACAGCAGGTACTTGCTTCGTTGTGAGTAGGCTCGGCTCATAGCTACACACGATGGCAGCCAGCAAGCCGACCAGACGACAAACTCAAAACATGAAAGAAGACAAGTCCGGGGATCCGATCGTTTTCACCGATCAATATCGTGTTATTGATCTAGCTAATCGATTGGACGGTTTTTAGCCATTCCTTTAAGGTTAATGGGCTTCTTGTGGCAACACCAGGGAAACGCCACAACCCCAAGAGCCCGCATAAAATGCGGGCTTTATTATGGATGCTTATGTTACATTCAGCTGGCTCACTTAATGATATAAACCTCTACGCTTCGTGGCACCAAGTCACATTGTTATTATAAGGATATTGAATAATGGCTAACGTAATCTATGCAACATTGAAAGGTAAACAGCAGGGACTTATTTCTGCCGGATGTTCCTCTATGGATTCCATTGGTAATAAAGGGCAAACCGGTCATTTAGACCAAATCCTGATTAATAGCCTGAACTATGCGATGAGTAGGGAACAACATGTCAGCCATCACCCTGTCGTGTTTACCAAACCTATCGATAAATCTTCACCTTTGCTGGGTGTGGCTATTTCCAGCAATGAATCACTTGAAGTCCTGTTTGAGTTCTACAGAACCAATGCGTCCGGTGCGCAAGAGCTTTACTTCACCATCTTACTCACTGATGCCACCATTTCCGATATCTCAGGCTCACACCCTCACTCAATTACGCACAGCGGTGCGCAACCGCAAGAAACCATCTCGCTGAAATACAAGAGCATTACCTGGAACCATATGATTGCGGGCACCAGTGGTTACAGCATTTGGGATGACAGAGTCTATTGATATAAAGGGGGGATGGTTAATGCCATCCCTCACAAGTTCACTTACCCTTACTATTAAAGGCGGCCATACTAACGAACGTCACCAATAAACCAAAGAAATAAGGGGCATAAGACATAAACTCATTATCTTCAGGAACAGAGATCCCTAGTATAGGGATGGTTTTCATATGAAATATATGCAAATGAAAAACCATAAAGGCCCCTACTACGACAATCGCACCAAACCGAGTGTAAGGGTAGTGTGATGATGATAACTTTCTGACCCAGATAAAAAACGGGTAAAGTGTTAAGATGGAAAATATTGAATATATATAGCTCACTTTCTACCTTTTCCGTGAGCCAACATACTGACAACAATACACAAGAAGGCATATATTAGCGGACCATAATACATAAAATCATCTTCTTCTGAGACGTGGACACCCAAAATAGGGATCACATGGGCTCTCAAAACTATCATATGGAAAAGCACAAACAAGAAGGAAATTATGATTCCAAAAAAATTATGCAAAGGGTAGTAAGATGATGTCAATTTTCTATTTACAAAATATAAAATAACAAGACCAATGATAGAGAAAATAGAGTATATATAGCTCATAGCATCATTTAATAACTTTATTAACAGCAGGGACAGAGAGATTCTACCTGCAATCTTCCCTGCCATTGGTTAGTTTTTACTCTTATTGTGAGCTACTGCACAGACGGCAGCGGTCAACAATCCATACAAATATGGGGCATATGACATGAACTCGTTATCATCTGGCACAGCGATACCAAGGATCGGAATTGATTGAAAGTTAAAGGCATAGATATGAAACAGCATAAATAATGATGCGACCAGGATAGCGAAGGATCTGGTATATGGGTAACAAGATGACGTCAACTGCTTTATAATTAAGTACAAAGGCCATAAGGAAACCATTGAGAATAGTGAATACAGATAGCTCATCTTCCCTCCCTAATCTAGCTTTTAGGATCCCCCCCATCGACCCTATCTATACATTCTCCTGGCAATCATATAAGGCAAACCAGTTAAGTATCCGAATGCTAATGAGAGATAGATCATTGGTTCGTTTTCAGAAATATCTATATCGAAAAAAGGTATTTCTCTGAAGTTCAGAACATAAAAGTGAAATAATGCAGGTGCAACTGAAATGAGTATTGCGTAAACATGTGCGTATAGGTCTTCAGAAAGCAATAACTTCTTTAAATAAACGAAATTTACAACCATCACCAACATCGACAATAATATATATATAGTAATCATTAGTAACTTCTCTTTTGACTATATATCGTATTTATATCACCAAGAACCTCTACAATAATATCCATAGAACTCATACTATTAATACCCATCTCTTTAAGTCCCCACAATAGATCCGCGTTTACATAGCGATATAGACGCGCAGAATCCTCTGTCAATTTATAGCCAAGCATTCCATTTACGGATAAAGCAATATCGACAACCGTATACACAACATCAGAGTCTCGCTTGCTTAATCCAAGTTGCTCCCCAATACCTTCATAAACAAATTTTACGGGCCCTGTGTAATCTTTCCTGTATAAAAGATAATAACCATTTTCAACAACCCCATTGACTCCATGTGCAATCAAGAGAGCCCCAGACATCGTTCCAACAACACTCCCTACCATTCCTGCACCAACAACCACCTGCAAACCCGACGTAACAAAACCTATGCCAGCAATAGTTAGCTTTATGTTTCCCTCTATCCTATCGTTAATATTTCTCCTCTTATCATCCACGCTAGCTTTAACAAGGATTACCTGTTGTATACTTTTCCTTGTCATAGCTTCATCTTGCTTTCTTAGATTTGCAATTTCCTGATCTAACGATCTCATCGCTTGATCTTGCGTTATTTCACCCGTATTGACTTTGGATGTAATATCATTGGAGTAGCTAACAACTTCACTAATAAACTTATCCTTTGCCAAGCTCCACTTCATATACTTACCGGCAACGCTGTTCATTACCTGCATAAGTTCATTTTGCTTATAACTGATAATAACGCCAATGACTTTTTGCTCTCCTCGCGCCCTGTCCTCCCGATTGATATACGGATCGCGTTGGATGTCTTCCAACTCGTCATACATTTCCCGCATCAATCTATCCATGATAAAAACACTCTCTAATATATCGTTTATCCCAAGACCGTTTGGTTTATATAATTGATAAGCACACCTTACGCAAGGTATTTCGATTGCCAGGCAGGTCACAGAGCGAGTATTAGGCTGAATAATGGGATATAGCCAGCAGAGCGCCCACTTAGAACCTGGGTATGGCAATGGTGGACTATTGAGACAGCTCCGCGGTGATTCGGCCTCTATAGCCATGGCCATGGCCGAATCACTACTCTGACCTAATGCCTTCTCAATACCACTCAGATTCAACACTCCCCATCAATGTTTTTCGATTGGTACCACCAACATATCAACTACGATATGGTTGATCGTACGGCGTGTACTGGATACCAAACGGCTCCACATATCGTGGTGGTGACCAAAAATCACCAAATCAATGCCCTTTTCACGGATGGTATTGTTCAGCGCTTCGCTTAGTTCACCACGGCCAATGATCACTTCACTGATAGGATAATCCGCCTGCTGCTGGATAGCGTTAAGCATATTCTTCACTCGTTCGGAGAAGGTCTTATCGGTATAGTTGAATTCGCCACTACCAAACTCGCTATAGTGACTGGCTTGCTCATCGATATAAATCAACGACAGCTTGGCCTGCAATACGCCAGCCAATTCACAACCTTTACGCACTAGCAGTTCGGCATCATCACTCAGATCGGTTGCAATAACGATATGTTGATAAGTCATATTGTCGGCCCTCCGTATTACCTTATATCCAGCCTCATAACCTACCTATTAATTCTAGTCTAATCTGCGAGTGGCTGCTTATCCTCTTATCATTCAACTGTTGGAATAATCCATCCCGGCATCAGGCCCTACTACAAAATCTGCATGCAACTAAACTTCTTCATATGCGCAGGACATCCTTGCTACCACAGATAGTCATGTGACGAAAAATCTAACCCATTGATTTATCAAAATGGATCAGTATGCAACGCCCCTACATTAGAGGGCATGTCTGCCATCTCGATTTGCCGGTCTGCATTCAGCCTCCCCCGAACCACGTCTTCCATTACAGAAAAGTTCAGAAAATAAAGAAAATATATGATGGTGTGATATGCCCGGGAACTCCTTATACTCGCCCCTGTCGATAAGAAAACAACGCCTAACCCTATCCCCTCCCATTCGACGCTTACTCTCCGATTAATCCAAACTTCGGCTTAATCATTTACCCATGATTGGCCCTTAGTGTCGGAAACGCCACACGCCATCGTCAGGATAACATAATGTCAATTTCTCCCTCTGCCCGGATCGCAAGCAACAGCTTGATTGATCCTGGGGCGATTATCGGTGCGCGCGTCAGCATTGGCCCCTTCTGCATCATTGCAGCTGGCGTCGAGATTGGTGATGACACGGTGATAGCCTCTCACGTAAACATTAACGGCCTCACCCGTATTGGCTGCGATAACGTCATCGGGCAGTTTTCCACCATTGGCGAAGTGAATCAGGATTTGAAATATGCTGGTGAAGCTACGGATGTGGTGATTGGCGACAGGAACAGGATCGGCAAAAATGCGACCATTCATCGCGGCACCACTCAAGGCTATCGGCGAACGACTATCGGCAATGATAACCTGTTCTTCAACAACGTCCACATTGGCCATGATTGCGTTGTCGGCAATACCACGGTTATCGGTGATAATTCGGGGCTGGCCGGGCATGTTGAACTGGATGATTTTGTGCAGATCGGCAATATGTGCGCGATACATCAGTTTTGTCTGCTGGGTGCCCATGCGCATATCGCTCATCAGTCCGGCGTAGTGCAGGATGTTCCACCTTTTGTCAGTGCCAGTGGCAACCACGCGGCCCCCATCGGTGTTAACGAATCAGCAGCAGCCTTCCAATCGCTGAACGATCAGCAACAGCAGGTGATCCAAACCCTATATAACATGCTGTATCACCATGCGTTGGCGATCGATAAGGTGAAACAGGAAGCGCAGCGCTTGAGCGAAACCTATCCGCTTCTGCAATGGTTTAATTCTTTCTTCTCACGCTCGGCACGCGGCATTATCCGCTAGACTCAACTCCGAGCTAATCCATTGGTTATTCAGATGGGCGCAGCATGCGGCGCCCCTATATAGCGTAGTCTGCAGCCGCTTACTTAGTTACCGCACGGCCCGTATTTTCGCTGGCTGACCAGATACGATAGCGCACCTCGACGTCCTTCGGCACGTAAACCACAATCGGCAAGCGACTGTTATAGCGTTGCATCGCGGCATCCCCCAGATGAGCGGCAACGAACTCCTGACGCTTGGTATTATCCGGGCAAGCCATCATGGTAGAAGCAGGAGCCGAGAGCTTCGCCAGTACAAAATAGTCGTAACCCCAGCCGGCCAGCGTTTTACTCTCCAGGTTGCCCCCCATCATGTGGCGATTGCAATCCACTTCCAGCGTTTGGCCAATCAGCAACTCAACCTTAAAGTTTTCTTCATTCTCCTGCTTGGGTAAATAAATGACCTGCCGGCTCATCCCCGGCTCCGCTTTCGGGAACGGTGCTACTTTTTCCAACGGCTGCATATTGAGATCGTCATTACTTGCGGTGGTTGCAGCAACGGCGCTGACAGACGCGGCCATCAACAGGCTGGTCACTACCATAGAAAGCTTGTTCATTTTTTATCCTTACAATTCATAACCTAAATACCCAACTACGCTAGCATACTTTACGCCGTTAAATTATAGGTCAAATCTGGATATCGCCCCGAATCTCTTGCCATCCATTAAGGTTTTCTTAAGACGGTAGGATTACAGTAGCCCGATCCTGTTACCGCCTATGAGCCTCCATGTGAACCCATCAAACGCCAAACAATCTTCATTAAATCAATCCTCAATGGCTAGCCAAAATCAGACTGATGCCCTTTACTCCTTGCCCGCATCCTTTTACCTTTGGCAAGCCTTTGGGCTGATAGTAGCTGCGCTGTTGTTTATCTGGCTGTCACGCAATGAACAGTTGGATTGGGCGGTCAGTAATTATTGGTATGACGTCGCCAACCAGCGTTTTCCTTGGCAGAACAACTACTGGCTGGATCTGATCAACCATCGGTTGTTAAAGATTTCAGTGATAACCGGAGCGGTGCTGGGGCTGTTTTGGGGAATTTATCGCCGTAATCCGAAGCTGATCGTCGCCATGCTATTGATCGGCATTGGGCCGTTGGTGGTGGGGATCCTGAAAGCCACCAGCGCGCACTCCTGCCCTTGGGATCTGCTGGAGTACGGTGGTAAGGCGATGTCGTTTCCCCTGTTTGGCACCACGCCAGCGTTTCCGGGGCCTGGCCGTTGCTTCCCCGGTGGCCACGCTTCCAGCGGCTTCGCCGTGATGGCTCTGTTCTTTCTGTTTTATCCGCAACGCCCGCGCCTGGCTTACTGGTGCTGGCTTGGCGGCATCACGCTTGGCATGCTTATGGGCTTTGGCCAGATCATGCGAGGCGCACATTTTCTTTCCCATAACCTGTGGGCCGGGTGGTGGGTTTGGTTCAGCCAGGTGGCTGTTTATTGGTGTATTAGCGGCTATTTTCGCCGCAAGACGAGGTAATACTTAATGGAGCAGTTGAACTATCTTCTTTTCGCCTGGATCGATGCCACTCCGGCCAGCCCGGAATGGTTGATCGATCTTGCCACTTTCATTGCACGGGATCTGATCGCCATTATCCCGCTGCTGATTGTCGGCCTGTGGTTCTGGGGGGCGCATAGCCAACTGGCAGCACAGCGAGAAGTGGTAGCCAAAACGTCCATTGCCCTGCTATTTGCCATGAGCTCTTCGGCCACTATTGGCGCATTGTTGCCCCATGAACGCCCGTTTGTCGCCGGTATCGGCTATACCTTCCTGGCACATGCTCCTGACAGTTCTTTCCCCAGCGATCATGGCACTGCCATCTTCACTTTCGCCCTCGCTTTCCTGTGCTGGCACCGCGCCTGGTCCGGTTTTTTGCTGATAGTCGTGGCAGTCGCCATTGCCTGGTCCCGCGTATTCCTTGGCGTGCACTGGCCGCTGGATATGGTGGGTGGTTTCCTGCTGGGCGGTGTGGGTTGTCTGTTTGCCCAATTGGTATGGAACCTGTTTGGCGATGCCATCGCCCAACGTCTGACACGCCTGTACCATTTCCTGTTCGCCTTCCCGATCCGCAAAGGATGGGTGAAAGAATAATACCTGTCCGCAGGGGGCTGCCCCCCTGCCAGCTATAACACCCCGGTCGTCACGCGGAACTCTCGCTTCTCCCCTGCTTTTAACATCGCGGCAACCTCTGGGCTGCAACTGGCCGGCTGGATAAACGCCGCCGCTCGGGAGTTGGCTCGTGGCCGCTGTAAAACGGCAAAGTTGAATTGACCAGTGGCAAAACGGGTCACATACCTTCTTCCGCACGGTGCCAACATAAAAAACTCGGCCTGATCGACATACAGCGAGAGATTGTCTGAGCAAATGACCTGCTGCGGATTATCACGAATATTGAGCGCACAACCCGGCAGATTTTGGCGGAAAACGGCCCCCTCCTCACAGGCATAGTTCATGTGGCACATATAACTCAATGGCTGATCCTGCTCGCCCAGGTTGTTGATCACCATCTCAATACCGAACTGTGTGCTGTTGGAAGCTAACTGGACGGCCGGTTGGGTGCGGCAAGGGCCGTCGGCAGTACGGGCTCGTACCGTGATCGCTTCCTCTTCTACCTCCAGCCAGACATCAATTATCGGACCATGATTAGCAGGCAAACCTTGGTGGGATGCAAAGCAACCACTGGCGTCATTACGCCGAGGCTGCGTGTGACCCGTCTTTGATTTGAGGGAGTGGCCGTCAAATACTGCATCCCAAATCATCAAATCCTGGTAAGGCAACAACGTTAAGGTACCCCGCTGGTTTTGCAGCGCCAATGCGGCGATCTCACCAGAAAACATAAACGTGGTCACCGTAAAATCAGTGCCGCGATACACCTCATTCGGCTGTCTGCCGAACAATCCAGGGTTCAGGTTAATGATCGTCTTCATCTTCTTTCCTCAGGGGCTGCCGTTGCACGGTGAACGGATTTGTCAATGTACAATCTATGTTATTTAAATAACATTTTCCAGAAATTCTTGTGGCACATGATGCTCAACAACCCCGCATTAACTAAAAAAACACTGGTAATACAACTTGAAATGGAAATGTTAGAATGTTAGGATTATAACATCACTAACACCCCAAAACGTTTTTACACCCATAGAGGAAATTACCATGACTACTGAACAGATTGATTACGCTCGCTATATCGACCATACCCTGCTGGCTATGGACACCACAGAAAGCCAGATCAAACAACTGTGCGAAGAAGCGCGTCAGCATAACTTCTATTCCGTCTGCGTTAACTCGGGTTATGTGCCGTTGGCCGCCCACCTGTTGCAGGAAAGCAACGTTAAAGTTTGCTCGGTTATCGGCTTCCCTATGGGGACAGGTTTGACCGTATCCAAGGCTTTCGAAGCCAAAGCTGCCATTGCCGCCGGTGCCCAGGAAATCGATATGGTGATCAACGTCGGTTGGCTGAAAAGCGGCCTGAATGACGAAGTGAAGGCCGATATTGCCGCAGTGCGTGAAGTTTGCGCGGCTACCCCGTTGAAGGTAATATTGGAAACCTGTCTGCTCAGCGATGAAGAAATCGTTGTGGTTTGTGAGATGTGTCGTGAACTGGATGTCGCCTTTGTTAAAACCTCTACCGGTTTCAGCACCGACGGCGCTCGTGAAGAACACGTCAAACTGATGCGTGCTACCGTAGGCAGCGAGATGGGCGTCAAAGCCTCTGGCGCAGTGCGCGATCGCGCTACCGCAAGGAAAATGATTGCCGCTGGTGCAACACGTATCGGCTCCAGCTCGGGCGTTTCGATCGTTTCTGGCGATGCGGCTGACACCGGTAGCTACTGATTTTCGCTAGCTCTATCTAGTTTTAACAACAAAGATACCCTATGGATTTCGAGCTGCAGCCAGATGAGTAAGTGCAGGTAACAGCGCTGCAGCTTGAAAGACAACGGGTATAATGCGGGGTTGTGCCCTTATGGCACGACTCCGCATTATTGTGTTGGAGCGAACGAAAAAGACTTTTGGCTCCTTTATCCCCTTCGGCCACACTTGAGAACCTGGGGTATTAACCTGTAGGAATAACTGATGGAAACCCGGCGCGACGAACGTATCAACCGGTTGGTTCAGGCTCTAAAGCGTTCTGACAAGATCCACTTAAAAGAAGCAGCCGCACTGCTCGGCGTCTCGGAAATGACCATCCGGCGCGATCTCAGTGCCGAACCTGCTGCGGTAGTCTTGCTTGGGGGTTATGTCGTAGCCGATCCGCGTACCAACGGGGTGACCAATTACTTTGTCTCCGATCAGAAAGCCAAACAGGTGGCAGAAAAGCGCCGTATTGGCATGCTGGCGGCACCGCTGGTCAACGAAAATGACACGGTGTTCTTTGACTGTGGCACCACCACCCCGGCCATTATCGACGCCATTGCCGATGAACTCCCCTTTACCGCCATCTGCCACTCACTCAACACCTTCCTGGCGCTGCAGGACAAGCCCAACTGCAAGGTGATCCTGTGCGGCGGCGAATTCAAAGCGAGCAACTATATTTTCACCGCCATTGGTCAGCATAACGAGTTGGACCACATCTGCCCTAACGTGGCCTTTATCTCTGCGGCAGGCATCACTTTGCAGCACGGCGCAACCTGCTTCAACTTTGATGAGCTAGCGATGAAACACAAAGTATTGGACAAAGCGCAGCAAAAGATCCTGGTCGCCGACCACAGCAAATTTGCCCAAACCAAGCCTGCCTGCATCGGGCCGCTGGCATTGTTCGATAAAGTGATCACCGATCGCCAACCTGAACCCGAGTTCATCGACTTTTTCAACCAACACGCGGTCACTTTGCGTTTCTGATCTTGGCTTCACTGCCGATTTTATGCCGTGTCCCCGGTGCCACTGAGGGACGCGGTTGCCAATTCCTCGTTAAACTCAGGCTTTTTTTTAAGCAATTAAACTTAAAATATTCCTAATGACCGATAATTACAGGTTAATGGATTGCAACAACTTGCCAGCGTTATTATTCCGCGCAGAACATTATTGCGGTCATTTGCATCAAAACTCCCCCAGATAAAATGGCTCCAAGCCTCAACCCACGCCATTTGACCATCTTTTAGCGAAAAATTATCAGCTATTTAAAATCAATTTATCAGGATTTATCCTTATTCATGTGATGATTGAAATCGTTTTATTACGCTCGTCACCTTCTGGCCATTTTGATAACAAAAATCAGTAAATAACTTTAAAAACAATCAGATAATATTTTCACCCTCAATAACCAAACGTGATCTATATCACTAAAACAGCTTAATCCGGCTTTTTCGCTAGATCCAAACCAGCACATAAAATATATTGCTCGCCCTGCCACACAAGGCAGGTTTTTATCTGGTCAAACATTACTTAAACCGGATAAAGGCTGTGGGTTTAGTGAGAGCGGTTGCAGCATGATGTTTCGCACAAATGCGCAACATTTGCATGAAAATTTACAATAAAAGCACTTAACCGCACACATCACGCATTTGGGAGCAAGATCACGGTTGTTTCTGCTGTAAATCGTTATCTTGCCGCCAACAAAATCGGTGGGCAGTTGCTCCTCCGGCAGAAACATCGGCGTTGGGCCCTTTAACAGCAGAAACCATTTTAGACAGGTTAGCAAAATCATTAGCCTGATAAACAATACAGAGGCGCATTCAGCCTCTAGTTGTAACAACGGATTTTACCATTGGTGACATAACAACTTATTTCACCAGCGGATTTTAAACTTAAGTTTTTCTTTTTATTTTAAATTATCGTGTTCACCTCGGAGATATTTATGGACACTACACAGACCGGTACTATCGCCTCTGCAGCCTCAGGTTCCAGCACGGCCTGGCGCAAATCAGATACCATGTGGATGTTGGGCCTTTACGGCACCGCCATCGGCGCTGGCGTCTTGTTCTTGCCAATCAACGCCGGTATCGGTGGTTTGATCCCGCTGATCATCATGGCCATCATCGCCTTCCCGATGACCTTCTTCGCCCACCGTGGCCTGTGCCGTTTCGTTTTGTCCGGCAAAAACCCAGGTGAAGACATCACCGAAGTGGTAGAAGAACACTTTGGCATCAGCGCGGGTAAACTGATTACCCTGCTCTACTTCTTCGCCATTTACCCAATCCTGCTGGTTTATAGCGTCGCGATCACCAACACCGTGGACAGCTTCATCACCCACCAGTTGGGTATGACCTCGCCACCGCGCGCCATCCTGTCGCTGATCCTGATCGTTGGCCTGATGGGCATCGTGCGTTTCGGTGAACAGGCGATCGTGAAGACCATGAGTATCCTGGTATTCCCGTTTGTTGCGGTGCTGATGCTGCTGGCGCTCTATCTGATCCCTAACTGGAGCAGTGCCATCTTCGAAAACGTCTCACTGGCCGGTTCTGGCGGCAGCCTGGGCCACGGCCTGGTGATCACCCTGTGGCTGGCAATCCCGGTTATGGTGTTCTCGTTCAACCACTCACCGATCATCTCCGCCTTTGCAGTCGCAAAACGCGAAGAGTACGGCGTGGACGCCGAGAAGAAATGTTCCCGCATCCTGGGCTACGCACACATCATGATGGTGCTGACCGTGATGTTCTTTGTTTTCAGCTGTGTGCTGAGCCTGTCCCCGGCGGATCTGGCCGAAGCCAAAGCTCAAAACATCTCCATCCTGTCTTACCTGGCTAACCACTTTAACAACCCGGTGATCGAGTACATTGCTCCAGTCATCGCCTTTATCGCCATCACCAAATCCTTCCTGGGTCACTATCTCGGTGCTCGTGAGGGCTTTAACGGCATGATTGCCAAGTCGATGAGAAGCCGTGGCAAAACCATCACCACTCACAAGCTGAACCGCATCACTGCTATCTTCATGCTGGTGACCACCTGGATCGTTGCCACACTGAACCCAAGCATTCTGGGCATGATCGAGAACCTGGGTGGCCCAATCATCGCGATGCTGCTGTTCCTGATGCCGATGTATGCGATCCGTAAAGTGCCTGCCATGCGCAAGTACAGCGGCCACATCAGCAACGTATTTGTGGTCGTGATGGGCCTGATTGCCATCTCTGCCATCCTGTACACGCTGTTCGGTTAATTGCGCTCAGCCGGTGCCCAATGGCACCGGCTATCTCGAATCTCCCCCTCCTATCCCGCCGCGAACTCAAGCATTACCCATATGCCCCCTAAACGGCAGGCTGAGGGAATTAACTTCAAGAAGGAAGCGAGACTATGGTCAGCGTTTTCGATATTTTCAAAATTGGCATCGGCCCTTCCAGTTCCCACACCGTCGGCCCGATGAAAGCCGGTAAACAGTTTGTCGATGATTTGCTGGCCGCTGGGCAACTCCACGATACAACGCGGGTGGCGGTTGACGTCTATGGCTCGCTGTCATTGACGGGTAAAGGGCACCATACCGACATCGCGATTATTATGGGTCTGGCAGGCAATCTGCCCCATGACGTGAACATCGACAGCATCGCCGGCTTTATTCGTGATGTAGAACAGCGTGGCCGCCTGTTGTTGGCAAAGGGTGAGCACGAGGTCGATTTTCCACAGCCTGGTGGCATGAACTTCCACAGCACTAACCTGCCGCTGCACGAAAACGGCATGTCGATCAGCGCCTATGCTGGCGATCAGTTACTGCACAGCAAAACCTATTACTCCATCGGCGGCGGATTTATCGTTGATGAAGAAAACTTCGGCCAATCGGCCAACAATAGCGTCGCGGTCCCCTATCCTTATCGTTCAGCGCTGGATTTGCAGCAGCACTGCAAAGATACCGGGCTTTCACTTTCCGGGTTGGTGATGCAGAACGAACTGGCATTGCGCAGCAAAGCAGAGATCGAAGCGCACTTTGCCGACGTCTGGCAGGTGATGCGTGCCGGTATCGAACGCGGTATGAATACCGAAGGGTTGCTGCCTGGCCCGATGAAGGTACAACGCCGTGCCGCTGCCCTGCGTCGCATTCTGGTAACCGGTGACAAGAACAATATCGACCCGATGAACGTGGTGGATTGGATCAATATGTTCGCGTTTGCGGTCAACGAAGAGAACGCTGCGGGTGGCCGGGTGGTGACGGCCCCCACCAACGGGGCCTGCGGTATCATTCCAGCGGTGCTGGCCTATTACGACCAATTTATCCGCCCGGTGAACACCAACTCCTACAGCCGTTACTTCCTGACTGCCGGAGTGATCGGTTCGTTGTACAAGATGAATGCTTCAATCTCCGGCGCCGAAGTGGGTTGCCAAGGGGAAGTCGGCGTTGCCTGCTCTATGGCGGCAGCTGGTCTGGCAGAGCTGATGGGGGGTAGCCCGGCGCAGGTTTGCATCGCCGCAGAGATTGCCATGGAGCACCATCTTGGGTTGACCTGTGATCCACTGGCCGGACAGGTTCAGGTGCCTTGTATCGAACGTAACGCGATTTCCGCCGTGAAGGCGGTCAACGCCGCACGTATGGCACTGCGTCGCACCAGCGAGCCGCGCGTTTGCCTGGATAAGGTGATCGAGACCATGTACGAAACCGGCAAGGACATGAATTCCAAATACCGTGAGACATCACAGGGCGGATTGGCCATCAAGGTTGTGGCGTGTAATTGATGTTTGCCCACATCGGTAATCGCGGTTTCCCCTCACCCCAACCCTCTCCCACAGGGAGAGGGAGCTGTACGGAGCTGCATTCAGGTACAGGAGTAAGTCTGTGGCACTGCGTAGAGGCGTTACATGTGAGGTCAAACACGAGAGTTTATTTGTAGCACGGTAAGTCCCCTCTCCCTGTGGGAGAGGGTTAGGGTGAGGGGCATATTGGCGTTGTTCAGCCGAAAATACCGCCAAACCACTGGGTCAGCTTCATCATCACAAAGTCCCACATACGGCTAAAGAAGTTCCCTTCCTTCACTTCCTGCATCACCACCAGCGGGTGCTGTTCGATAGTTTTGCCATCCAGTTGGAAATCGATGGTGCCTACCACCTGATTTTTCGCCAGCGGCGCTTCCAACGTTGGTTGGTTAAGCTTGTAGCTGGCCTTCAGGTTTTTCATCTGCCCTTTCGGAATGGTGACGGCGGCATCCTTCGCCACGCCCAGCGGCACCTCACCCACGTCGCCAAACCACACTTTCTGCGTCACAAAGGCTTTGTCGGCCTTGATCGGCGTCGCGGTTTCATAGAAACGGAAGCCCCAGGTCAGCAACTTCTCGCTTTCGCTAAAGCGCACACGGTCACTCGGTGCCCCTAGCACCACCGAAATCAGGCGCATTGGGCCATCGGTCGCCGAGGCGACCAGGTTATGCCCGGCCCCGCTGGTGTAGCCGGTTTTGATACCATCCACATTCAGGTTGGTGCTCCACAGCAGGCGGTTACGGTTTATCTGGCGGATCTTGTTGAAGGTAAACTCTTTTTCTTTATGCAACGCGTACTCATCCGGCACGTCGCGGATCAGCGCCTGGCTCAGCAACGCCATATCGCGTGCGGTGCTGTACTGCCCTTCGGCATCCAGACCATGCACGGTCAGGAAGTGGGTATTTTGCAGGCCCAGTGACTTGCCGTAATTGTTCATCAAGCCCACGAACGAATCCTGGCTACCCGCCACGAAGTCCGCCAAGGCGATGCTGGCGTCGTTACCTGACTGGATAACGATGCCTTTATTGAGTTCCGACACCGGCACCTGGTCGCCGGGTTTGATAAACATCAGGGAGGAGCCCCGCAGCACCGGGTTGCCGGTTGCCCAGGCATCTTTGCCCACGGTGACCAGATCGTCCGGTTTGATTTTACCGGCTTTCATCGCCTGGCCAATCACATAGCTGGACATGATTTTAGTCAGGCTAGCAGGATCCAGACGGGTATCCGCGTTGCCTTCCGCCAGGATCTTGCCACTGTTGTAATCCATCAATACATAGGCTTTCGCATCGACCTGCGGTGCGGCCGGGGCCTCTGCGGCCTGTACGGTAGGCACAACCAACAACATGACACCTACGCTGAGGGCCAATTTACCAAGAGGAGTAGAGCGGTTATTTTTCATCATGACGTCGCCAGAGTGTCCATTCAAACCATTGAAATAGCGTTAACTTTCAAACATGTTCACGTTTTCAGCCAACCAGCGAAAGTGGCACAGGGCCGCGCTGCCAACCGAGAAATAATCAGCGGCTCCCATTTGGGCCAACGCGGCACCAAAAGTGCCCTCATTGTGAGTTTATTAGATTGCTCTTGTTTTTGCAGGGTTTAGGCTGATTTTTCTGCATTTTTACATAACTGTACGTAACCATAGAGAAATTGGTTGGAAATCACGCTATGCGCCAGGTTAAGTAAACCTTCAACAAACCGTCGCCACACTGTCATCAAAGTTACTTATGCTGTGCGCATTTCACCGCGGCAACTGGCTGGCAGCCGTGCGTATCCGTTATCCTGTAGTCCGAGAGCATTCCTTGCCGGAGAAATATTGATGGATTTAGCCCTGTTCGACCTGGATGAAACCCTGATTGATGATGACAGCGCCAGCCTGTGGGTTCGCTGGCTGGTGGCCGAAGGGTTTGCCCCGCCAGAGTTGGAACACCAAGAGCAACTGTTGATGCAATCTTACTATCAGGGCCAGTTGTCGATGGAAGATTATATGCAGGCAACGCTGGCTCCGCTGGCTGGCCTGAGTATCCAGACCGTCGCTGGTTGGGTGCAGCGCTATATTCGCCGGGATATCCTGCCCCGCGTCTACCCCGCGGCACGCGAACGCATGCAATGGCATCGCGAACGGGGCGACTGTATTCTGGTGATTTCAGCAACCGGTGAGCACCTGGTTGCCCCCATCGCCGAACAACTGGGGGCCGATGGCGCGCTGGCTATCGGTGTCGAAGTGGCAGAGGGCCGCTTTACCGGCAATACCTACGGCACCATGACCTATCAACAGGGTAAGGTCATCCGCCTGCAACAATGGCTGCAGCAACACCCTGAACTGCAATTTGCCCATAGCCACGGCTATAGCGACTCCATTAACGACAAAACTATGCTGGAATACGTCGACAGTGCCACCGTCATCAACCCGAATAGCGATCTTGGTGCGCTGGCTGAACAGCACGGTTGGGAAATCTGCCACTGGGAACGCTGATTTCAAGGTGACAAAACCGGGTTTGTAGCGTAGGTATGATGGTTACTGTTATCCGTTGATGAGGAGGTGCTTTGTGCTGACCATTTGGGGCCGTGAAAATTCCAACAACGTCAAAAAAGTGCGCTGGTGTGCCGCAGAGTTAGGGCTGAATTATACCCATATCAACGCCGGGGGGGCCTACGGCAAGGTTAACGAAGAACCTTACCGATCGCTTAACCCCAACGGCCTGGTACCGCTGTTGCAGGATGGAGATTTCGTGTTGTGGGAATCCAATACCATCGTGCGTTATCTGGCGGCCAAGTTCGGCCAGACGCCATTCTACCCGCAGGATCTCCAGGCTCGTGCTGCGGCAGAAAAATGGATGGATTGGAATACCTCAACCATTGTCGCCCCCTTCCGCACCGTGTTCTGGGGCATGGTTCGCACCCTGCCCGAAAAGCGTGATATGGCTCTGATTGAGGCCGCCATTGCCGAACTGGAGCAACACTTTGCTATCATCGAACGGACGTTGGCTGAGCAACCCTACCTTTCAGGCCAAGAGTTCGGTATCGGCGATATTCCACTCGGCAGCTTTGTTTACGCCTGGTTTTCCATGCCGATCGAGCGCCAGCCCAGCCCGCATATGGAACGCTGGTATCAGCGGTTATGCGCACGCCCTGCTTACCAACACGCAGTAATGATACCGCTCACCTGATTGCCACAGTGCCCCTGAGGGGGGACTTCGTACAACGGAGGTACGAATAGGTATGTCATTATTTTATTTACAGGTACGCCGTAACCATCTGACGCTGAAAAGCATCGACACTCAGAATACCGCCGCAGGAACAGCCGATTTCAGCACTCAGCGGTTGCTGATCGGCCAGTTCTTTATTGCCGAATACTGCCTGTATAATCTGGTACCACAGTTCTTTCCTGGCTTTCTCAACCAGCTTAAACGCCGACATTTTCGTCATGACATCGTGATCCATGCAATGGAAATGTTGGAAGGCGGCGTAAGCCAGGTGGAGCAGCGGATCCTGCAGGAAATTACCGTTGCAGGCTTTCCCAAAGGATATCACTCAGTTTATGCAGACCCGCATCCCCTGAATGATGACACGGTAAAACGCATTTTCTTAATGAATTCCGACCAGGTGCTTACCGCAGCCGACCTCAAACACACCTAAATTTCAATATGTTGCATTTTTTCTTTGCTGTGCTTAAGTTAGTTGAACCACTCAGGAGGCACTATGAAGATCACCGTAACAGACGCACTACAGCCAGAAGATACCGAAGAGATTCGCAATCATTTAAAAACTTTTAACCGCAAATTTGTCGGCGATATTCTGAACAAAAACATCGGGGTTTTTGTCCTGGATGATCAGGGCAATAAGCTCGCCGGGTTAACCGGCAGCACCGTAGGCAGTTGGTTAAGCATCGATCTGTTATGGGTATCTGAGACATTACGCGGCGAAGGTGTAGGCAGTAAGCTCATCAAGAAAGCAGAACAGCAGGCAATGGCGGATGGCTGCAAATTTGCACGTGTAGATACTTTCAGTTTTCAGGCTCGTCCTTTCTACGAAAAACAGGGTTACCAATTGCAAATGACATTGCACAATGCGCCGGTAGAACACGAACGCTATTTCTTCACCAAAACCCTCACTGACTGACAGGTAACGCGATGGAAACCCAAGCAATGGTAATCAACTGCGTGGCGTACAAGGCCGGTAAACGGCTGACTGACGTGACGATTGAGGACATCAGTGAAGTGGTCAAGGAGCCGGACACCTTTATCTGGCTGGGCTTGTGGCAACCGGAAGACGCGTTCATGCGCAAGATCCAGGAGGAGTTCGGCCTGCACGATCTGGCGATCGAAGACGCCTTATGCGCCCATCAACGGCCCAAAATCGAGACCTACGGTGATTCGCTGTTCATCGTGGTGAAAACCGCACAGTGGGTTAAAGAAGAAGTCGAATACGGTGAGACCCACTTTTTCGTTGGCAAAAATTTCCTGATCAGCGTGCGCCACGGTGCTTCTTCAAGCTATGCCCCTATCCGCGCCAAGGCAGAGGAAAACCCCAAGCAGCTGTGCCACGGGCCTGGCTTTGCGCTGTATTCGGTATTGGATTTTATCGTCGACAACTATCGCCATATCGTCGGCAAGTTCGAAACGATGATCGAAGACATCGAGTCCAACATGTTCAGATCGGAGTTTGACGAAACCGCCATCGAAAACGTCTACAGCCTGCGCCGCCACCTGCTCGGTCTGCGCAATGCCGCTCTGCCGATGGATGAAATCTGCAACCAGCTGATCCATCTGCATGAGGATGTGATCCCCAAAGAGCTGCGGGCCTACGTTCGCGACGTGCAAGACCATACCCGGCAAGTGGCCAGCACGCTAGACGATATGCGCGAAATGCTGACCAACGCCATGCACGTCAATCTGGCATTGGTGACCGTCAAGCAAAACGAAGTGGTTAAGCGATTGGCTGGCTGGGGGGCTATCCTGGCAATTCCAACGGTGATCTTCAGCCTGTATGGGATGAACTTCGCCGATATGCCAGAATTGAAGTTTCCCTGGGCTTACCACACCACGCTGGGCGTCACCGTCGCCGGTTGCTGCTTCCTGTACCAAAAACTCAAGCGTTCCGGCTGGTTATAGTTCATCAGCAAAACGGCCTATACTTATCGGGCCGTTTTGTTTACACCATTCATAGATAACGGTGTAATTTCCCGTTGCCCAAGTGTAAAATCCGCCCGTTTTCTATTTTGGATTGAGCTATGTCACAAACTATGACCCCAAAAGCCCCCCGTGTCGGCTTTGTCTCACTAGGTTGCCCGAAAAACCTGGTTGATTCTGAACGGATCCTGACTGAACTGCGTAACGAAGGTTACCAGGTAGTACCCCGCTATGATGATGCAGAGCTGGTGATCGTGAACACCTGCGGCTTTATCGACAGCGCCGTTCAAGAATCGCTGGAAGCCATCGGTGAAGCCTTGAACGAGAATGGCAAGGTGATTGTGACCGGCTGCCTGGGTGCCAAAGAAAACCAAATCCGTGAGGTGCACCCGAAGGTCCTGGAAATTACCGGGCCGCACAGCTATGAACAGGTTTTGTCCCACGTTCACCAATATGTGCCGAAACCGGAACATAACCCCTTTACCAGCCTGACCCCGGCGCAGGGCGTGAAGCTGACGCCAAAGCACTACGCCTACCTGAAGATTTCCGAAGGCTGTAACCATCGCTGCACCTTCTGCATCATCCCATCGATGCGTGGCGATCTGGACAGCCGCCCGATCGGTTCCGTGCTGGATGAAGCCAAACGCCTGGTGGAGTCTGGGGTGAAAGAGCTGCTGGTGATCTCACAAGACACCTCGGCCTACGGCGTCGATGTCAAACATCGCACCGGTTTCTGGAACGGCCAGCCGGTAAAAACCAGCATGGTCAGCCTGTGTGAACAGCTTTCCAGCCTGGGTGCCTGGGTGCGTCTGCACTACGTTTACCCTTACCCGCACGTGGACGACGTGATCCCGCTGATGGCAGCAGGCAAGATCCTGCCTTATCTGGATATTCCACTGCAGCACGCCAGCCCGAAAATCCTCAAGCTGATGAAACGCCCTGGCGCGGTAGAACGCACGCTGGAGCGCATCAAACGCTGGCGCGAAATCTGCCCGGAGCTGACACTGCGTTCCACCTTTATCGTTGGCTTCCCAGGGGAAACCGAAGAAGACTTCCAGATGCTGCTCGACTTCCTGACCGAAGCCAAGCTGGATCGCGTTGGCTGCTTCAAGTTCAGCCCGGTAGAAGGTGCTGCCGCTAATGAACTGGCCGATCCGGTGCCAGAAGAGGTGAAGGAAGAACGCTTCCATCGCTTTATGCAGTTGCAGCAACAAATCTCTGCCCAACGCTTGCAAGACAAGATTGGCCGCGAAGTGCTGGTGCTGATCGACGAAGTGGATGAGGAAGGTGCCATTGGCCGCAGCATGGCGGACGCACCAGAAATCGACGGTGCGGTATACCTTAACGGTGAAGCCAATGTCAAAGTCGGCGACATCGTCAAAGTGAAGATTGAGAACGCCGACGAGTACGATCTCTGGGGTTCCAAGGTCTGACTTAGACCACCGCGAATAACAATAAAGGGGTTAGCAGCAATGCTAACCCCTTTATTTATTGGTGAACTAGCAGCTAGTTACTTGTCGTCCGGCAGAGCATAAGCAATGACATAGTCACCCCGCTCTGCGGCCTGACGAGCACCACCAGCGCTGATAATAATGTATTGCTTGCCGTTCTTCGGTGACACAAAGGTCATTGGGCCGGACTGGCTGCCCACTGGCAGACGCTCTTTCCAGATCTCTTTCCCGGTTGCCGTATCGAAGGCACGCAGGTAGAAATCCTGAGTACCAGCAAAGAACAGCAGACCGGATTGAGTTGACAAGCTCGCACCCAGCGTTGGCATGCCCACTTCCATCGGCATACGCATTTTAATGCCCAGCGGCCCTGTATCCTGCACTGTACCTACCGGAACCTGCCACACCAGTTTGCCCGACTTCAGGTCTACCGCTGACATGGTGCCAAACGGTGGCTTCTGGCATGGAATGCCCAGTGGGGAGAGGAAGCGTTCACGGATCGCACCGAACGGCGTACCGTCCATCGGAACCAGACCCATTTCGATTCCACTGGCGCCGGTCGGCACCTTGCTGCGTGGCACCATCGAGTTGGCTAGCCCCAAACGCATATCGTTAACAAACATGATGGCATTGTTCGGATCCACCGAGACGCTGCCCCAGTTCATCCCGCCCAACGAGCCAGGATATTGTAAAGCACGGTCGATACCCGGTGGTGTATAGACGCCCTGGTGACGCATCCCTTTGAACTCGATGCGGCACAGCAGTTGATCGAGCGGCGTTGCGCCCCACATGTCGGACTCGGTCAGCGTCTCGTTGCCAATATTCGGCATTCCCACCGAGAACGGCTGGGTTTTGGAGTAACGTTCGCCAGGCACATTGCCCTGCGGTACTTCACGTTCTTCCACTTTCGCCACTGGCTGACCGTTCTCACGGTTGAGCATAAAGATCATGCCCTGCTTACTGGTTTGCACCAGCACGGGTGTCGTACCCCCCTTACCATCTGGCAGATCGTACAGTAACGGCTGGGAAGGCAGGTCAAAGTCCCACAGGTCATGGTGCGTGGTTTGGAAATGCCAACGCACTTTGCCGCTGGTGGCATCAACAGCCACGATGGAAGAACTGTATTTATCATCCAGCTCGGTACGCTCGCCGCCAAAGAAGTCAGGCGTGGCGTTACCGGTCGGCAAATAGATCAGATTCAGTTTGGCGTCGTAGGACATTGCGGACCATACGTTCGGCGTACCGCGCGTATAGGTTTCACCCGCTGGTGGCAGCTTGGTAATGGCCGGATTACCCGGATCCCATGCCCAGGCAAGTTCACCAGTATGCACATCATAAGCACGCACCACACCAGGAGGTTCTCCGGTAGAGAAGTTATCCGCCACGCGGCCACCGACCACCACCAGGTTACCCGCCACCAATGGGGTTGAGGTTTGCTGGTAATAACCCGGTTTAACTTCGCCCATGCCCACTTTCAGATCGACAGTGCCGTTATCGCCGAAGTCGGCGCAAGGTTTGCCGGTATCGGCATCAATGGCAATCAAACGCGCATCGATGGTTGGCAGGAACAGGCGGCGTTCGCACATGGCCGGTGCCGAAGCGCTAGTGGCAACCACTGGCGATGAGGCTGGCTGAGCCGCATTGTCGTAATAACCCAGGCCACGGCAACGCTGCCAGTTAGGTGCAGAGGCTTTAGGATCGTAGGACCACAACTCTTTGCCGGTATCGGCTTCCAACGACAGCACTTTGCCGTAAGCGGTACAGACATACAGGGTGTTGCCGATCTGCAGCGGGGTATTCTGGTCTTCAGCGCCAGAGCCGTTGCTTTGTGGAATATCGCCGGTATGGGCAATCCACGCCACCTTCAGCTTGCTGACGTTAGACTTGTTGATCTGATCCAGCGCGGCAAAACGGTCACCATGGGTAGTATTCCCCCAATGTTCCCAGTTTTTCTGCTCACTACCGGCAGCCACAGGTTTAACCGGAATATCTTCCTTGGCCGCCACCAGTGGCGTAGGCACAAAGGTGTAACCAAATCCGGCCACCAGCGCAACCGCCAGCAACCCTGCCAATGAATAGCTGACGGCGCCGCGAACCGGATGACCGGCACGTTTCTTCAACCATGGATAGGCCAACGCGGCCAGGAAGGCCAGCACGCCGAACATAAACAAGCGTGAGAACAACGGCCAGAAATCCAGGCCAACATCCCACAACGCCCAAATCAGGGTGAACACAAAGGCCAGCGCATACACCCATATGCCTGCAGGTTTGAGCTTGATCACCAGTACCGCAGCGATCAGCATCACCACCCCCATCAGCCCAAAATAGAGACTCCCTCCCAATGAAGCCAGGTAAACGCCGCCGATTGCCAGCGCGAGGCCGATGACGCCCATCAGCCCCCCCAGCAGCCACATCAGGTAATTCCCTATACTTCGTTTATTGCCTGTCTTTGCCATATTCACTTTCTCCCACCGCTAGCAACGCGCAAACTTTGGCGTAACTGCGGTCGCAATAAATAACCATCCCAAGATAACCACTCAACGGGGATAGGTTCCCCGCTGTACTACTGCTTATTATTCAAATGAATAAGCAACGCTCATGCCCCCACCCCAGTTTCTGCCTGGAGCGGGTTCGAAATAGCGGCCATTGCCTTCGTTGACAATCACCGAGCCGACATACTGGCGATCAAACAGATTGTCCACCCGACCAAAAACGGTAAATTGCCAGTTCCCTACCGGGTAGCGATAGCCGGTATTCAGCGCCGCCACGGTGTAGGACGGTGCCTGCTGTGAATTCTGATCGTTGGTCTGGATATCGCTCATGTAGCGCAGTTCAGCACCGGCGAACCAACCCTGAGGAGGCGACCAGGCCAGCGAGGCGTACCCCATATTGCGGGCAATCCCCGGTAGTCGGTTGCCCTTAGGCACCTGCTTTGCGGCAGAACAGATGCTGTCGCCGCAGACATCATCGCGGTAAGTGGCATCCAGCAGCGTCCAGGCCATTTGCAGACGCCAGTCGTAGTTGAACTGTTGATCCAGCGCTAACTCCACCCCACGGCGACGGGTTTGCCCCGCGTTCTTATAGCTGGTGCGCCCGTTGCTGCTCTCATCGACGACAATTTCGTTTTTGGTATCGGTTTGGAACAGCGCCGCGCTGAACAGGCCGTTGCCGATACGGGTCTTGCTGCCCAATTCAACGGTATCGCTGGTAGCAGGTTTTAGATCGAGATTGAGCCCCGCCACGCCTCCTGGGCGATAAGAGAGTTCATTGATGGTAGGGGTTTCAAAACCACGCCCGGCGGAAACATACACATTCCAGGTCTTGGTCAACGCATAGTTGAGCGAGCCTACTGGCAACCACTGGTGGTAGCGGGCGTCGCCACTGTCGTCGCCATTGTTGCCGGTAATATAGCGATCGTTGGAGTCAAAATTGACGGTGCTGAAGCGCACTCCGGCATCCAGCGTCAAACGTGGAGTCAGGTTCCAGGAGGTTTGCAGATAGGGATCCACATTCCACATCAGGTTGCGTTCATCCCGCCGAAGATTACCCTTGGTCCCCAATTCGTTAACGCCGTTGACTACCGTGAAATTCTCGTAGCCTTTACGCTGCTCGGTCATGGTTTCGTAGTCGAGTCCCCCCGTCAGACTGAACGGCAACGTAGCGACTTCACCACGATGAGTCCAGCGAGTATCGATACCCTGGTAATGACGTGCCAGAGAGATCACTCCGCCGGGATGTTGTTCACTACGCTGCTGTACGGCCACTGGAATTGACTGATACTGTGTGGTTTCCCGTTCACCGGCGTAAGTCATGATGCTCAGATCGTCATTGGCGCTCATCTGACGTTCATAGCGCAACCCGGCCTGGGTTTGCGAGATGGTTTTACGCGTGTTGTATTGATCTGCTCTTGGGGCCTGGCGCGGATTGTCGTGCCATTCGGCTTCGGTTAAACCACCGGGATCGTCGGCATTAATGTCGACCGAGTTAAACAACAGCGTCAGCGTGCTGACATCATCAATGCGCACACCCAAACGCGCGTTACCCAGATTCTTGCGTGCCCCACTGTGGTCGCGGAACCCTTCAGTGGTAAAACGAGTCGCGGAGACGGCGTAGTTCACGTCACCGGCGTGCGTGCCATCGCCGGTTGCACCGCTGGCTTTCATGCCGTAGCGCCAGGTGCCGTTACTGCCGCTATACATGCCCGCTTCTATCTTGTCCGGTTGTTGGCCAGTTGCGGTCTCTACATTGATGACACCACCGGAAGCGTTGCCATACAGCGCGGAAAACGGCCCGCGCAAAACCTCCACCTTATCCACTGAATTGAGATCGATATTCGACGTTTGCCCTTGGCCATCCGGCATGGTGGCAGGAATACCATCCACATAAATGCGTACGCCGCGTACGCCGTACATTGAGCGCGAGCCAAACCCACGGATTGACAGTTGCAAATCTTGCGCATAATTCTGGCGATTTTGAATTTGCAGCCCCGGCACACTGCCCAGCCCTTCGGAGATATTAATCTGCGGCCTGGCCTGACGAAGTTCATCACCATTAAGCACGCTAACCGCAGCCGGAGTACTCAATTCTGAAAGACCGCTGCGCTTGGCCGTGACCACCATGGAAGATTGGTCCACTGCCCGATCGCTGGCTTGTACGTTTACCGCCATACACAGAGCGCAAGGTAACAGCGCAGAAATGGCGATAGGTGAGATCGCTGTATTTTTTTTATTAATAAAATTCATGTAAAAACTGCCATTAGACGCTTGAGAAGATAGGTACCTTTTAGAAAAAACCGAGCGTATGTTAATACTTATCGCAACAGTTTGAAAATAGCGGAGAGAAACTCAAACTTCTATTAACTCGAATTTTACACAAATGATAAATATAAATGATGAGTCTTAAATGGGGGAATGTGAAGGATTTAGATTATTGCTATCAATATCAATGCGTAAAATTAATTTCCTTATAATTTAGTCATGTTTAATAATCAAACTGAGAGAGTAAAAAATAAGTAAGATTTTGGGAGGAGTACTGCCCCGCACAAGCTGCGGGACAGTTTGATTTGGTTAACTGATCGGCATGCGAGTCGGGTCTGGGTATTGATATTCAAACCCCAGCTCGTTACAGATACGGCTGCCGTCCACCAGCCGCCCTTGTTGTTCATCTTGTTGCGCAAACTGCGGAGGTTGCAATTGCAGTTGCTCGGCCAGCGCCGGGTAGAAATCACGTTTGAGCGGATGGCCTGGCGCACAAAGATTGTAGGTATGCCCACCCTTCGGCAGCTTCAGCAGCAGTTGAATGGCCGCGATCACGTCATCCTGATGCACCAGATTGACCCCGTGCGAACCGCCCTTGACGTCAACCTTACCCGCCAGGAAACGGCCTGGATGACGATCCCCACCCACCAGCCCTGCCAAGCGTAAAATGTCCACCGACGTGTTGGGCAATTGATGTAGCCAAAGCTCCAATTCCTCCAGCACTCGGCCAGCCGATGTCACCGGCTTGAGCGGCGAATCTTCTCGAACGATGCCGGTGGTTTCACCGTAAACCGATGTGGAGCTGGTAAAGATGATATGCGGTACGCCAAACGCCATCGCGCTGTCGACCAGCATACGTACGGCATCAAAGTAACTTGCGCTCCCCTCGACGGTTCGGCTGGCAGGCAGAGTGATCACCAACGCATCCGTATACAGCAGTTGTTCCAGATCGTGAGCTTCGCAAATCAGCTCCGGCGTCAGTTCCAGGCGATAACATTCAATACCACTCATCCGCGCGGCTTCGACCCCATCCGGCGTAGTTTTACTGCCAATCACTTCATACCCGTGGCCCATTAACGATAAAGCCAGCGGCATCCCTAACCAACCCAACCCCACAATGGCGACTTTTTTCATCAGCATGCCCCCTAAGAATCGACTAACAAGCCCAACTTCACCGTTGCAGAAGGCCACCAGCCACACCGCAGGCGAGAGTGAGAAACTCCCCTAGGCTACGCCACCGTGCTGGTGGTTACAATCGGTTAACCTTAAGGTTGGGTAAACCACGTATGGCTAATAACTCAGGCGCTTTCATTAAATTAAATTCATAACCACAAAAAAGGGTTGCAAGTTATACAACGGATAGTTTAGCTTAATTAGCAACTCGGCACTGGCTGACCCAATTTTAAAGAGAAACGACATGACTCGCGTTCAGTTCAACCACCATCATCACCATCATCCTGACTAGTCTTTCAGGCGATGTGTGCTGGAAGACGATTCTCGAATCTTCCAGTGGCGCGTAGAACGAACCAAACGCAAGAAAGAGCCCTCGGAAGATATCTTCCGAGGGTTTTTTTTTGGCTCCGGACAGACAGAAAATAATTTTAATAATAAATTCATAAAATTACAGATTAAACAGAGGTTACCATGTTGGACAAAACACGTTTACGTATCGCCATGCAGAAATCAGGCCGCTTGAGCGAAGAGTCTCAGGAATTGCTGGCCCGCTGCGGCATCAAGATCAACCTGCAACAGCAACGTCTGATTGCCTTCGCCGAGAATATGCCGATCGATATCCTGCGCGTGCGTGATGACGATATCCCTGGCCTGGTGATGGATGGCGTGGTGGATCTGGGCATCATCGGTGAGAACGTGCTGGAAGAGGAACTGCTCAACCGCCGTGCTCAGGGCGAAGACCCGCGTTACTTCACGCTGCGCCGCCTAGACTTCGGGGGTTGCCGCCTGTCGCTGGCCACCTCGCTGGATAGCGAATACTCTGGCCCGCAAAGCCTGCAAGACTCCCGCATTGCGACTTCTTACCCGCACCTGCTCAAACAGTACCTCGATAAACAAGGCGTGCGTTTTAAATCCTGCCTGCTGAACGGCTCGGTGGAAGTGGCTCCGCGTGCAGGCTTGGCAGACGCTATCTGTGATCTGGTGTCTACCGGTGCCACCCTGGAAGCCAACGGCCTGCGTGAAGTGGAAGTGATTTACCGCTCGAAAGCCTGCCTGATCCAGCGTGACGGCGAAATGCCGGAAGCCAAACAACAGCTGATCGACCGCCTGATGACCCGCATCCAAGGGGTGATCCAGGCGCGTGAATCCAAATACATCATGCTGCACGCGCCAAGCGAACGCCTGGATGAAATCATCGCGCTGCTGCCGGGTGCCGAACGCCCGACCATTCTGCCGCTGGCAGGCTCTCAGAACCGCGTAGCGATGCACATGGTCAGCAGTGAGACCCTGTTCTGGGAAACCATGGAAAAACTGAAGGCCCTGGGTGCCAGCTCCATTCTGGTGCTGCCAATTGAGAAGATGATGGAGTAACGCCATGCCAAACTTCAATACCGTCGTCAATTGGGGCAGTTGCAGCGCGGAGCAGCGTGCAGAGTTGCTGATGCGCCCGGCCATTTCCGCTTCGGACAGCATCACCCGCACGGTGCGCGAGATCCTCGATAACGTGAAAGCCAACGGTGACAGCGCGCTACGTGAATACAGCGCCAGGTTTGATAAAACCGAAGTCACGGCATTACGCGTAACGACAGAGCAGATTGACCAAGCCTGTGCCCGTCTGGGCGACGAGATCAAACAGGCGATGGCCGTAGCCGTCGCCAACGTGGAAACCTTCCACAATGCACAACAACTGCCAGCGGTGGACGTAGAAACCCTGCCCGGCGTACGCTGCCAACAGGTAACCCGCCCAATCGATTCGGTGGGTCTGTACATCCCTGGTGGCTCCGCACCGCTGTTCTCCACGGTATTGATGCTGGCGACCCCGGCACGCATCGCCGGTTGCCGCCGCGTGGTGCTTTGCTCACCACCGCCGATTGCCGATGAGATCCTGTATGCCGCCAAACTCTGTGGCGTGCAGGAAGTGTTCCAGGTCGGCGGCGCGCAGGCGATTGCCGCCATGGCATTTGGCACGGATTCGGTACCACGGGTAGCGAAAATCTTCGGGCCGGGCAACGCCTTTGTCACCGAAGCCAAACGTCAGATCAGCCAACGGTTGGACGGTGCGGCCATCGATATGCCTGCTGGCCCTTCCGAGGTGTTGGTGATCGCAGACAGCGTCGCAACCCCGGCATTTGTCGCTTCCGATTTGCTGTCTCAGGCCGAGCATGGCCCGGATTCGCAGGTCATTCTGTTAACGCCAGACGCCGCCATGGCCGAAGCGGTCGCAGTAGCGGTTGAGCAACAACTGGCACAACTGCCACGGGCAGAAACCGCTCGCCAGGCTCTGGCCAGCAGCCGCCTGATTGTGGCGAAGGACTTGGCCGAGTGTGTCGCCATCAGCAACCAGTACGGCCCTGAGCACCTGATTATTCAGACCCGCAACGCGCGCGATCTGGTAGACAGCATTACCAGTGCCGGTTCGGTGTTCCTCGGCGACTGGTCGCCGGAATCTGCCGGGGATTATGCTTCCGGCACCAACCACGTGCTGCCAACCTATGGTTATACCGCCACCTGCTCCAGTTTGGGACTGGCGGATTTCCAAAAGCGCATGACGGTACAGGAACTGACGCCACAGGGCTTTATGACCCTGGCCCCGACCATTGAAATCCTGGCTGCCGCCGAACAGCTGGTCGCCCACAAAAATGCCGTGACCCTACGCATCGCCGCACTGAAGGAGCAAGCATGAGCATCGAAGAATTAGCACGTAAAAACGTGCGCGAGCTGACCCCGTATCAGTCGGCCCGCCGCCTGGGTGGCAAGGGTGACGTCTGGCTGAATGCCAACGAATACCCGCTGGCACCAGAGTTCCAACTGACCGCACAGACCTTCAACCGTTATCCGGAATGCCAACCTGCTCTGGTGATTGAGCGCTACGCCACCTACGCCGGAGTGAATAAAGAACAGGTGTTGGTCAGCCGTGGTGCCGATGAAGGCATCGAATTACTGATCCGCGCCTTTTGCGAGCCAGGTAAAGACGCCATCCTGTTTTGCCCACCAACTTATGGCATGTACGCCGTCAGCGCCGAGACGTTTGGCGTAGAGCGCCGCACGGTCGCTGCCAAAGAAGACTGGCAGCTCGATCTGCCTGCAATTGCCGCCAGCCTGGATAACGTCAAGCTGATCTACGCCTGCAGCCCAAATAACCCGACCGGAAACCTGCTGGATCCCAACGATCTGCGCAACCTGCTGGAACTGGCCAAAGGTAAGGCCATCGTCGCCATCGATGAAGCCTATATCGAATTCTGCCCGCAGGCGTCGGTGGCTAGCTGGCTGAGCGATTACCCGCACCTGGTAGTTTTACGCACGCTGTCCAAAGCCTTCGCCCTGGCTGGCCTGCGCTGTGGTTTTACCCTGGCCAATGAGGACGTGATCGCCCTGCTACTGAAAGTGATTGCCCCGTATCCGCTCTCGACCCCGGTGGCCGACATCGCCGCCCAGGCGCTGAGCACCGAGGGGATCCGCGTTATGCGCCAGCGCGTCACCGAGATTGCCAGCAACCGCAGTTGGCTTCAGCAGGCGTTACAAGACTGCGCCTGCGTGGAGCAGGTCTTCACCAGTGACAGCAATTACCTGCTGGTTCGCTTTACCGCCTCAAGTCATGTCTTTAAAACCTTATGGGATCAGGGCATTATCTTGCGAGACCAAAATAAACAGCCTGGCCTGTCCGGTTGCCTGCGTATTACCATCGGCACCCGTAACGAATGCCAGCGCGTCGTTGACGCACTCAATACCCTGCCCGGCGCATAGGAGCCAACGTGAGCCAAAAATATCTTTTTATTGACCGTGACGGCACGCTGATTGCTGAACCCCCTGAAGATTTCCAGGTTGACCGCCTGGATAAACTGGCGCTGGAGCCGGAAGTGATCCCTGCCCTGCTGGCCTTGCAGCAAGCCGGTTTCACCCTGGTGATGATCACCAATCAGGACGGCCTCGGCACCGCCAGCTTCCCGCAGGAAACCTTCGATCCGCCGCACAACCTGATGATGCAGATCCTCAGCTCTCAGGGCGTCAAATTCGACGATATCCTGATCTGCCCGCACAAGCCGGAAGATCATTGCGAATGTCGTAAACCGAAGGTCGCCATGGTCAAAGGCTATCTGGAGCCAGGCGTGATAGACGTGGCCAACAGCTATGTGATTGGCGATCGGCAAACCGATATCCAACTGGCGGCCAATATGGGTATTCAGGGGCTGCTGTATCAGCGCCAGACGCTGGGCTGGCAGGCCATCACCCAACAGTTGACCAAGCGCGATCGCTATGCGCACGTTAACCGCGTGACCAAAGAGACACAGATTGACGTGAAGGTCTGGCTGGATCGCGAAGGTGGCAGCAAGATCAAAACCGGCGTCGGCTTCTTCGACCACATGCTGGATCAGATCGCCACCCACGGCGGCTTCCGGATGGATATTCAGGTGAACGGCGATCTCTACATCGACGATCACCACACAGTAGAAGACACCGGGTTGGCGCTGGGCGAAGCTCTGAGTAAAGCCCTGGGCGACAAACGCGGCATCGCACGCTTCGGCTTCGTGTTGCCGATGGATGAATGCCTGGCCCGTTGCGCACTGGATATCTCCGGCCGCCCGCACCTGGAATATAAAGCCGAGTTCAACTACCAACGCGTAGGCGATCTCAGCACCGAGATGATCGAGCACTTCTTCCGCTCGCTGTCTTACACCATGGGCTGCACCCTGCACCTGCGCACCAAAGGCAAAAACGACCATCACCGCGTCGAAAGCCTGTTCAAGGTGTTTGGCCGCACGCTGCGCCAGGCGATCCGCGTTGAGGGCAATACGCTGCCCAGCTCGAAAGGAGTGCTGTGATGAACGTGGTGATCCTGGACACCGGCTGCGCCAACCTCGCCTCGGTCAACTATGCGGTGCAGCGCCTGGGCTATCAGCCACAGGTGAGCCGCGATCCGGAGATCGTGCTGCGCGCCGACAAACTGTTCCTGCCTGGTGTGGGTACTGCACAGGCGGCAATGGACCAGTTGGAACAGCGCGACCTGATCGATCTGATCAAGGCCTGTACCCAGCCGGTGCTGGGGATCTGCCTGGGTATGCAGTTGCTGGCAGCCAGCAGTGAAGAAAATGGGGGTATCAAAACGCTAGGGATTATCGATACTCCGGTAACACAGATGACCGATTTTGGCCTGCCTTTGCCCCATATGGGCTGGAACCAGGTTACGGCGCAGGCCGGCAATCATCTGTTCCGCGGCATCGAGGATGGTGCTTACTTTTACTTCGTTCACAGTTATGCGATGCCGATATGCTCAAGCACCATCGCTCAGGCGAACTACGGCGAGCCCTTCACCGCCGCCGTACAAAAAGACAACTTCTTTGGCGTGCAGTTTCATCCAGAGCGATCTGGCAACGCCGGGGCGCAACTGTTGAAGAACTTTCTGGAGATGTAGGCAGCATGATTATTCCCGCTTTGGATTTGATCGACGGTAACGTAGTGCGCCTGCATCAGGGCGATTACGGCCAACAGCGCGACTACGGCAACGATCCGCTGCTACGTCTGCAAGACTATCAGCAGCAAGGGGCGCAAGTTTTACACCTGGTTGATTTGACCGGCGCCAAAGATCCGGCGGCCCGCCAGATCCCTCTGCTGCGTACACTGCTGGCCGGGGTAAGCGTACCGGTACAGGTTGGCGGCGGTATCCGCAACGAACAAGACGTTGCCGCGCTGCTGGAGGCCGGAGCCACGCGCGTGGTCATCGGCTCCACCGCAGTCAAGCAGCCAGAGATGGTACAGGGTTGGTTTGAACGCTACGGTGCCGACGCCATGGTGCTGGCGCTGGACGTACGCATCGACGCCGCTGGCCGTAAGAACGTGGCAATCAGTGGCTGGCAGGAAAACTCGGAGGCCACGCTGGAACAGGTGGTTGAACAATATCTGCCGTTTGGCTTGAAACACGTGTTGTGTACCGATATCTCACGCGACGGTACGTTGAAAGGCTCCAACGTGGGGCTGTATCAGGAAGTGTGCCAACGCTATCCGCAGATCGCCTTCCAGGCTTCTGGCGGCATCGGCAACCTGGACGATATCGCCCAGCTGCGTGGCAGTGGTGTGGAAGGGGTGATCGTCGGGCGTGCCCTGTTGGACGGTAAATTCAGCGTTGAGGAGGCTATCGCATGCTGGCAAAACGGATAATCCCTTGTCTGGACGTCAAGGACGGGCAAGTGGTCAAGGGCGTGCAGTTCCGTAACCACGAAATCATTGGCGATATCGTGCCGTTAGCCCAGCGCTACGCGCAGGAAGGCGCCGACGAACTGGTCTTTTACGATATCACCGCCTCCAGCGATGGCCGGGTGGTAGATAAAAGCTGGGTATCACGCGTTGCGGAAGTGATCGATATTCCGTTCTGCGTGGCCGGGGGCATCAAGAGTGCCGAAGACGCCAGCCAGATCCTCTCCTTTGGGGCGGACAAGATCTCTGTCAACTCCCCGGCGCTGGCCGACCCAACGCTGATCAGCCGCCTGGCAGACCGCTTTGGCGTACAGTGCATCGTGGTCGGGATCGACACCTGGTATGAAGCCGCAACCGGCAAGTACCACGTCAACCAATATACCGGGGATGAAAGCCGCACCCGAGTCACCGAGTGGCAAACCCTCGATTGGGTGCAGGAAGTGCAAAAGCGCGGCGCTGGGGAGATTGTGCTCAACATGATGAACCAGGATGGCGTACGCAACGGTTACGATCTGGAACAGCTGAAGCGGGTACGTGAGGTGTGCAAGGTGCCGCTGATCGCCTCCGGCGGTGCCGGTACCATGGAACACTTCCTGGAAGCCTTCCGCGATGCCGATGTTGACGGCGCGCTGGCGGCTTCGGTATTCCATAAGCAAATCATCAATATCAGCGAACTGAAACGGTTCCTGGCAGAGAAAGGCGTGGAGATACGCGTGTGTTAACAGAACAACAGAAAGCTAAGCTGGATTGGGCAAAAACCGACAACCTGATGCCGGCAATCGTACAACATGCCGTTTCCGGCGAAGTGCTGATGCTGGGCTATATGGATCAGGCCGCCCTGGACGTGACCGAGCAAACCGGCAAGGTGACGTTCTTCTCACGCACCAAGCAGCGCCTGTGGACCAAGGGCGAAAGCTCAGGCAACTTCCTTAACGTGGTCAGCATTACGCCAGACTGCGATAACGATACCCTGCTGATCCTGGCCAACCCGATCGGCCCAACCTGCCATTTGGGTAACGACAGTTGCTTCCATCCGGCAAGCAGCGACTGGGGCTTCCTGTACCAGCTTGAACAATTGCTGGCTTCGCGTAAAACCGCCAGTCCGGATAGCTCGTACACCGCCAAACTGTATGCCAGCGGCACCAAGCGCATTGCACAGAAGGTGGGCGAGGAAGGCGTAGAAACCGCCCTGGCCGCCACGGTGAACGATCGCGAAGAGCTGACCAACGAAGCTTCCGACCTGATATACCACCTGCTGGTGCTGTTGCAGGATCAGGAACTCGATTTGAGCAAAGTGATTGGCCGCCTGCGCGAGCGGCACGAGAAGAAATAACCCAGTTTTGCAGGCAATAAAAAAGCCGCCGGGCGTTAACCTCGGCGGCTTTTTTTATCGTTCAACGAGCGGGATTATTCCATCCATTCGGTATGGAATACGCCTTCTTTATCGGTACGCTTATAAGTATGAGCACCGAAGTAGTCACGTTGCGCCTGGATCAGGTTGGCAGGCAGTACCGCAGAACGATAGCTGTCGTAGTACGCGATCGCCGCAGAGAAGGTTGGCGTTGGGATACCGTTCTGCACCGCATAGGAAACCACGTCACGCAGCGCCTGCTGATACTCATCAGCGATTTGCTTGAAGTAAGGTGCCAGCAGCAGGTTGGCGATGTCAGCGTTCTCAGCGTAGGCATCGGTGATCTTCTGCAGGAACTGGGCGCGGATGATGCAACCGGCACGGAAGATCTTGGCAATCTCGCCGTAATTCAGATCCCAGTTGTTTTCCTTAGAGGCCGCTTTCAGCTGAGAGAAACCCTGCGCATAGGAAACGATTTTACCCAGGTACAGAGCGCGACGAACTTTCTCGACAAACTCGGCTTTCTCGCCGCTGAAGGCTGCAACTTTCGGGCCGGTCAACACTTTAGAAGCCGCTACGCGCTGGTCTTTCAGAGAAGACAGGTAACGCGCGAACACCGATTCTGTGATCAATGACAATGGCTCACCCAGGTCCAGAGAACTCTGGCTGGTCCATTTGCCGGTGCCTTTGTTGGCCGCTTCATCGAGGATCACATCAACCAGGTATTTACCCTCTTCGTCTTTCTTGGTGAAGATGTCTTTGGTGATGTCGATCAGGTAGCTGTTCAGTTCGCCCTTGTTCCACTCGGCGAAGGTTTCAGCCAACTGCTCGTTGTTCAGATTCAGCGCCTGCTTCAGCAAGGAGTAGGCTTCTGCGATCAGCTGCATGTCGCCATATTCGATACCGTTGTGCACCATCTTCACGTAGTGGCCAGCACCGTCAGCACCGATATAGGCCACGCATGGCTCACCTTCGGCCACAGCGGCGATTTTCTTCAGGATGGGTGCCACCAGCTCGTAAGCTTCTTTCTGGCCACCAGGCATGATTGAAGGCCCTTTCAGCGCCCCTTCTTCGCCACCGGAAACGCCAGTGCCAATAAAGTTGAAGCCCTGAGCAGACAGCTCGCGGTTACGACGGATAGTGTCCTGATAGTAGGTGTTACCACCGTCGATCAGGATATCGCCTTTATCCAGGTGCGGAGTCAGCGAGGCAATGGTCTTGTCCGTAGCTTCGCCCGCTTTTACCATCAGCAAAATGCGGCGCGGTGTTTCCAGCGATGCAACAAACTCTTCGACGGTGTAGTGCGGCACCAGGTTTTTGCCCGGGTTCTCTGCAATAACTTCGTCAGTCTTATCGCCTGAACGGTTAAAGATAGAAACGGTATAGCCACGGCTTTCGATGTTCAAAGCCAGATTGCGGCCCATCACCGCCATGCCGACAACGCCGATTTGCTGTTTGGACATTAGGAACTCCTGTCTGAGGATGACACCTGTATCACGGCTCTTGGCCAACAGGTTTTTGATGTGGCCAACATGTTAACTCAGGATTGCGTTCGCTGGGTAGTGATTGGTGCGATAGGTCACATAATTGCATATCACGGATAGACAATGCGGTTTTTACAAGCGCTTCTCGATCAACTGCTGATAGAGCTCAATGTAGCTTTCCGCCATACGTGCAGAAGTGAACAGGTCCTGGAAACGCTTTGCAGCATTCTCTCCGTAACGGGCTGCCAACTGCGGATCGTTCCACAGTTGCACCATCGCTTGGCGTAATGCATCAGCATCTGACGGAGGGACGACGATGCCGGTTTCCTTATCCAGATTGATGTAGGTTGTACCTGTGCCGATCTCACTGGAAATGAGCGGCTTACCAAACATCGCCCCTTCAAGCAAAGTGATACCAAACGCCTCTGAGCGCAAATGGGACGGGAAAACCACGCTGTAGCACAGTTGTAATAAGGCAGCTTTATCTTCATCCGGCAACGCGCCAAGGAAGTGAATATTGTTTAAACCTAAATCTGCGGCCTGCTGTTTCAACTCTTGCTCGATCGGACCAGCTCCAACGATCACCAACGGGAAGTCGGTGCTTTTTACCGCTTCAAGCAGAATATGGAGACCCTTGTAGTAGCGGAAAGCGCCAACAAACAGGAAGAAGCGATCGCCCACCTTTTGTCGCCAATGGTCGAGGTGCTGTTCATCCGCCATAGGATAAGAGTTCTTATCCAAACCATAAGGGATCACTTTGACTTTTGGCAGATATTTCTGCAAGGTCACGCTCGTTTCCACATAGTTTGGCGAGGCCGCAACAATACAATCAACCGAATCTAAAAATTTGCTCATCAACGGCGTATAAAATTTTAACGCCAACTTTTGCTTCACTATGTCCGAGTGATAGCTCACAATCGTCGGTTTTTTGACACCCGCGATAAAATGCACCATATCCATAAATGGGTATGGAAAATGATAATGAATAATATCCGCCTGTGCAGCCAACTGTTTAAACTTTTTTACTGCACTTATAGAAAATGGCGTTGACGCTACTTCAAAATTTGTTGCTGAGTAATAAGCCGAGTGCGAGCCGACGCGTTCATTATCAATATCACCACGCGTGCTTAGCGACAGCGTTGTCGATTCGATATCATGACATATGCCAGCTTCGCTTAACTGGTAGATAACCTGTTCAATGCCGCCAAAAGAATCAGGATAATATGTTTTATAAAAATGCAGAACTTTTAACATGAAAGCTATTAAACCTGCTGATATGCGTGAATAGTCTCTGCGGCACAACGCTGCCAAGAGAAGGTTTTTGCCCGACTTAAACCACCAGTGATGGCAGATTCACGCCAAGTCTCATCTTCAATGCTCTGATGAATTAACTGCGTCAAGGTTTCGACATCCAAAGCGGCGCAGGTCAACGCGCACTCTCCAACCACTTCGGGTAACGAAGAACTGTTGGAACACACCACCGGCACGCCCGATGCCATGGCCTCCAGCACCGGCAACCCAAACCCTTCATATAACGATGGGAATAGGAAGCTCCTGGCGCCAGCGAATAGGTAAGGTAAATCTGATGACTTGGTGTAGCCCAGATAACATAACCACCCTTCGCGTTCAGCCTGTTCAAAACGCACGTGCAAAGCCTCACTACGCCAGCCTTTAAAGCCGCTGATAGCTAATGGATAAGCCTTTCTTAAGCTAAGTGGCAACCGTTCGTAGGCGGACAGCAAGGTTTCAATATTCTTGCGCGGCTCAATCGACCCGGTAAATAAACAATATCGCCCTGCCTGCAGCCCATACTGGGATACTACGGCAGTAATAGACTCGGGATCGCGTGGGTAAAATTCCCCACTGCTAGCCAGCCTTGCCGCATACACTTTATTAGCAGGCAAGTTAAAATAATCCATCACCTCTTGCCGTGTAAAATCTGAGTCAGTGATCAAGATATCGGCACGTTTCATCGTCAGCAGTAGTTCTTTCTGCATAAAACGGACGCGCTCTTGAGGATGACATTGTGGCCACGTAAAGACAGAGAGATCGTGAAAGGTGGCTACGCTAGGCCCAACTTTGGGAGGTAAATAGAAATTTGGGCCGTGGTAGATAGCATCAGGGTGTTTCTTTAACGCTAACGTTTTTAACCAGGGAGCCGTCAAACGGTATAGCTCAGAAGCAACTCTGCTTTTTTGCACCATATGACGCAAACCCTGGCTTGAAGAACTGCTTTCCCTAGCTTGCGGTATTTGCTTACTTAGCCTACGCCCCTGAAGAAATAAAAGCTCAGATATCTCTGGGCTTTTAGTTAAACAGTTAGCTAACTCATAAGCATATCGGCCAATCCCAGTTAACGGATATTTAATCGGGTCAGTACCAAATATGACTTTCATCGTCAGTTTTCCAACATCCAGCGCAACGTTTCCTCCAACGGAGGAGTATCCCAATCACCGACAAGACTGCGCAGTTTTGTCGCATCACCACACAGTATCTTGACTTCGTTAGGACGGACAAAAGCCGGATTTACGCGGATATCCAAGTGGTGTGATGTGATTTTCTCGCACAAATCAACCGCATCACGTAAAGAATAAGTTCGCCCAGAGCAGACATTGATCGTTTCGCCGATAGGCTTGACCCGTAACAGTGCCACATAGGCCTTGCTCAAGGCGCGGACATCGGTAAAGTCACGCCAAACGTCGATATTACCGAGCTCGATAACGGCAGCCTTACTCTTGTAGTGTTTGACGATTTTCGGCAACAAGAAATTATCTGCCTGGCCAACACCGGTATAATTAAAGGGCCGCGTAATGAATATCGGCAGTTTATCCACCCACAATCTGGCCATAAACTCCATGGCTAGCTTACTCACCGCATAATCATTCGCTGGATTGGCGGGGGTCCCCTCACCGAGTTTACCCTCAGTGCTGTTACCATAAACATTGGCACTGCTGGCAATTAACACGGCATCCAATGGATGCCCACTGTCGGAGAGTGCTTGGAGTAAATTCCGGGAGCCCTGCAGGTTTACGCTATAGAAAGCATTCGCGTCACCATGGCCCACAAACGCAATGGCGGCAAGATGAACAACGACATCTGGCTTAACCTGGCCGATAGCTTCCGCTAACGCCGCTTCGTCTTGCAAGTCTACCTGAAAATAGTCTGCCTGAGCCGAAGGTAATGAACCCAGCCCATAAACCCGATATCCGGCAGCGGATAATTCCGCTGCCACATAACGGCCGGTAAACCCATTGATGCCCGTAACCAAGGCACGTTTGCCGGCGCCGAACATCAGAAGGAGGACCCTTTCTGATTACGTACAAGATCCTGCTCCACCATCATCTGGCACAGCTGCTCCAGAGTGGTCTTAGGCTCCCAACCCAAAATTTCCTTGGCGCGAGCTGGATTACCGATCAACAGTTCCACTTCTGCCGGACGGAAGAATTTCGGGTTAACGCGAACCAGCGTTTTGCCGCTAGCAACGTCAATCCCTACCTCTTGCTCATCTTTACCTTCAAAGCGCAGGGTATAACCGGCGGCTTTGAATGCCATGGCAACGAAGTCACGAACGGTTTCTGTACGGTTGGTTGCCAGCACGAAGGTATCCGGCTGCTCAGCCTGCAACATACGCCACATGCCTTCGACATATTCTTTGGCAAAGCCCCAGTCGCGTTTGGCATCCATGTTACCCAGTTCCAATACGTCCAGTTTGCCCAGTTTGATTTTGGCAACGGAGTCAGTAATTTTACGGGTAACAAACTCGCGACCACGCAGCGGCGACTCATGGTTAAACAGAATACCGCTGGAAGCGAAGATACCGTAGCTTTCACGATAGTTGATAGTCATCCAGTGGGCATACAGTTTAGCAACGCCATACGGGCTACGCGGGTAGAATGGCGTATCTTCTTTCTGAGGAACAGCTTGTACTAAACCGAACATTTCAGAGGTTGATGCCTGATAGAAACGGATTTTAGGATTAACGATGCGGATCGCTTCCAAAAGGTTAACCGGGCCAATGCCAGTGATTTCCGCTGTGGTAATAGGTTGTTCAAATGAAACACCAACAAAGCTTTGCGCTGCCAAGTTATAAACTTCTGTTGCACCTGTTTGTTGCAACAGACGAATACTGGCAGACAGATCGGTCAGATCATATTCAACCAAATGCAGATTCGGATGCTTATCAATACCCAGTTCTTCTATGCGCCAGAAGTTAACCGAACTGGTTCTACGGTAGGTACCATGAACCTGGTAACCTTTTTCGAGTAAAAGTTCAGCAAGATATGCGCCATCTTGACCAGTTATACCTGTAACCATTGCTGTTTTCATAATGATTTAATACCTAAAATCAAACGATTATATAATTCTTCGGATTGTAAAGCGGAGCGGTTTGACGATAAATATTTGACTCGAGCCTTAGCCCCCAGAGAAAGCATTTCGTATAGTGCATTATTTTTACAAAGTCGCGCCATCTTTTCCGCCAGTTCGACTTCAGAACCGTCGTCAAAAATAAGTCCGCATTGTTCATCTAATACAACCTCAGGAATTGCCCCCCCACTACTACCAATGACAGGCTTTCCATGAACAAAAGCCTCAAGCGGTACAAGGCCAAATGACTCATACCTGGATGGGAAAACCACAACATCACAAAATGCATATAGCTTTTCGCGATCCCAATCTGAAACTTCACCTAAAAGAAGTATGTTATCTTGTTGCTCGTTCAAGTGCTCATCAAGTAAAGCATTGACTCCAACACCATCGTTACCCGCCAAAACAAACATCACATCGTTAGTTTTTTCTGGGTACTGATGGTTAAACTGGCTGATTGCTTTAATAAAGACATCAATCCCTTTACGTTTTTCTAGCCGACCAAGGAACAGATAGATCATTTTTCCCTGTTGCTTGGCATTCACCAGTTCAGGGAAATGACTAATATCATTATAACCCCGTGACACATCATAACTTGGCCAATAAGCAATGCCAGCATTAATAATATTAAAGCGCTCATCTGCCTCAATACCATAGCGTTTGGTGAATGTATTTTGAATTGATTGACTGATAGGCACTACAGCATCGGCACTCTGCACCATCGCTCTCTCGAACCCGACCAACAAATCCTTATCAACGGCAGGCATATTCCAACCATTAGTCTCATCAGCAACAATCAATGGGGTGACCAAACGAACAACCAAAGGTATATTTAATTCATTTTTAACCTGCAAGAACGCATAACACTCGGCATCCCAAAGACAAGTGTCAACAACAGAGATAGGGAGTTCTTCATGTAATGCATCAAGCGCTATCGCAACTTTTAACGACCAGGACAAATTGATATTGGCGATGGCAGAATCTGTATATGTATCATTACATTCAGGAGCCGCCAAACTGATTAAACGGAAGTTCCCGCGCTCGATCCTGTCCTCACTACCCTGTGTTATGACAGTAACATCATGGCCTTGTAGTAAGAGTTCGCTTGCCAAATGGTAATAAAGAGTTCCAATCCCACCAGACTTAGTAAATGGAGGGAATTCTTTTGTTACCAATACGATGTGCAATTTATTAAATGATTTATTGGCAGAAACCGTTTCAAAAGGCAGCCAGCCGTTATTATTTGGCGCCAGTTCAATTAGCTTACGAGGGTGATTGGCAGCAGCAATACCAGCGTCAAAACCATCCCAAACACTTTTAACTAACGAACTAAAGTCAGCGGATGAGATTTCCCCCGAACGAAGCCCAGCTTCAAGGTAAGCAATACGCTCTCTTTCAACAATTTTTCTTGTTTGAGCGATAATGAAGTCCTTGTCACCTTCATTGAAACGCAAAGCAAAATAAACCGTGTTCTTGACAATCGAAAACCAGTTATACTTATATTTACTTACACGATTATCGCTTTGCGCAAATTCATGCCTCAAGTAGGCATTAGCGCAATGCTGTACTTTATAGCCATTTTTAATTAGCCGGAAACAAACATCCGTTTCATCAAGGAAATAATCGTATTCCTCATCAAAACTACCTACTGAAAGCAAATAGTCCCTACGAAAAGAGGAGTTAGTACCTAATAAGGTGCGATGATAATCCGGGTTGCTATACAACTCTTTTTCAGGGTTACTCACTCCCGAACCAAAACTATCAACCAGAATGTCAATGGCCTGGAATTGCAAGGAACCGGCATAATAAGTCGGCCCCCCGGCACCCGCAACAAAATTGTGAGAAGAATTATAGTAGGCAAGTATGCAATCGCACCAATCATAGAATGGCATAGCATCATCATCAATAAATGCAACAATATCGCCAGAAGCTAAATTACTACCTATATTACGTGATATTGAAAGATTACGTACTGGATTATCAGCATAGATAATCTTATCACGCCAACGCTCAACCACTGATGATGTATCATCAGTTGAGGGGCCATTAACAACGATGACTTCAAAGTTTTTATTATAGCTACGAGTCAAGTAATCCAGGCATCGTTCTAAATAGTCAGCGCGATTGAATGTACAAATAACAAAACTAACCGATTTAAAACGGTCAGGTCCACCAATTATTTTATCAAAGAAATTAGTGGCAATTTTTATCCAAGCATTATAATCACTAGCATGGAGGACTCTTTTTTGATGCTCAAGTAAAGCATTTCTAAATTTGTCATCCGAACAGACTTTCTCGAATTTATCAAATAGCTCAGCTTCATCTTTAAAGATACCAGCAGAGTTCCCAAGTGTTTCTGGAACCGCAGCCGCATCAAGAGCCAATACAGGAATATTATGCAATGCAGCTTCAAGTAACGGAACACCAAAACCTTCATGCTCGCTGAAGCACATAAAGCAAAGTGAATTATGATAATAATCTTCAAGCACAGACTGACTAACCTTGCCAGTAATATGCACATTAGCCTTGAGATCCAGATCACCGATGAGAGTCACAATACGCTTGTAGAAGGAAGAAGAAGAATCATATCCTCCAACAAGAATTAAATCACCGATATTAGGGAATGCTTTTCGAAGCTTTGCATATGCTTCAACAAGCCTGTCCTGACGTTTATTTTCACAGATTCGACCAACGAAGAGAATGTTGTTATCTTTCTTACTGCCGGCAACTTCGAGGAAATTAGCCTCATCAATATCATCTATAATTATCGGCAGTTTAAAGGTTTTATCAGGGTTATAACCTAGTTCGATAATTTCTTTAAGATTATAATCGCTTACACCTGTCGCAAAATCAAAATGATGAATAATTTCCTTTAACTGCTCACGTCCACGTTTACAATAGCTGTAAAGATGGCTGTTTTTCTCAAAGAAATAATGAGGTGTAATATTATGATACAGTATAACCTTCAAACAGTTTTGCTTAATAACCGCGTCCGCGCAAAACTCCGAGAGGCCAGAGAAATGAAAAATAATTATATCTTCTTCATTGGCGTCCAAAGCGCTAATGTGGTTAGCAAATTTCTCGCGTTCTGGGTGAAAGTGCGTAACGTAAATTTGTGACTCAATACCAAAAACATTCTGCAACGCTGTGTCAATATTTATGACATGATTAGAACACGCATCATAAACATCTAATGACTCAATAACTTGAATCACCTTGCCATTAAAATGCTTAAACATTGCTTACCCCTTGAATTTTCTATATATCTTTCTGGCAACATCCATTAAGCGTGGATTCTTCATCAAGAATTTAACTGCAATGAACCGCGTTTTTCCTAGAAGTTTCACTTTTGCAGCAGGATGCAACGAAAGTAAGCTAACGAAAACAAGAGGTCGCGAGCGAAATTTATCAATAATGTAATACCCTTTGATATTATCGCGTAAGTCCTTTGTCATTAATGCAACGACCAAATCGCGATAATCATCTTTACATAAGGCAATTATTTCTTTCATATGATACTGTTCAGAGGCAGCACGAAAGCGAAGGCTCTTAGGAATAACAGAAAGATAAGAGTCTTGTGCCGTGTTTCTTACCTCCCGTTCCCTAAGTATCTCCTGCCTTAATTTATTATTAACTTCATCAAGCATATTATGACTCATAAATTAACCCCAGCATGCCGATCACACTTTATTTGCGATCAATTCCATTTCACGACACAATCCATTTTTCCGGTTATCCTCTACAACATAAACATGACTGAAACCAGCTTCAGTAAGCAACTGGCTCAGGCTGGCTGTTGTGAACATTGTGTAGTGAAAATCACCATCGTAATCTTGTGCACCATAAGTCACCTTACGTAAGTCTTCGAAACTCATCGTACCGGATACATAATCGTTAATCATGCTATGTGCATCTGGGACAACAATACGTAATTGACCATTTTTACTGATTTTGCTGAACCAGTGGGGGAATATGATTCTCTTAAGCTCAAGCTCAGTAAAGTGTTCAGCTAAATGCGCACAATAAATTTCCTGCAGACTTTCATCCGCAAATGGTAAGTCTTGCGCTGACGCAATAACATCAACGCCAGGGATCTCGCGTGCATCAACATTGATGTATCCCTCTACCTGCACATGGCCACACCCAACATTGATGCTTCGAACACCAGCATCAAACTTTTCGCTATTAATCACTTTACTTTCGATGCTGGCTGATTCCGTCTTATCCTTAAAGGACCCTGTCTTCACCCGAAGCTCAAACATCAGTTCTTCACGCACAAATTCGAGACGGTCCGCAACAGTATGTACAGTATGATCAATTTGATGAAGGCTTTGTTTTTGGGAAGCTAAACCATCCTTAACTTCAGCCAATTCATTCTCTAAATGCCGTTCTTGGATACTTACCTGTATCTCCTTTAACCTTTCAACCTCTCCACCTAACAAATCAACTTTATTATTCAAACCATCCAAAACCTCAAGCACGGTTTTGTTATGGGTTACAGAATCATTAAAATGTTGAGTTAAGCGCTTAAAGTAATTTAAGATCAAAGTTTTTTCTCCAAATCAACTATTTGACAGTCAGCATCTAACCATGCGCTGCCAACGAATATTCTCTCTGGAGCAACCACATGAAAAGCTCCCAAACCATCAACCCAGTGATAACACTCCTCGTAATGGTCTCGCTCTTTATGTAACGCCGCAGAGACAGAAAACTCACCGACTCCAATATTCATATTTAGAACAAATTTAACTAACTTAGGACCTAAACTGGAAATATCAGCTTTTAATGCTAACGTATTAGTACCAAAAATAACATTGCCCAGCCTGTCGCGGATATGGAAACCCAACGTAAGCCCAGAACTGACTTCTTTATTATCTATTTCAAAGCAAAGCTCGTATTTCTCTGAGACAGTGAGCGTCTCTACTTTTGAACCTTTGCTATCAATAACGTAAAAATCATTGACTACCGCACGAAGATCTCCTGATATAGTTTTACCTTCATGAAGTTTTACCTCCATAATATCAGATGTCTTAGATAACTTAGCGTTATATAAATTCATAACGTCAGTTGGTACGGTATCAGCAACAATCTTGCCTTTCTCAAGAAGAATAGCTCGACTGCAAAGATTGGCAATTGCAGCTTGATCATGGGACACAATCAGCAGGGTTGTGCCACGTGATTTAAACTCTTTAATTCGAGAGAAACACTTGGATTGGAAATAAGCATCCCCAACAGAAAGTGCCTCATCAACGATTAAAATTTCTGGCCGCAACGCAGTTGCCACGCTAAAAGCCAAACGTACTTGCATACCACTAGAGTAGGTACGTACAGGTTGATCAATATACGAACCTATTTCAGCGAATTCTTCAATGTGAGGCATGAGCTCATTGATTTGCTCAATTGACATACCAAGTAATTGTCCAGACATGAAAACATTATCACGCCCGGTGAAATCGGGGTGAAATCCCATGCCCAGTTCAAGCAATGCAGCGACACGTCCATTAATCTTGACGTTCCCTGTCGTAGCCGCAGTTGTACCAGTGATAATCTTCAACAGTGTGCTCTTACCTGCACCATTGATACCAATAATCCCCACGGCTTCGCCTGGATTAACAGTAAAATTGATACCATCGAGGATTGTGGTAACACTATGCCTACAACTCTTGAATGGAGAAAACCATTCAATAAGACGGTCATAACGGCTATTGTATTTTTTATAAGACTTACTAATATTCTCTACAATTATACTGCTCATTATAATTCATCTACCATGTCGCCGGAATGCTTCCGGAATAAGTGAAATGCAGTTATCAAAAGTATCACTGACAACGTGGCAACTAGATATAAATTACTCCAATCTGGCCATTGTTTTTTTACAAAAATGCTTTGATATCCCACAATGAGTCCTGTCATTGGGTTGAGCATTAGCCATTGGCTAGCCCACTTAGGCAAAACATCAATGATATAAATTATTGGTGTGAACCAGAACCAGAATTGAAGCAAAATAGTCATAAACTGTGAAACATCACGAAAAAATACGTTTAAAACGCCTAATGTAATACCTAACCCCAAGGCAAAAAGCACTTGGATAATTAACAGCGGAATTATGCCAAGAATATAAATCCCTGGAAAATTATTTGTAAACAGTAAAAATGCAATGTAGAGGCTAAAAATGATGACAAAGTTAATGAAAGAGGTTCCCAATGAGATAACCGGAAGACAGATCCGAGGGAAGTTAATCTTCTTTAAAAAATTAGCATTATCTACAAAGACAGTCTGTAAACGCGTAACCAATTCAGCAAAAAGGCCCCAAGGTAATAACCCCGCACAGATATAAATACTATATGCAAATGGACCTGTATCGCCTGGCATCCTTGCTCGCATTACTTCTGCAAAAATAACAGTATAAACAATAATCATGGCCAAGGGCTGAAGAACTAACCACGCAGCACCAAGCATACTTGTTTTATATCTTGATTGAAAATCTCGCTTAATACTGCTACCAATAAACCCTCGATAATTGAATATCGACATTAACAATGCTTTCATTATTTATTCCCACCTAACAAAGTGAGCAACTCTTCTGTTTTAGTCTTCATTATACTAGTGTCAGCTCTTGACTCAACGTTAAGTCTTATTACAGGCTCAGTATTAGATGTGCGTAAATTAAAACGCCAGTCATCGAATTCGATACTCAATCCATCAGTTAAATCGATGCTAATTGAATCGGGTTGATAAACAGTGCGAATCCGTTCAATTACGTCATTTGGTCGTTCTACTTTACGGTTAATCTCGCCTGACGCAGGGTAGGCCAACATACGAGCACCAACCAACTGACTCAGTGCCTTACGTTTCGTAGAAAGTAAACCAGCCACCAACAACCACGGGATCATCCCACTATCACAGTAGGCGAAGTCGCGGAAATAGTGATGCGCGCTCATTTCCCCACCGTAAACGGCATCTTCTTTACGCATACGCTCTTTGATAAATGCATGACCGGTCTTAGACATAACCGCTACCCCGCCAGCCTGGTTAACAATATCAATGGTATTCCATGACAACCGCGGGTCGTGAATAATCTTGGCACCTGGATTGGTTTGTAAAAATGCTTCGGCTAATAAACCAACGATATAGTAGCCTTCAATGAAGGTTGCGTTTTCATCAAATAAGAAACAGCGATCAAAATCGCCATCAAACGCGATCCCCATATCAGCTTGGTGCTCCAATACCGCTTTTGCGGTATCAGCACGACACTCTGGCAACAAGGGGTTGGGAATACCATTTGGGAATTGGCCGTCCGGCTGGTTATGGACCTTAACAAAGGAAACGGGCACATTATCTTGCTTGAAACGCCGTTCAATCTCATCGACCACATGGCCGGCAGCACCATTCCCTGAGTTGATCACCAACTTCATTGGGCTTAGCGTCTTGGTATCAATGTACCCTAACAGATGATCTACATAATCATTCAGAATGGAGATCTGCTGATAGCTACCACGTTTGCTTTCATCAACCGGAGCGAAGTTATTCATTTCGGCCAATTCCTTAATCGCAAACAGGCCTGTATCGCCACTGATAGGCTGTGCATTCTCACGCACCAGCTTCATCCCGTTATAGTTCATAGGGTTGTGGCTTGCTGTAACCTCGATTCCACCATCCATATTGAGATGGAATGTGGCAAAGTAAACTTCTTCTGTCCCACTTAACCCAATGTCAAAAACATCTGCCCCGGCATCACGCAGGCCATTAGCCAAAGCTAATTTTAATGCTTCGCTCGTTAAGCGCACATCGCCACCCACGATAATACGCTTTGGCTTTAAATATTCGCCATAGGCTCGACCGATGCGGTAAGCAATATCTTCGTTTAACTCTTCACCAAGTTGACCGCGAATATCATAAGCCTTAAAGCATGTTAAACTGTTCATTAAAACCTCAAAAATTAGCAACGCCCGTAGTGATCTTTTATGCGGATAACGTCATCGTCCCCAAGATAAGATCCAGACTGAATCTCAATCAATTCTAGCGGAATATTGCCTGGGTTTTCTAAACGATGGATAACCGCAACTGGGATGAATGTTGACTGATTCTCGGTAATCAAGAACGTCTTGTCGCCAGTAGTCACTCTCGCGGTGCCAGAAAGCACAACCCAATGCTCAGCCCGATGGTGGTGCATTTGTAAAGAGAATGCTTCACCCGGGTTCACGGTAATACGGTTGACGTTAAAGCGTTTTTCGGCAACCAAAATATCGCAACGGCCCCATGGACGATATACCTCACGATGCCGACGATATTCACTACGCTTGTTCTTCTTCAGATGTTCAACAATCTTTTTGACATCTTGAACCTTTGATCTATCTACCACCAGCACAGCATCTTTGGTGTTAACAATCACCAGGTTTTCTACACCTACAGCAGCGACCAGTTTCTCATCAGTGTTGATGTAGCAGTCATGGGAGTCATAGAGGAAAGTATCCCCAGTTAGCGCATTACCCGCCGAGTCTTTCTTGCTTACTTCCCACAACGCCGACCAAGATCCGACATCACTCCAACCAGCATCAAGGGGAATGACCACCGCATCGTGAGTCTTCTCCATTACCGCATAGTCAACCGAATCATCTGGGCAGGCAGAAAACGCATCGCGATCAACATTGATAAAATTTTTATCGCATTCAGTGTTAGCAAGTGCATCGCGGCAGGCAGCAAGAATATCTGGGCGGAATTTTTCCAGCTCTTCCAGATAGCGCTTGGCGCGAAACATAAACATACCGCTATTCCAGTAGTATTCACCGGTCTCGATATAGCTTTGTGCCGTCTCACTGTCAGGCTTCTCTACAAACCGTTGAACAGGCGCAATCACCGAACCATTCTTACATTCCCCACGTTGAATATACCCGTAACCCGTTTCAGGCCCGGTGGGGACGATGCCAAAAGTGACCAGACTCTTTGCAGCCGCATGTGGCAGTGCCAGGTCAATGGCACGATGGAATGCTTCGACATCATTGATAATGTGGTCGGCCGCCAGAACCAACATGATAGGGTCATTGCCCTGAGCAACTGCATTCAATGCCGCCAGTGCAATCGCTGGAGCAGTATTGCGCCCTACCGGTTCCAGAATGATGTTATGCGATAACATGTCGATCTGCCGAAGTTGTTCAGCAACCATAAAGCGATGATCTTCGTTACAGATTACGACAGGCTCACTGACGCCGACACCATCAAGCCGTCTTAACGTTTCTTGCAGCATTGAATGGATGCTATGCAAACGCAGGAATTGCTTAGGATGGAGTTCACGGGACATTGGCCATAAACGACTGCCAGTGCCGCCTGCCATAATTACGGGTAGTAACATTATTTATCCTTTATTACGTTAAGCTAAAAAGCTTCAGGTAATACAAACACTTAATAAAAATACGCCAATCGCAGTCTTTACTCGCTTTCTCAAGTCATCACTCAGTTTAAATCCTCTTGGCAGCCAATATGTCATTATTCTGATTCTTACTCGAACCTTCATATTTTGTTACATCATGAAGTATAATGGTGTACCGTGGTCAGGCGGTCAAAAAACAACCAAAAAAAGCCTTTTCTCACTACCAGGTCAAAAAAAGCACGCTACCGCCCTTGGCTCAACAGCTACCAACAGACTGAAATTAAGTATAAATGTTACTTTTTGTCCAACACCTATGTTGAGTTAAGCACACAACAAGGCACACGATCATTACCCGAAAAGGTACTTACGGCCAATTGGATCGAATTTTTGTAGCGTATGCTACCACCTAAGCGGACAAAACACCTGTACATTGTCCACTCTTTCAGTTTAATCTGAAAACGGTTGTTGGTTTATTGAACTAGCCCTCCGACTCATCAGTAAATTTATTTTATATTAATGAATTAAGATAGAAGAAACCTCTAACTTTCATAACAAAGCTAGCAAATTGATAGCGTACTTATCATTTTATAAGTATAAAAAAAAGCCCGTGAATGGGCTTTTTAAGAATGTGCAATACTAAGAAATTTTCTTAGTTTTCAGTGGAATACCCCCGCGGATTACCCTGTTGCCAATTCCAAGCATCGCGCATCATCGTCTCCAAATCGCGTTCAGCATGCCATCCCAGTTTTTCTGCTGCCAAGCTGGGGTTTGACCAACACTCCGCAATATCACCATCACGACGAGGGACGACCTGATACGCAACTTTACGCCCAGATGCTTTTTCAAATGCACGTAGCATATCAAATACAGAGTAGCCTTTACCCGTGCCCAGGTTATAAACAGTGAAGCCTTTTTGAACATCAATATGGTCGATAGCTTTCAGGTGCCCTTCAGCTAGATCCATGACATGAATATAGTCACGAATGCCAGTACCATCCGGGGTTGGATAGTCATCACCAAAAATTGATAACTTCTCAAGTCTGCCGATAGCCACTTGCGAAACATATGGCAACAGGTTATTCGGTATGCCATTAGGATCCTCACCAATACGGCCAGACTCGTGTGCCCCTACCGGGTTGAAATAACGCAATGCCGTGATTGAAAACTCTGGTTCAGCCTTAGCAAAGTCTTGCAAAATCTGTTCAACCATCAGTTTTGAAGTGCCGTAAGGGTTGGTGGTTCCGCCAACACGGGAAGTTTCAACAAGTGGAACCTCTTCTGGGGTACCGTATACTGTGGCTGAAGAACTAAAGATGAACTGATGTACTCCGGCTCGGCGCATTTCATCGAGCAGTACCAAAGTGCCAGAGACGTTATTCTGATAATACTCTAACGGTCTGCGGGTTGACTCCCCTACCGCTTTCAGGCCAGCAAAGTGGATCACGGAGGAGATCCGGTGCCCAGCAAAGATACGCTTAAGACATTCCGCATCCCGAATGTCGCCTTGGTAAAAGACTGGCGCTTTACCTGTTAACTGTTCCACGCGGTGTAGTGACTCTTCAGAAGAGTTCGACAGGTTGTCTAGAACGACGACATCCTCTCCACGCTCTAGTAGAGCTAAGACTGTATGTGAACCAATGTACCCGGCACCACCGGTGACTAGAATTGCCATTGTTACTCCTTGCATGTGCAATGGGTGTGGAAAACGGTAAGGCAGCGGGTGACTATTCTACCCTTGAAATTTGCGGCGACTACCCTGTCAGGTAAATTTAACGTGGATAACTGGATTAATAGGATACGTCGCAATAAGCCCCCTCAGCTCTAATCATAAGCGAACAATGAATTCGCATTGTGTGATCTAAATGATGTAATAAGCTTGAAGGATTTTAACCGAAACGGTCTTCGGCGTATGGTTCCACCAGATGTTGGGCTAAGTTGGTATGCATGCGAGTCAACACACATCATGCAACCAGAGGTCAGGGTAGTAGCCATTGAGTTTAGCTGTTTCCAGCAGGCTATAAAGAGCATCTGCAGCTATCCGTACGCTATAATCCAGCAACCAGCAAGTACTTGCGGCCCACAACCACACGATGGATGCAGCTTGTTACCTATGCGCACAAGGCAATTGCCCAGTTAGCGCAGCAACACCGACCGCGTTTCAAGGTGTAGCCCTGCGCCTTGAGCACCTTAGATTGGGGGGCTGCCTGCGTTGAAGCAACAACAATCAATGATCAAGGGGGTTCCAGACAAGGACTTCACATAGCGCTGTCACCATTGGCATTATTATCCGTAGCCGGTGTATGATTTTGCGCTCAACCTTGTATAGTTCACGATTTGTGTCTAGAGCAAGTTTGGCTATAAGACTTTTGTTGGCAGTAAACAACTTGAAGAACTTGCTCCTAACAGCCCCCTTGACCTCTTGATCACTATCGAGCAACGCCTGATAACCAACATAGCAGCCTAACAAAGAGTACAGCCCCCCTTTGCCCTGGCTAACAGCCATGGAGAGGTTGACAGTCACCGTGTCGGCGCCTTCATTTTCAAAGAAAACCTATCATAAGGGAATAAAGGCAGCATGAATTGAAATGAAGGTGTCATTTTGATGATGCTTGAGCTAGTGATAAATAGTAGCTGGGTTCACATCATGCAGATAACAATAGTGCTGTTTTTTAGTAGGTCTTTATAGTGTGACCTTAAAATGGTTATTTATGTGAAAAGTAAAAGACTACCTCCTGAGGAGGTGGCTTTACACGACGCTCCCTAGAAGGGGGCAATATCCGAGTTAATCCTGTAACAACTCCATTTGCTGTTTGACCTCTTAGTCCTTCTTATCCTGATGCCTCACATATCGCCTGGTTATTTATTCGTTTACACCAACCGTATCGGCAAAGTATCCCCTTGCCCAAAAATGATTGCCCCATAGTTTCTTTCGTATATGTAGAAAACGGTTGTAAAGACGAATAGCACTGCGTCCTTTCAGGACGCCCATCAACGTCAATATCGACAGCTTAGGTGGCACTATCATCACCAAATGAACATGATCAGGTTGAATATATAGCTCAAGAATCTTCGCAATCCTTCATGTTGCACAGAATGTAAATCGTCCGGTACAGCTCCTCCCCCTACCTTGTCCCGAAGTATTTTAAATCGATACTTCGGGGGCTAAACCAAGGTGGTATTTGCAACGCCGGAACACATGTGATGAACTCCTGTATAAACCCATGTTGGTGATCTCCTCTTATCTTGTGGTGAGTAAGGTGAAATATTCCAGCATGGGTTTCCTTCAGGCTAGAGCCTCACAGGTTCAATCACCACCGCCCTTGGAGGTGGTTTAAGGCTGACAATCAAAGACAGCTGTTGTTTAACCACTACATCTCATTAGCCCACAAAGCTCATTATCATTTAACTAAGGAGCAGAGCAGTAAGGAGAGGCTAATTTTTCCAAAAATAGCAATTTAACCCTTACCAGGAAACATGAAGTTATTTTTACTGATAAAGTCTTCACCTAACAATCGAGAACTATCTTGAGAAATATGGCGTCCATCAAGTGAGTAAGGAATAAAGAACCCGTGTGACAGATACCCCTCCTTGTCACCATAGATAGACTTTCTATCCAAGAAAATAATATCCCTCCCATTAGATATCCCACTAAATAACTCGTGCGCCTTATTGGAGGATTCATCCTGGTTACTAGTAATATCCTTAGGGTCTAGCGTTTTGTTTTTAAATATTTTCGACAGAGCTTTTGCGTAAATATCAATATCGTAAATTTTAGGAGAAGCTAAAATAACAACAGGGACATTTAATTTATGTGCATAATTGATAAAATCGATAGTGTCGTAAATAAATCCTTTATCATAAACATCTTTCCACATCCCTGAAATAAAAATAACATCATAATCACTCAGATTCTTTTCCACATACCGCCTATTAAACAGGCATTGTTTATAAGCAGGATTTGATTTTTGACCTGTATAGCCATTAGTTAACCCAGGATAACACCAATTGGTTGTTATAGCATTAATACTAATGCCATACTTCTTCCCTACAACATCTATGAAAGGTTCATACTGTCCCGCAAATGAATCACCAAAAAGCAATGCTTTCTTTTTTGAGCTTTTATCACCGAGGACACAATTAGCCGCTTTCTCAGAGAATTTAGCTGAATGACCATCGTTAAAATCATAGAAGCAATACCCATTAGAAGCACGTGGCATCTGATGAACCATCATTACATTATTTAATAATCGAGCGTTTTCAGACCTATTAATAAAACCATCATTGAAATAAATTACGAGTGCTAGCGCCAGACAAAAAACATAAACAAACACATTAGTTAAATAATAATCCTTTAGTTTTCTCTCGACATAGGAGAAAGAAAACGCACCAAGAACAAAGGAAAAAAGAACCCCCAGAAGAATATAAAAAATATTATTTTCAACTTGATTTAACCATAAGTAAAAAACAACTGGCCAATGCCATAAATAAATAGAATATGACGCCCTTCCTATATATGAAAAAACTTTATTCCCCGTAAGAAAAGAGTTTGTCTGCCTTGATAAAATAACAAGCGCCGCCCCCAAGCAAGGTACTATTGCCAAAAAACCAGGCCATGTGTTCTCTGGTGAAATTAAAAAGTATGATAAGCCAATAAGAATAAACCCAAGATATTCATTTTTTTTATTTTCGAAATAATATAAGGCACTTTCTTTTTCTGAAATAAGGTAAACAATACCGCCAAAGCATAACTCCCATGCCCTAGTGGGCAAAAAATAGAATGCCACAGAGGGTTTTAAACTAGAGAGCGCTCCGCAAAGAATAAATGAAATAATGAAAACCATGATACTACACCACAGCAACCCATTATTTTTAGACATTTTGAAAAACAATAAAAACAAGAAAGGTATAGCCATATAGTATTGCCACTCAACAGAGAGTGACCATGTGTGAAGAAGCTCCTTTGCATGAGAGTCGGCATCAAAGTACCCAGACTCACTCCAATATATTATATTAGAAACAAATAGAAGAGAGGCTACAGCATGTTTGGATAAACTCTTATACTCTAAAAATGAGAGATTGAAATATCCAATTACTAAAAGAACAAGCACCAATATCGACAAAGGAGGAACTATTCTTTTTGCCCTAGCCTTATAAAATCTCCAAACAGAAAAAACTTTAGAATCCAGCCCCTTTTTTATTATACCAGCCATCAAAAAACCGGATATAACAAAAAAAACGTCAACACCAGCAAACCCTCCTTTCAAACCAACAAGGTTGAAATGAAAGAGTACAACTCCTATTATAGCCCAAGCACGTAACCCATTAATATCTTCGCGAAAACTTAATTTTGACATTCCTAATCTCTCAGCTTATCAGTTTCTTAGGCAAAATATTTTAATTATGAATTAATCAGAAAATTTACAATCATACACAAAAGAAAGGCGTTATATAAAACAAAGAATTGACAAGAAGAAAAATATCGCCATAATAAATATCTTATTTAAGAGGGGCTCCTTATGCTTTTAACATGCTTTAAGAAAACATCGATATTTTTAATAGTCAACACATGTGTTTTAGGTTTAGCAAACGCGAATCCATCAACCTCTCAGGTAGAAAAGGCATATTCATCAATAAATCAAAGAGGAAATATAGTAAATAAAAACAAGCATGTAATCTTTCCATTAGGAATATATTCAACCTTCGCAGATGAAAAAGATCTAAAAATAATAAAGAGCCTAGGGTTGAATACAATAACTAACTATAATTACGGTTACAGAACCGACGTAAATGAATTTATTAAGCATGCTCAAGATAATGATTTATATGTCATTCTTTCACTAAAGGACTTTTATTCTGGTTTAAAGTGGAGCCCAAAAGATTTTGATGATAACTACTTAGATAGATATTTAAACAACCTACAGCATAAAGAAAATATTATTGGGTTCAATATAAACGACGAACTCCCATCAGAATACAAAAAAAAAATACTCAACAATTATATTAAAATAAGAAGGAATGGATATACCCAACCTGTAATTCAGGTTTTTTCTGAAAAACAAGTAAATCAGCTATCCACAGCCAAAAATAGTGCCGATATTCTTTCCATTGATAGTTACCCTATCGGATTAAGAAAAAACTTAGGTTCTGTTTCTGAATATGTTAACAAAGTAAAAAATAAAAATCCATCTTCAACCTGGGCAATAATACAAATAATGAGTTGGTCACTATACAAAAAAGATTTGCCTTATCATTTACCAACCACTAAAGAAATAAAAAATCAAGCATACCAAGCAATAATTTCAGGTGCCAATGGAATACTATTCTACTCGTATAATGATCTTTTTTATAATGAGTATGGTAGAGCCCAGGCAAATAAAGAAATGGCTATGGAAAACATATCTAATTTAAAGAATGCCATTCCGGAAATTAAAAAATTAATCAGAGTATCTTTATCCGAAAAAAATGACAACACATATATGTCAACAAATGGATCTGTAATATATAAATATTATAGTACAAAAAATGAAAAATGGTTGGCTATCGTTAATACAAGCTACAATAAAGTAGAAGTAAAAAATAGTGAATTAAAGAAACAACTAGCCAACCACATTAACGCAACTGGTGATAAGGAGGCTATTTACATCCCACCGCTATTCAGTGAATTAATTAATATTTCCAATTAACTTCCGGTACAGATCATAATGTGCTTTAGCTGATTTATCTATTGAAAAATGGAGAGCCCTTTTATAAGGCAGCGATGATGCAACTGAAGACTCAATCAAGGATTCTAACTCATCACGCTGCCTGTCGTTATATCCCTCTTTTGGATATAACTCACCGATTACCTCAAGTGAAACTTTATAGTTATCGTTAACAATAGGAAAGCAATTGCTCCCCATAGCTTCAATTAAAACATTGGGCATCCCTTCCCTTTCTGAGAAGAACAGTATTCCTTTTGCTCTTCCATAATAAGAAAATAAGTCGTTTTTACTTTTATTACCTACGAATTCAATATTATGCCCCACTGCCAATTTGCAACAATGTGCATAGTACTCTTTATTAAATTCTGGTATCCCATCATTATTTGGTCCAATGATATACAAGGTCTTATCTGTAGCTTCAAGGTTATTAATAAAGAACACTATTGCCTTGTCAACGTTTTTTCTTGGAACAACAGCACCAACACAAACATATATATTTTCCTTATCAAAAATTGGTGATCCAACTAACTCAATACCGTTATTAATTACTAGTATTTTTTCTTCATTCAAAAATTTTTTATTCTTTTTATATATATCAATAGTTAAAGCATTATTGGCGGAAATTTGCTTATTGAATATACATTTAAAGAAGAATGGACTTTTTCTCTGTATCGATTCTAAATCGTCATGTCCATCTAAAGTCGATTTGAACAATACGGGTTTTCTTATAAAGAAATTAATCACTAATGGAAGTCGGTGAAATCCGTGCAGATGTATAACATCGGTTTTTATTATCAATTTTAAAACTGAAAAAAATTTAAAAATTAAACTTGATTTTTTCCTTATTGTCGATACCGAGAAGTAACCGTCAGGTTTCTTTACATCATCTGCATTGGAGTAATTTAAAAAAATCGAATCAACATTATATTTTTCATATAATACTATTGCCAACTTATATGCCTGAAAAGCAGCTCCGCTATAGCTATCCAAGTTATAGACAAAATGACTAACTTTCATTAAAACCAACCTCATCATTAATATTTTTTTTCATATCAAAACAAACAATATAGAAAAGCATCCAGTAGTAGAAAACGAAAGGAAAGTTTCTATTGAAGTCGTTTGCTAAAGAAAATATAAAAAACACAAGGTAAAAACAAAATAAGAATAGTTTGGCTTTAGTCTTGATTTTTATTATTTTGAAAAGGAAAATAATATTTATAATCAAGTAAATCAATGAACCAATAATTCCTCCATCAATGAAATATGTCAAGAATGAGTTTTCAATTATTAACCCACCTTTATCAAAGGTAGGATTGGAAATACCTAAACCTAGCCCGAATAAATAGTCGTCAAAGCTTTTGAAATGGCCGAATGCTGTGTTCCAGTTATAAACACGTTGATTTCCAGATATGGCATCACCTGACAACAATATTGATAGCCTATCCACTACGGCACTAATATCAATTTCAAAATTAAAGCCAAAAACTCCCCAGCCTAATATCGGTAATAACATTATTACAAATATACCTACATCCCTATTCTTCACTCTGTCCATAAGAATAATAAGTGAAACAAACACATATGCTATGACCGCTGTCCTGCTAAATGTAAACCCTACCTCTAAAAGGCATAGTCCCCAAATGGGCCAAAAATAAAAATGAAAAAATCTATTTTCTTTAAAAAAACAATAGAATGCTACAATGCCGATACAAAGGAATGCGCCTAAGTTTATTGGGTTCTCCATTGTGGAAATTAAACGATCACCAATAGCCAACGTAACATTACTCATTTCTGCTTTAGGAATACCATAAAGAAGTGTAATTATTGCCGGGTTAAGATACTCCAGAAAACCCACTATTAGTACAATGAAAAATTGAATTGATATAACCTTAAGTAATAAATCAACATCCATGATATCACATCTGGTTATTAGCAAGAGGATGAAAATAATAATATAACCAAATTGCAGCCTAAAAGCCTCAAAATATAGTGATAGATTATCGGCACGAAGAATAGTAAAGAACATAACTAATAAAAAAATAAAAACTATAGTAGCAATATAACTTTTAAATATTCGGTCCTGCGCCAGGACTAAAAATACCAAGGAAAATATAGCTACCGCTTGTAATAGCTCCTTGATAGCTCCAGTAATTGACACGCCACCAATATTTATTGGTATTCGCGATACTAACATCCCAAGGAAAGGTGAAAGTATAAATATTGCAAAAATTGAAAGTGACGCCACTCGCTTAAAAATCATGTCGAATATCCCTGGTACCAGAAAGTATCTTTCTTAAAAAGTGAATTTTACTCCCGCCAGGCAAATCACCATCTATAATTTTTTTAATATAGAAAATTATTGTAATCAACAAACCTTTTTTCATACCGTAAACACGACAGAATGCAGCCCCCTTAGCTCTTAATATTGCATCATTAGTTAGTTGCTTTCCTGAGGATTCCTTTGGATGAGTCATAACATTAATTTTTGTTCTCTTCATAGAAAGGCCATATTTATAAGCATCAGTTAAAAGAATAAATTCTTCACAAGATGGATACTCTGCTCCCAGTCCAAAGCGTTCATCATATTGTAATTTTGATCGTATGAATGACTCTCTTTTAAGACAGATTTCTATTGAACTTATTCCAGCAAGAGTATAGATATTTTCATTTTTTATATCTTTATACTTTTTAAAGTATTCGCCTTCAGGGGTTAATACCTGAGTGAACATAATATCTGAATCGGGGTTTTCTTCAAACTCATCGCATACTGAAAGAATACCAGATATAGAAATATCAACATCATCATCACATATCAGTAAGTACTTACCAATTGAATTATTTAAGGCTTCGTTTCTACTTACAGATAAACCTTTTCTATTCATTTGTATTATTCGTACATTTTCAGAAAAGCCTTTGATTATTGAATAAATTGATTGATAATCCTCATTTTTTATATCATCAAATACTTGGTGAACGATCAATACACCGATAGAATTTTCCTGTGCTGTTTTTTTGACCAAATCATATAATCCAGAAATTCTATCATTACACGTGGAAATTAGTAATTCGGCTTTCATACCCCCCCCTTTATATAAATCACAAAAAGATTTAAGAACATGATTTATTTTTTTTCCAGTAAATGGCATAAAAATATGCAAATGAAATAGCTAATAAAGTTCTAGCAAAAACAACAGTAATCACTCCACCTAATGCACCATATTTATATATAAATATAATAGCGAGTATAGTTGAAACAATAGAAACGTAAAGGTTTACCTTTCTATAAATTATATACTCACCTCTAGCAAGGAAGTGCATATGTCCAAATGCAAAAACAAAAGCACTAGAAAAAATACCAAGTGATATTAATTTTGTAGCATATGAAACATCTTCATTCCTGACACCGAGGAAAAACTCAACCAGTTGATCAGAAAAGAAAAATGCAATAAGTGCAGATGGAAGTGAGATGAAGAAAAAGCCAAATATTACTTTTTTATTCACCTTACTTTCAGTTGGCAATGTATTTTCTTTTATCAAGAACGGGAGAATAGCGCGAGCTAATGAGTACATAAGGTTTATAGTTGCCGAAGAGATCCGACTAGGAATAGAGTAAACTAAGAACTGAGCTCCATGATAGTACCCACCAATAAATATTGCTGGCAGCATATTATAAAAATTATTAGCAAAATCCCCCCAAAAAACATCAGCAGAATCTTTATAGTTACTTAGGCACCCTTTGAAAGAAACTCCACCTAACTTTAAGTTTCCAGTAACAACAACGGCAGCAGTGATGACTGATGGCAATACAACAGAGATAAAAGCCAAGTACTCACTCTTATGATGGTTTAATAAAAGAAGGACAATAGCCACACTAATAATTCTTGATATACATATTATCAAGGTTAGTTTCTTGACCGTTGAAATCGCAATAAAGTACCATTGTGATGTAAATATAGAGCCGATCCAACCTATTATCATTAGTGATAACAAGACAGGTATGTTAACGCCAACCGGAGAGAAATAAAGGTATCCAAATGTCACTGCAGCACATATCAGTAATATCAATATTTTAAAACCATTAACTTTTGAAATGAATTCATTCATCCCTCTAGTTCCATGATCTTTTATTGCAACATGTAGTTTTTTACTACCAACAGATATGAACCCAAATTCAATAACCGTCACAGAAAACTGAAATATAAAGGAAAATAAAAAATACTTGCCTAATTGGTCTTGTGTCAAGTAACGTCCAAAAATAGGCAACGTTAGTAAAGGGACTAACAAATTTAGTACATTAATGCTAGCCAAACTTAAAAAATTTTCTAGTATTTTTTTTATTTTCATGATTTTTAACGAAACACCGCCCTATATGCATAATGAACAAAAAAGACAGCCGAATCAAAATAACCTAACTTTTCAACTTTTCTATATATACCCCATTGGCTAATTGCTTTCTTAAACTTGTTTCTCGAAATAGAACCTTTAACAATTCTATATTTTGTAAGTGGAGCTTTATATATATATGCATGTTTTTCTCCTCCTCGTAACATACTCAACCATAGCGCATAATCCTGTCCCGTCCTTCTCAGTGGCATGCTGATTGTTCCATTATTTCTAATCATAACAGTGGAACAACCTAAAGTTGCCTTCTTCTTGAGGAGATCTCTATATCCAATCTTGTCACCAACATTCATATCGATAACCTTCCCGCAATCATTACCATCCTCGGTAATTATGAAATAAGGTGTAAAAGAAAAGTTTTTATCTTCATCCATGAATTTCACTTGCTCCTCCAATTTAGTTGGCAGCCAAATATCATCACTATCAATAAACGCTATGAACGCACCGGAAACATGCGATAAACTAACATTGCGACTTACTGCCGCTCCTGAGTTCTTTTCATTATGAAATACTCGAACCCTACTATCTTGTTGAGCAATTTCAGCTAAGATATCTTTAGTCGCATCATCAGAACAATCATCAGTAACAAGCCATTCCCAATTCGTATATGTCTGTCTGAAAATGGAAGAGTATGTTTCTTTAATAAACTTCTCTGAGTTATAGGTGGGTGTAATGATAGAGACTTTCATCTAACTATTTCCTTCTCAATTTAGCCTTTACTTAATAATGATGCGGTATTTTAAGTTATATTTATTTGCTAATATAAATGCAATGCATCTTAATAATAAAAAGAAGGCCGAGGATATATCGGCCCTATTTTTAACTATTCCTTACTTTTATACTCATATCCATAACTATAGTTTCCATCAGTATAACTTATGGCTGATTTCCTTATTACAGCATTAAGTATTACGCCCTTGATTGGTACCCCATCTCTCTCGAACCTGCGGATACTAACATCAACTTCTTTCGGAGTATTAGCACCGAAGCGGGCAACCATTAACGCTGTCCCAACATATCTGCCTATAATAGAAGCATCGGTTACCGCCAAAATAGGAGGAGTATCTACAATAACTAAATCATAGTTATTGCTAGCCCACTCAAGCAAATCAGAAAGCTGTGATGTCATTAACAATTCGGATGGGTTTGGTGGCGTATTTCCTCTTGAAATAAAGTCAAGTGAGTTTACTTTTGTTTTCTTAATTACATTTTCTTTTGGTTCAACTCCGGATAGATAATCAGATAAACCACTTCCTGGCTTTAAATTTATTTGTGTATGTAAGTAACCTCTTCTCATATCAGCATCAATGAGAAGAACTCGTTTTTCAGACATACTGATCACAGTTGCAAGGTTTAGACTCACAAAAGACTTACCTATCCCAGGACTAGCACCTGATATCATTAAGATATTATTTTTAGCTTGAATAGTGGCAAAGTGAAGACTGGTTCTCAAACTACGCAGGGCTTCGACAGCCAAGTCTGCTGGATTTTCTATAGCAAGAATTTCACTTCCATCACCATTCGGATTCATTTTCCTCTTACTAGCTGCATCTTTTGACTGTTGCCAAACTGACAACGGTATATTAGCGTAAACACTTATACCTAACTCTTCCAATTGCTCTGCACTATCAATTCCTTTATGGAAAGATATACGTGCAAAAACATAGAAAATAGATGCTATAAATCCAAAAATCAATGAAACCAAGATAATAATTATTCTTTTAGGTTTAACTGGCTTTGGCTGAGTAATAGCGTTATCAATGATCCTTACATTACCGACCGTACTAGCTTTAGTTATGCTCAACTCTTGTTCTTTATTAAGCAATTGCATGTAGATTTCTTGTCCGGCGCTAACTTCCCGAGTTAACCGTAGTATCTCTTGCTGAGTTTTCGGTAATCCCTCGACTTTTAAGTTCAACTTTTCCTTTTCAAGCTCTAATGCTTTTCTTTTTTCTAAAAGGGTCCTATAGGCAGGGTGTTCTTTTGTATAAAGTTTTGATATTTCCGCCTCTTTGAAAGTTAACTCATTTAATTGCCCGTCCAATTGAACACTTGAGTCTAATACTGACTTGGCTTCGAGCGATAAATCAACTGATTCATTTTTCTGCCTAAACTCATTCAGCTTACTTTCCGCCACATCAAGGCTAGCTCTAATTTCAGGCAGCTTAACTTCAAGGAAGTTTAAACTTTTACCTGCTTCTTCAGATTTTCTTTCAATATTTTGTAATAAATAGTTTTTTGTTATTGAATCTACTATTTTCTGTATTTGATTAGGTTCAGTACCATCAAGACTAACAAGAATTACTCCTGAGTCTTTCGCCGCATCATTAACATTAATATCATTCTGTAATTTGTCAATTGCTAATATTTTTGGAACTTTTACAATTTCAAACTGACGCCCAGATGTAGCATTGATATTATCTATTAGCATCAAAATATTATTACTACTTTCTGCTTTACCAAACTGTCCTTTGACAAGTACCTTATCATTATAACTCAACGAATAAGTATTTTTATCTTCGACTGTTAAGACCAAAGTCTCATCTATTAGCTGCTCAGGAATTTTTAAGGCTTTAATAGCAACTCTTTCAACTCTTTCTCCCATCAATCTTGCAAATCCACGCCCCAGAATTGGAAAGTACTTTTGCTCAACTTGTACACTTAAGTTTAAATCATCTACTGTCTTGCCTATTACTAATCTAGATTTTATTAACTCCAACTCAGCTGATGACTTTGGAGAGGCTCCTGGCATAATTTGGCTTAAATCATTTAAAATACTCCCACCAATATTTTGTTCAACCTGAACCAGTGCATCAGCACGATATACAGGAGTTGCAAAAAGGCTATAAATTATACCAAGGCAGGTAAAAGCCGAAGTAACAGCTATTACTAGCCATTTATGATCAATTACAGCACCTATCATCTTTGATAAATTAATTTCATCAGGATTAGTATCAGATGAAAGCAATTTATTATTCTTTAAAGACATTTCATTTCCTGTGGCGTTATTTGGTTAGCATTTTTTCCCAATGCCCAGCGGCCTCATCAAGCAACTGGAAAACATGTTCGAAGAGCTCATTACTTCTCCTGTATGGATCAGGAACATCAATTTGCTTTAACCAATGCCCAAAAAGCATTGTTTTCCCTCGAGCTTCTGGAGAAATCTTTGTTATTGCATCGATATGACCTTTTTCCATTACTAAGATCAAGTCACTATCTCGACACATTTTTGATGTCACCTGCCGAGCAACATGATTATTTAAATCAACATTATGCTTTCTGGCTACATCGAGTGCATGTTCATCTGCTGAATGCCCCACTAATGCACTAATTCCTGCAGAAGAGATTTTTTTACCAGGGAGCCTATCTTGCAACAACCGCTCCCCAGTTGGGGAACGGCAAATATTTCCCACACAAACGACAAGTATATTATTAAACATTAGTTTGGCCAATTCCTCATCCAACGTACCGACTCCGTCATATTATTGACTCCAGTAATAGTTGGCACTAATTGACTGATAACACGGTTCCAACGTACAACAGGTGCCGTTGTCACATAAACGATATCATAAGGCTGTAAATGAAACTCTGTTCCCATCACTAGTGCGGCCGCGTCAGAAGTATTTAACTGGTAAATATTAGCTAACTTCTCGCTCTCTTTCCCACGTAGTGAACGTATTACAAACACCCCTGTAGCATCTGACATAGCCTGATCTAGGCCTTCCGCATTACCTAATGCCTCAGTCAACGTCATACCGCTTCTATCCATACGCAAAGTACTCTGCTTCTTCACCTCCCCCATCACAAAGACTTTCAAGTCATCGTTACGAGGAATATAGAGAATATCACCAGGGTACAAGAGGTGATTCTGCTTAAGATCGCCGTTTTGCATCAGTGCTTGAAGAGAAATGCGTTGCTCTTTACCATTATGCGTTAGGACCACATTGCGCCAGTCGGCGTTCTCAGTTAAGCCGCCAGCACTGTTGATAGCGTCTAAAACAGTTAGTGGCACGTTTGTGATGGCCTGTTTACCTGAGGTTGCAACTTCCCCTGTAACATAGACCTTCTGAGAGCGGAATGCCGCAATGCTGACATCAACCTGTGGTGACTCAATATATTGAGCTAAACGGGACATGATGACGGTGCGAATTTCAGCAATTGTCTTACCGGCAACTTTCACTTTGCCAATATAAGGATAGAAGATTGTGCCATCCGAATTTACCCAGTTACCGGTATCACTCGCGCTACGGTACTGCCCTGCCGGGGTCGTTAGTTCTGGGTGATCCCACACGGTCACCATCAGAACGTCGCCTACACCAATGCGATATTCATAGTTCTGAAGTTCCGTTTCCAACGCTGTGTTTGCCTGCGCCACAATCGGGTTTGGTCGCATTTTTTCAATCAGCTTAGGCGTCATTGGGTAAACATTAACCAATTTACCAATGTTAAAATCAGCGTCAGATTGCTTTACAACATCCTTGCCTGAAGTCGAGAGATGTGAGCCAGGTACCACCGTGCATCCACTGATAAAGCTGGCAGAAATCAGTAGCGGTATCAGCTTAAATGTAACTTTTATCATCTAATTGTTCACTATTATGAGAAATGCTATCCAATCTAATGTACGAACATTATAAACGGAAAACGGCTCAATAATGAGCCAAAGTAGCAACAAAACAAACGATTAATCATTTGTTTGATGGTGAACCTTCCGCTTCGCTCATCGCTGGCTTGTGGTTCGATTTACGGATCCAGGTCAAAATTTTCCATACCCGGGTAATAGACCAAAAATAGCCCGCGAAAACAACCAAAAATAACCCTAGCATCAGCAGTTCGGGTACACCTAACCTATCACCAATGACCCCGATTGCCGCCAATAAAGATGCAAATGCAACAATGGCAAAAAGTGTCTGGCGCGGCCCTAGCCCTGCTCTCATCAATATGTGATGCAAGTGCTCACGGTCGGGTTTGAAAGGGCTATCTCCCCTACGGATCCTACGCACCATAATTGTTGCCATGTCCATCAATGGTACCGCAATCACCCACAGTGCAGATACCGGTTGCATCACAGCTTTATCACCTTGAGTGGCCAAAACCAGCAGCCAGATAACGGTAAAACCGATCAGAGTACTCCCCGCATCCCCCATGAATACTTTGAAACGTTTCCCCATAGGAATGCCAAGGTTCAACATGATATAGGGCAATGATGCTATCAACAAACATAAGCACCATTTTGACAGTTCGGAGTTACCGCCCAGTGCAAACACCACAGAAAGCGCACCAAAAGTAACGCATGATAGCGCACCTAGTAATCCATCAATGCCGTCAACCATATTGAACGCATTGATAGCCCCCCAAACCGCAAACAAGGTTATAAAATAACCAAACGCCCCCAATGCCAGTTCGCTACCTACAATAACATGACCAAGACTTGCCAAATACAAGCCTGACCACATCATAACCCCAGCCACCAAAGCCTGAATTCCAACTCTTGGCAACACAGGTAAATCAAACCGGTCATCTAACACACCAACCATCAGCAGGATAGTGGCACAGACCATGTACAAAGTGAACTGAGGCATCCAATCTGGGTGCAATGCATAAAGTACCCACAAAGCCAGGTAGATAGAAACCCCGCCTACTAATGGGATATGTCCGTTATGCTTTTTACGAGCATTTGGCTTATCCACTAAACCAACATAAAAAGCTAGCTTCCTTGCACCTAACAGTACAAGAAATGCCCCGATAAAAACAACTATCAACTCTTGCATATTTTCACCATAATCAAGAAGTTGCAACTCCCAATCCGAGTCGTACAGCTACGTTACTGCTATTGGCCTACCAACTACCAATGTATTGCAGTAAGGGGCAACCATACTTACTTACGTCACATTTTCTTGTGGGGGTTACCAGAACTTACCTATCAAACCTGTCTTTCACTGATTCAAATTCAGCACAAGCATACAAAATCTTTACTAATGTCAAATTATGATGACAAGATTCTTATACTATTAACCGCTCGAAACAAGCCTTAGATAGGTCGTGAAATCCTTTTCGGAATAAGGCTACTCGTTAACTTGCAATGCTCAAATTTTTGGGGATAAAAAAACATTGATATTTTGATTTTTGAAATTATTATTCGAAATAGAAAATTCTCAAAGTATTCATTTAGCCCCGTTACATCCGCATTTCAATATCAGCATTGATGACCAACAAGCTACTCGACCTATACCCTTGATCGCCTCTCAAAGTCAGGGAAAGCTACCTTGAAAGATAAAATAATTTGAAGTGCAATTTCTTAGGTGTAGTAACGAAGAGTTTAGGATATCGACTTATCAATCAATGCCAGCAATCAATAATGTGTATAGTCTTTGAAAATAAACCACCTCAAATGCCAGCTAGTCTTGCGGCTACCGCTAGACTAGCTGGCATTGATGAAAAGCAAATTGCAAACTTTCCAAACAAAGCCAACTCTAAAACAAACACCTAGAAAACTTTCGCTACTAAATATTCATACATTATCCATTTTCTCGGCATTGCCAGTATAAATGTTAAAGCTCCAACTGCTCGGCCCATTCACGGAACGCTTTGCCCTGCGTTGGATGGCGTAGACCAAAGGTCACAAAGGCTCGGAGATAACCTAGTTTTTCACCACAGTTGAACGATTCTCCCACCAGTTCCATCGCTTCTACCGTCTGTTGTTTCATCAAGTCAGCAATCGCATCGGTCAGTTGAATACGCCCCCAGGCACCTGGCTGAGTTTTTTCCAGAATAGGCCAGATGTTGGCAGAGAGCACATAGCGGCCTACAGCGGAATAATTAGACTTCAGTTTCACTTCACGGCTTGGCTTCTCAATGATCGACGTCATGCGTGAACTTTCCCCTGGTTGCAGGGTCGTGGTCTCACATTCCGCCACCGAGTAGTCATACAGCACATTTTCATCCGCGGGCTGCACCAGTACCTGGCTCAGCCCGTTATCTTCGAAGCGGGCAATCATATGCGCCAGGTTGTCTTTGTGCATATCGGCCTTGGCGTCATCCAGCAACACGTCTGGCAGCACTACCACAAAAGGTGAATCACCTACCAATGGTTTGGCACACAGTACCGCGTGCCCCAACCCTTTCGGCTGCCCTTGGCGAATATGCATCAGGGTTACGCCCTTCGGCGTGATGGATTTAACTTCATCCAGCAGCTGACGCTTCACGCGCGCTTCAAGCATCGCCTCAAGCTCATAAGACGTGTCGAAATGGTTTTCGATCGCGTTCTTGGATGAGTGGGTAACCAGAATGATTTCCTTGATCCCGGCAGCCACGCATTCGTTGATGATATATTGAATCAACGGCTTATCAACGATCGGCAGCATCTCTTTGGGGATCGCTTTGGTCGCAGGCAACATGCGCATACCCAGACCAGCAACAGGAATGACGGCTTTCAACTTCTTCGACATGGTGTTCCTCTTAAAATCTTGTGGTCGTGCTAACCGGCTCGGGCAATTACTTGCTGTTCAGGGTCTGTTTCATCCACTGAGTGAAGTTTTCGCCTTCGGAAGGGTGGCGCAAGGCATACTGTACAAACGCCTTCATATAGCCCAATTTGTCACCACAGTCGTGGGATTTGCCACTCATATGAAAAGCTTCAACCGTTTCCTGCTCCATCAGCATGGCAATGGCATCGGTCAGTTGGATTTCATCACCTGCTCCCGGAGGCGTTTTCTCCAACAATGGCCAGATATCGGCTGAGAGAACATAGCGCCCTACCACAGCCAGGTTGGAAGGCGCATCTTCCCGTGCCGGTTTTTCTACTACCGCAGTCATTGGCGTACTTGCACCAGCGGCTAACGCCACACCGCCGCAATCAACCACACCGTATTTGGAAACATCCTCTTGCGGCACTGGCTCAACCATAATCTGGCTAAAGCCGGTTTGCTCGAAGCGCTGGATCATTTTGGCCAGGTTTTCTTTCTGCAGGTCGGCGGTAGAGTCATCCAACAGCACGTCCGGCAGCAGCACCACAAAGGGGTTATCCCCAATCATTGGTTGAGCGCATAACACCGCGTGACCAAGCCCTTTGGCCTGCCCTTGGCGCACCTGCATCACCGTCACATCTGGCGGGCAGATACTTTGTACTTCGGCAAGCAGTTGGCGTTTTACCCGAGCTTCCAACATCGCTTCCAGCTCAAAGGAGGTATCAAAGTGGTTTTCAATCGCGTTTTTCGATGAGTGCGTAACCAGTACGATATCCTTGATGCCAGCCGCTACGCATTCGCTCACGATGTACTGAATCAATGGTTTATCGACCACAGGCAGCATTTCTTTCGGGATCGCCTTGGTTGCGGGCAGCATACGAGTGCCCAAACCTGCTACTGGGATAACGGCCTTCAATCTTTTTTGCATAAATTTTTCCACCGACAAATAACAAGTAAGTGTAACAGAGCCAGGAAGAGTGGCTAACCCAACGTCAAAATGAATTTTTAACCTTAAAAATCAATTATTTACACTCATTCAATGACATTTTGGGCACGCTACCGCCCTTGGCTTGCAGCTACCAATGCACTGTAGACAATGTTGAACTGACACCAGCGTGCAATCGACTCCACGCTTGTAGATGAACCTGGGGTTCTGTTCAGAATTTAATGAGAGGCAAGTCGCAGAATATAGGGAAAAGGCGGTGCCTTCCTGGCCAAGTGGTCAGTCTTGCTATCATTTATAGGATACTAAGATTCTTATACTATTGACCCGGTGAAACAAGTGTTAGTGACTATATTAAGTCCTTTTCAGAATAAGACTACTAAACACACGCTTTTTTTAAGATTCTACTCGCTTAACTATTTTATAACAAATTGATTATAATGGTTATTATCTAAGCGTGGAATTTATAAACAGTTATTTTTTCCTATGTTTTCTGATGGTTACCCCTGATGACAAGATCCTGACACTGTTTAATTATTCTACTTACATAGATTACCCGCATCCAGTGCGGATTTTGAGTTGAATTCCCCCCCTTCAGCGTCCATCATTCTCAATGCGGCATAAGCCGTCGAACTAAAGGTGAAATTAGGCGTATGGAATGGATCGCAGATCCAACAATTTGGGCCGGCTTGGCCACCCTGGTTGTACTGGAAATTGTACTGGGCATTGACAACCTGATCTTTATCGCCATTTTGGCAGAGAAATTACCCAAGAAACAACGAGATAAAGCCCGTATCGTCGGCCTTTTGCTGGCATTGGTGATGCGCCTGATGCTGCTAGCCTCGATATCCTGGCTAGCCACCCTGACCAAACCGCTGTTTGTGGCCATGGGGCACGCTTTCAGTGGCCGCGACCTGATAATGCTGGTCGGTGGTATCTTCCTGCTGTTTAAAGCCACTATGGAGCTGAACGAGCGGCTGGAGGGTAAAGACGAAGAACACCATGGGTCACGCAAAGGTGCGCGTTTCTGGCCGGTGGTCGCGCAAATTGTGGTGCTGGATGCTGTCTTCTCGCTGGATTCGGTGATCACGGCGGTTGGGATGGTCGATCATCTGGCCGTGATGATGATCGCGGTGTGTATCGCCATTGGTTTGATGTTGCTGGCCAGCAAGCCGCTCACGCGCTTTGTGAATGCTCATCCCACCATTGTTATTCTGTGCCTCAGCTTCTTGTTGATGATTGGTTTCAGCCTGGTAGCCGAAGGCTTTGGCTATGCCATTCCAAAAGGCTATCTCTACGCGGCTATCGGTTTCTCGGTGATGATCGAAGCCTTGAACCAGTTTGCCCAGTTTAACCGCCGCCGTTTTCTTTCCAAGGTGCGGCCTTTGCGTGAGCGTACCGCAGAAGCCGTATTGCGCATGTTAAGCGGCAAGCATGAAGAGGCCGAGATAGACAGCCATTCGGCACACCTGCTGGCAGACAGCTATAACGAAAATGGTGAAATCTTCAACCAGCAGGAACGCCATATGATCGAGCGGGTGTTGGGCATGGCACAACGCACCGTCAGCAGTATCATGACTTCGCGGCACGATGTGGAATACCTTGGGCTTAACGGTCCACTGGATAAATTGACGCAACTGTTGGAGAAAAACCAGCATACACGCATCGTGGTAACCGAAAATAGCGCCAGCGATGAGCCATTAGGGGTGATCCACACCATTGATGTGCTGAAACAGCAGTTGCAGCAATCACCACTGGATCTGCGCGCCTTGGTGCGTCAGCCGCTGATCTTCCCAGAGCAGTTAACGTTGCTGTCTGCATTGGAGCAGTTCCGCCAGGCCAAAACCCACTTTGCGTTTGTAGTGGACGAGTTTGGTTCAGTGGAAGGGGTGGTGACGTTAACCGACGTGATGGAAACCATCGCCGGTAATCTGCCAGAGGCCGATGAAGAGGTTGATGCACGCCATGATATCCAGCAAACCAGCGAAGGCGACTGGATTGCCAATGGCCATATGCCGCTGGAAGATCTGGTGCTGTATGTACCACTGCCGATAGAAGAAAAGCGGGAATATCATACCTTGGCAGGGTTGCTGATGGAGCATTGCCAGCGCATTCCACGCGAAGGGGAACTGTTGAAGATTGGCGACTATCTGTTTGAACCGTTGGAAATCAGTAGCCACCGCATCGTGAAGGTGAAGATCACGCCGTTAGTGACACCTAACGAAGAGGACGAAGAGTAAAATCCATGCTGGGCACCCGCTTGCGGTGCCCAGTTCAGATTGATGTCAAAGCGGTGATCTACACGGGCGCAACATACAGCGCCCCATTGTGAGCCGGTTGGCTGTTTCAACATGGCTTACAGGTGCACTGGCACCAGCAACTCCGTAGCCACCACTACCACCACCAGTCCGACAATCACCGGTACCGAGGTGCGTTTCACCACTTCGAACGGTGAGATTTTTGCCATACCGGAAACCGCGACTACCACACCAGAAACCGGCGAGAGCGTACGGCCCAGGTTGGAAGCTTGTAGCATCGGGATCACCAGGTAAGCCGGGTTAACCCCCATCTGTGCCGCCAGTTTCGGGATAAGCTCGACAAACGCATAAAACGGCGCATTACCAGATCCGGTCGTCATCGCAGCCAACATGGTGATCACCACCAGCACCAACATCATGATGATGCCACCGGTACCAAACGACTGTGCCAGGCTGATCAAGCCGCTGATAAAGCCCACGGTGCTCAAGCCTTGGGCAAACACCCCAGCCGCGACCAACAGCATCACCACGCTGGCAAACGCATCGGCCATGCCGCGATAAGCCACTTCTAAACCGGCGAACACCGTTTTGGCGTTGAAGCTGCGGATAAACTCGATCACCGCAGCCAGGAACATACAAATTACCAGTACGCTAATGATGTGCAGCTCCGGTCCCCATTTACCATCAAAAACCAGCACCCCCAGGATCGGGGTAAACGGCAAGATGGCATAAAAACCGGGCGCATTGGTGGTGATTTCACTCACGTCCATAATATGGTGCTGTTCGTTGGCCTTGCGATCGAGATAACGCTGCCAGAAGAAGTGGGCAATCGCCATACAGATAATGGCGGCGATGGAGATCGGCAGCGTGGTTTTGAAGGCGAAGTCCACCAGCGGCATTTCGGCCGCCTTGGCTGCCAGCACCACATCACCCGATGTAGGCGAAAGGATTATGGCTGCTGGAGAAGCACAGATAGCCGCCGCCGCACCACGGCTGATCCCCACGTTAACCATCAGCGGGAACAGCGTTGCCATCAGTAGCACACCCAACCCTGTCGCCGAAGAGACGGCCAGTGACATCAGGCAGGCAACAAAGTAGGCCGCAATCATCAGTAAATACGGGGAGTTGATCATCTGCAGCGGACGGGATGCCAGCTTTACCACCACGTCATTGGCGCCAATGTGCGTCATATAAGCGGCAAAGCCACACAGCATCATGATCATCATGCCGAGATCGCCACCGCGGCTCATCAGCAGGATTTTGACATATTCGAAAATATCGGTGGTGCGCCAGCCGGTCGAAGTCGCACTGGCGGGCAGCAGATTTTTGCCCATAAATGCACTCACCGCCAGCAGCACCAGGCCGCCAACCATTAACACCCCAGTGGCAGAATAGCCTTTGATGATGTAGCGGCCAACGAACACCGCCACCAAGGCTCCAATCATAAGTTCCATCATTATTCCTCGATTTAATTATTTTATTTCAGCGCATCGCCCCATGGCAGCCGAATAACGCCACACTCTGCCGAAAATCAGGACAGGATATTATGACATTCATCAAGGTTGCGGGGGGAAACTATCAACAAATCGTGAAATTCCAAGCCAGGTCGCTTTGGCAATCACCTCCAGCTGGCGGGTAGATGCCGGAGGCCGCAGCCAGACAGCCCAGAGCAAGCAAATCGGCCATCAATCATATAACCAATTGATTTAATGTCAAAAAATGAAATAACATCCCCTCTCCTATCTTACATACGCCTGCATGACATTGTGATCATGATCTGAATTTGTAGAATCTTTACACCAGATGTTAACGATGTGTGAGTTTGATCAAACAAATGTTTTCTCCACTTTGGTTATATGATCACCAATGTTCACGTTGTCATTTTTAGCCTGACGTTAAAAATCATGCATAACTTAATGAATAATATAAATTAAATAAGTTTTGTCCTTTTTATTTTGTAAAAAATGACAACGTCAACATTCGTTTCTGTATCGCTGTCTAGCATAATAATGGAGAGAAAAATGAGTCAGTTACCCGAAAAGATGAGCGCGGTAGTTTGCCATGGCCCGCAGGATTACCGTTTTGAACAAGTCCCTACCCCACTACCTAAAGCCAAAGAGTTGGTGATCAAGGTCGAAGGCTGCGGGATCTGTGCCGGTGATTGTAAATGTAAAAACGGTGCCCAGATGTTTTGGGGTGAAAATCCTTGGGTAAAACCGCCGGTCGTGCCCGGCCACGAATTTTACGGCCGCATTGTTGCCATGGGGGAAGGCACAGAGCAGAAATACAAGATCGGCGAACGCGTCATTGCCGAGCAGATCGTTCCCTGTTGGGAATGCCGTTACTGTAAATCCGGCAGCTATTGGATGTGTGAAACACACAATATCTACGGCTTCCAAAAGGATGTGGCCGAGGGAGGAATGTCGGAATACATGCGTTTTTCCGCCAACGCCATCGTGCACAAGATCCCGGAAAGCCTCAGCCATGAAGATGCCGTGCTGATCGAGCCGATGGCTTGCGCTATCCACACCGTTGCCCGTGGGGATATCCAGTTGGACGATGTTGTGGTACTGGCCGGTGCCGGGCCGTTGGGTCTGTGTATGGTGCAGGTTGCCAAACTGAAGACACCGAAAAAGCTGATCGTGATTGACGCCATCGACGAGCGCTTGGAGCTGGCAAAAGCGTTCGGTGCCGACGTGGTCATCAACCCGCTCAAGGAAGATGCCGATAAAATCGTCAAGGCGTTAACCGATGGCTACGGCTGTGATGTTTACATCGAAGCAACCGGCGCACCGATCGGCGTAACCCAAGGATTGCAGATGATCCGTAAGCTCGGCCGCTTTGTCGAGTTCAGCGTGTTTGGCAAGGAAACCACCGTCGACTGGTCAATCATCGGCGATCGCAAAGAGTTGGATATTCGCGGTGCGCACCTGGCACCTTACAGCTATGAAATTGCCATCGACCTTTTTGAACGCGGTCTGGTGACCTCCAAAGGTGTAGTAACCCACAGTTATTCATTAAACGAATGGGATCAGGCATTCGCCCTGGCTGATTCAACGGATTCCATCAAGGTTATTTTGGTTCCTTAATATTGAGTGATTAGTTTTAAGCAAATAATTATAACGCGCTTTTATAGCGAGGCCGACGTTTGGCCGATAACCACCTAATTATTATAAATAACACTGAAAGAAAGACACCGCCCCTACAACAGGAGAATAAACCATGTTTTCATTATTCAAGAAAACCTTACCCATGATGCTTGCTGGCGGCATGCTGCTGGCCAGCCAATCGGCATTAGCCAAACAGATCACCATTGGCGTTTCATTCCAGGAAATGAATAACGACTATTTTGTCTCAATGAAACAGGCATTAGAGCAGGCTGCCGGTGATATTGGCGCCAAGCTGTATATTGCGGATGCCCATCATGACGTCTCAAAGCAGATTAATGATGTGGAAGATATGCTGCAAAAGAAAGTCGATATTTTACTGATTAACCCAACAGATTCGGTTGGCGTGCAGTCGGCGGTAATCTCGGCCCATAAGGCCGGGGCGGTGGTCGTGGCGATCGATGCCCAGGCCGAAGGCCCGTTGGACTCCTTTGTCGGTTCGGAAAACTATGATGCCGGTTTCCAGGCGGGTGAATACCTGGCCAAATCTCTGGGCAACAAAGGCAAAGTGGCGATCCTGGACGGTATCCCGGTGGTGCCGATCCTGGAACGGGTACGTGGTTTTGAGGACGCCATTAAAAAACACCCGGAAATGCAGATTGTCACCAAGCAGAACGGCAAACAAGAGCGTGATACCGCACTGACCGTAACCGAAAACATGCTGCAATCCACTCCCGACCTGGCCGGTATCTTTAGCGTCAACGACGTAGGTGCCCTGGGTGCATTGGCCGCCATCGAGAGTAACGGTGCCAAGGTCAAATTGGTCAGCGTCGATGGCCAGCCTGAAGCGATTAAGGAGATCCTGAAACCGAACTCACCGTTTATCGCCACCTCAGCCCAGTTCCCACGCGACCAGGCACGTATTGCCTTGGGGATTGCCCTGGCCCGCCATTGGGGTGCCAACGTGCCGAGTACCATTCCGGTGAAAGTTAAGCTGATCGACAGCAGCAACGCCAAAGGCTTTAGCTGGTAAACGCCCGGCCTCGAGTTTGATGACCACGCGGCAATACTGCTGAATGTGTAGGGGCGAATACCTGTTTGCCCCAAATTGACACATTGATTATCAGAACATACGGCCCCCCAACAACACAACGAGCCGGTTGAGGTTTGTACCCGACCCATTTCGCAACGATGGGTATAAAACCCGGAGGAGTTAACCGTGACGGCGTTATTAGAATTAAAACAGATAAAGAAGTCCTTTCCAGGCGTGAAGGCGTTGGACGGTATTGACCTTACCATTCAACACGGCCAAATACACGCCTTGCTAGGAGAAAACGGAGCCGGTAAATCGACGTTGGTGAAAATCCTGTGTGGTATTCACCAACCGGATTCTGGTGAAATAATCATGGAGGGTACCAGCCGCCAGTTCGATAATTATCGGCAGGCCATTAACGCCGGAGTAGGGATCATATTTCAGGAATTCTCGCTTATTCCTTACATGAACGCCCTGGACAATATTTTCCTCAACCGGGAAATCAAGAACCGCTGGGGATTATTAGATCGTAAAGCGATGCGCAAGAAAGCCGAGGCTATTTTCAAGCGGCTGACGGTAAAAATCGATCTGGATTGCCCGGTGGCGCAGTTGAGCGTGGCACAACAACAGTTTGTCGAGATTGCCAAGGCGCTGTCACTGGACGCCCGCGTGCTGGTGCTGGATGAGCCGACCGCCACCCTGACGCCGGGTGAAGCCGAACACCTGTTCAGCGTAATGAACGATCTGAAACTGCTGGGCGTCGGCATGATTTTCATCTCGCACCACCTGGATGAAATCTTCACCATCTGCGACCAGATCACCGTCTTGCGCGACGGCACCTATGTGCAAACGCTGCCCACGGCCGACACCAACGTGGACGAACTGGTGAAGCTGATGGTCGGGCGCAAAATCGAAAATGCCTTCCCGGTGAAGTCGCACCCTGTCGACACCTCGGTACGCCTGCTGGAAGCCAGCATTCAACGCACCAAGCATCAGCAGGAAGATCGCTTCCATCTGTTCAAAGGGGAGATCCTGGGGTTTGCCGGATTAGTGGGCTCGGGCCGTACCGAGACGGTCTCCGCGCTGATTGGTGCCAGCGCCTGCTATCGCAAACAGGTCAGCCTTGGTGGGCAACCAACCCTCCTGCATAACCCGGCTTTGGCATTGAAGCAAGGCATTGGCCTGCTGCCGGAAAGCCGTAAAACCGAGGGGCTGGTGCTGCCCTTTTCCGTGGCGCAGAACATCACCCTCAATCGCCATGAGCGGTTCGGCAAGATATTCGTTAACGCCCGTAAGGACGACGATATCGTTCAGCGGCTGATCCGCGCGGTAGGCGTGAAAACCCCGGACGCGGATACCGCCGTCAGCACCCTGAGCGGCGGCAACCAGCAAAAAGTGGTCATTGCCCGCTGGCTGAACAATGACTGCAACATCCTTATTTTTGATGAGCCTACCCGTGGCATTGACGTCGGCGCCAAATCCGAAATCTATCAGCTGATGCAACAGCTCACGCAAAAAGGCATTTCTATCATCATGATTTCATCCGAATTACCGGAAATTATCGGCGTTTGCGATCGCGTGCTGGTGTTCCGTGGCGGCCACATTGTTGCCGAATTGGCCGGGAATGAAATCGAATCTCATAACATCATGCTTCATGCAACCGGGAGTGCATTATGATCGGAATTGAACCATCCCCACTGACACACGCGGCCCAGAACCAGAGCCTCGGCAAGCGTTGGAAGCTGCTGCTGCATCATCCCGCAATGCTGCCTTTTATCGGCTTTGCCATTTTGTTCCTGCTGATGAGCGGGCTTAATGACAGCTTCCTGACGGTCAACAACCTCACCAACGTGGCACGCCAGGTGTCGATCAACGCCATTATTGCGGTGGGCATGACCTGCGCGATCCTGACTGGAGGTATCGATCTGTCGGTCGGGCCGGTGATGGCACTGTCGGGTTCAATTGCCGCTGGCTTGATGCTGGGAGGGATCCCCATTCCTCTGGCGATGGTCGCCGCGTTGGCGATCGGTGCCCTGTTTGGCCTGGCCAACGGTGCCTGCATTGCCTATCTGCGCATGCCGCCGATTATCGTCACCCTGGCCTCAATGGGTATCGCCCGTGGTTTGGCACTGCTGTACACCGGCGGTTATCCAATTTCTGGCCTGCCAGACATGTTCTCCTTCTTTGGCCGCGGTTCCGTATTGGGTATTCAAGTTCCGGTGCTGATCATGGTCGGCGTTTATATTCTGGCCTATCTGATGCTTAACCACCTGCCGTTTGGCCGCTATGTCTACGCCATTGGCGGCAACGAAGAGGCCGCGCGCCTGAGCGGTATTCGCGTCCCCCGTTACAAGGTCCTGGTGTATGTGGTGAGCGGAACGACCGCCGCACTGGCTGGGTTGGTACTCACTTCACGTCTGATGAGCGGGCAGCCCAACGCCGGTGAAGGTTTTGAACTGGATGCCATCGCCGCCGTAGTGCTTGGTGGAGCCGCCATCTCCGGTGGCAGAGGCGCCATTATCGGCACGCTGGTCGGTGCAATGATGCTTGGCGTACTGAACAATGGTCTCAACCTGATGAGCGTATCGCCTTACATCCAGAACGTGGTCAAAGGTGGCATTATCCTCGCCGCTATCTACCTCAGTTCCAGCCGCCGTAAATAAGCCAGGGAGAACTGATATGGGATATTTTCTGGGCATTGATATTGGCGGCACGCTGATCAAGGCGGGTCTATACCGGGCTAACGGTGATGAAATTGCCGTGGCGGAGTGTGATGGGGAAACCGTTTCCCCGCAGCCCGGTTTCTCTGAACGCGAGATGGAGCCCTTGTGGCGTGACCTTTGCCAGACCATTCGCCAGGTACTCAGCCTCGCGGATATAACTGGCGATCGGGTGCGTGGTGTAAGCTTCTCATCACACGGCAAAGGGCTATATGCCATTGATAAAAAGGGCCAGCCGGTACGCAACGGCATCGTTTCTTCTGATACTCGTGCCGGTGCAATGGTGGTTGAGTTACAGCAGCAAGGTATCGAAGCCGTTACCTATCCGCGTAGCCTGCAACCCATCTGGAACAGCCATCCGGCAGTGCTGTTACGTTGGTTGAAGCAGCATGAGCCCGCACACTTTGAGGCGATTGATCGGGTATTGATGGCTCATGACTATCTGCGCTTTCGCCTGACCGGTGAAGCGACGGCGGAGATCACCAACATCTCCGGCAGCAACCTGTTCAACCAGCAAACGGCGGATTACGATCCTGTGTTGATGGCGGCATTCGGCATTGAGGAAGTGGCCGATAAAACCGCGCCGCTGCTGGGCTCCGCCGAGCTTGCCGGGCAAGTGACCGCCGCCGCTGCCGCCCAATGCGGATTACCCGCCGGAACGGCGGTGTATGGCGGCCTGTTTGATGTGGTTGGCGCAGCCTTGTGCTCGGGAGTAGTCGACAATCGTACCCTGAGTGCCGTAGCGGGTACCTGGTCGATCGCTACCTGCGTGACGGAGAGCCTGCTCCCCTCCTCCCATCCTTTTGCCTGGGGGCGTTATTGCATGGAGGGCCGCTACTTTGTTCACGAAGGCAGCCCAACCTCAGCGAGCAATCTGACCTGGTTCTTACGGCAGTTTTGCGACAACGATCATCAGCGCTATGCGCAGTTCAACCGTTGGGTACAAGAACGTAGCAAACAGCCGAGCAACATCACATTCCTGCCCTACCTGTTCGGCTCCAACCTCGGAAGCAATCTGCCGGGCGCGCTGATTGGCCTGAGCGGGCACCATGACATGGCCGATATCGTACATGCGATCTATCAGGGCATCGTGTTCTCACATCTGGTTCATCAGGATCGTCTGGTGGCGCTGAATCCACGCGTAGAGCGTATTCGCATGACCGGCGGCCCCACACAGTCCGAGGTCTGGATGCAAATGTTTGCCAACGCCGGCAATTTGCCGCTGGAGGTGGTGAACATCCGGCAAAGCGGCTGCCGGGCCGCAGCGATCTGTGCCGCCGTAGGCGCCGGGGAGTACAGCAGCTTTACCGAGGCCGTGCAGGTTATTCAACCTGAAGTCCATATCTATTATCCCGACGCGGCGGCTAACCAACGCTTACGCGATCGCTTTGCGGGCTACCTGAATATCGCCCAAGCATTAAATGAGGCCAACCAGCATGCACACCACTAATAACGTCTCGCTTGGGCTGTACGAGAAAGCCTTGCCGGCAGAGCTTGATTGGGCGCAACGCCTGGGTATCGCCAGCGAGCTGGGTTTCCAGTTTATGGAGATCTCCATTGACGAACAGCCGGAGCGCCAGCAGCGCCTGGACTGGGATCGTCAGCAACGGCTGGCGCTGATCAACGCCCGTTTTGACAGCGGTATCACGGTGCCCAGCATGTGCTTATCCGCCCATCGTCGTTATCCGTTTGGCAGTAATGATGCCGCCATCCGCCACCAGGCCCGCGCGTTGATGGAAAAGGCGTTGGACTTCGCCGTTGACGTCGGGATCAGAAATATTCAGCTAGCGGGGTACGACGTCTATTACGAAACGGCCAATCGCCATACGCGCCAGCGTTTTATCGAAGGTATGCAATGGGCAGTAGAGCTGGCGGCCAAGGCACAGGTGATGCTGTCCGTGGAGATCATGGATACCACCTTTATCAACAGCATCAGCAAGTGGCGTGAATTTGCCAGGCAGATTGAAAGCCCGTGGTTTACCGTCTATCCCGATGTCGGCAACCTCAGCGCCTGGGGCAATGACGTCGCGTATGAGCTGGAGCAAGGCATCGACAAGATCACCGCCATTCATTTAAAAGATACCTTGCCGGTGCTGCCGGGTACTACAGGGCAATTCCGCGATGTGCCTTTCGGCAGCGGCTGCGTCGACTTTGCCCATACGTTTGCCGTGTTAAACCGGCTCAACTATCGCGGCCCATTCCTGCTGGAAATGTGGACGCGCAACGATGGCCAGGATATCCAGCATATCACCCAGGCCAAAAGCTGGATCGAGCAGCAGATGAAACAGGGAGGCATCACATGTTAAGCGAGTTGAAGCAGCAGGTGTTGGCGGCCAATCTCAGCCTGCCGGGTTATGGTTTGGTGACCTTTACCTGGGGCAACGTGTCGGCGATCGATCGCCAGCAGGGGCTGGTGGTGATCAAACCTTCGGGGATCGCCTATGAGGTGATGACGGTAGAGGATCTGGTGGTGGTGGATTTGGACGGTGTGATCCAACAAGGGCAGCGTAAACCGTCCTCGGATACCGATACCCATTTGGCGCTGTATCGTGCCTTTCCTGCTATTGGCGGCATCGTCCATACCCACAGCCGTTATGCCACCATCTGGGCACAGGCCGGCCAGGCGATCCCGGCCCTGGGCACCACGCACGCCGACTATTTTTATGGTGACATTCCCTGTACCCGCCCTATGCGTGAGGACGAGATTGCTGGCGACTATGAACGGGAAACCGGCCAGGTGATTATCGAGACGTTCCAACAGGCGAAGCGCGATCCGCAACAGGTGCCGGGGGTCCTGGTCTATTCTCATGGGCCATTCGCCTGGGGAAAAACGGCGGCGGATGCGGTGCATAATGCGGTAGTGATGGAGGAAGTCGCGGCCATGGCGATGGCCACGCGGCAATTGACTCCGACGATCCCTCCCATGCAACCCGCACTGTTGGATAAGCACTTTTTACGCAAGCACGGTAAAAATGCTTACTATGGGCAGTAATGAGGTGGGATTAGCCTGATATTTCAGCGAATTGCCCCTCACCCTAACCCTCTCCCACAGGGAGAGGGGACTGAGCGTGCCACATATTAATTTAGGGTGTCTACTTTGGCTAGGTCAGAACATAGTCCCTACGCCTGACCACTACTCGTCCAATTTAGGCCATCAATTAATCTAGGGTGTCTAGTGTAGCCAGACCAAAACATAGCCCCTGCTCGGCACTAATTAGTGCCACAGCCAGCCCCTGAGCCTGACTGGCTACCCTTTTGGGGTGCCACGAATTAGCTTCCGTACCCAATAACATCACCGGAGCAGCTCCCTCTCCCTGTGGGAGAGGGTTGGGGTGAGGGAGCAACCAGCACATTACTCGACAAGTAGCATCCCGGTAAAAAATTCCCGCCGTAAAGGTTGATCGCTGTGATTATTTTGAATCGCATTAAACAATAACTCCGCCGCGATTTCCCCTAACACCTGCGTATCGTGATAAACCCCGGCAATATGTTGCCCATAATCCCGCGCCTTGGGCGGTTCATCGATCGAAAAGAATTTCACCCGATGATAAATATCCAACTGATGGCACAACGAAATCGCGCCCAGCGTGATAATACCGTTGAGACCAACGATATAATCCGGTTGATGCTGTTCATCGGCCAGATATTCTTTAACCCGTGCCGCCTGAGAAATAAAATCATAATCGCCATTGATAATGGTGATTTTACCCCCCTTTCCCTCCAGAGCATCAATAATACCCTGGGTTCGCACCAAGGTAATTTCCGAGTCGGCCGGGCCACCCAGGATCAGGACATTACTTTCCGGCTGTTCGGCCAGATATTTACCGGCCAGCTTGCCAATCTCTTGGTTGTTGAGGAATACGCCGCTAAGTTGTTGATTATAAATGTCCCTGTCGATCAGGATCAGCGGCGTATGATAGCGCTCGGCCTGATCAAGATAGGCGGGTTGATAATGCCGATCGTCGCGTACGGCAGAGAGCAAAATGCCCCGCGCCTTATAACCGAACAGCGCCTGTACCGCCTGCATTTCAGCCTCTTCGCTACCGTCGGTATCAAACAGCATAATCTGATAGCCCTGCATACGGGCAATACGCGATACGGTTTGGATCAGGTTGGAGTAAAAGGGATTATACATGCTGCTGGTAACAATGCCGATAATTTGGCTGCTGCTTTTCTTTAATCCCTGAGCGAAAGCATTGGGAACATAATTAAGCTCTTTGGCAATAGCATGAATTTTCTCCAGCGTTTCAGACTTTACCAGTTCGGGTTTATTAAAAGCACGGGAGACAGTGATATTGGTCACGTTGGCTCGGCGGGCAATATCCACAATGGTGGCATTAGAATTCGCTTTTGACACCGTCAATCCTTGCTTTATTCATTCACAGATCCCTTATTGTAGGGAAGCCATCAGCAGTATGCCAGATGAATGTGAGCGGAGTTGATTTTGTCTATCGGAGGGGCAAACCCGCGCTCATCCAAACCTAAAGAGAGCGCGGGCAGTTTTGATAAGGCTTACAGCTTATCGAGCAGCTTTTTCAGATCCTGGCCTTCCTGAGAGCCTTTATTCTTCTCGGCCCACTTGTTCAAGGCGTCTTTGGCACGATCCTGCAGCTTTTTACGCAATAGCTGATCGACCTGCAACTGATAATTTAGCTGATCCCACGGGCCATAGACGCGCAGTGGGATCGGCGTTTCGCGCAGTTGTGCGATTAGCGCATTGTTGCCCTGCCAACCTCCGGTTACCAGAACGTTCATGGTTAAATCGCACTGTTTGCCAGGCATGTTGAGTATACCGCTGCCGGTCAGGTTCATCACCGCAGACTCTGCCCGTAGCTCACTGAGCGTGATCTGCCCCTTGCTCAAGCTGGCCTTGGCACTCATTTGTTGTACAGCGGTGTAGCGCTGATTGTTATCCTCGCCACGCACGCTACTGTCATTACGCGCCACGGCTTGCTGGATAAGCTGTTGAATATTCAGACCATGCAGCTGCGCATTCTGCATGGACAGTTCCGCAGTCCCTTGCCAGCGATGTTCGAAAGCCGTTGCGTTGAGGCGATCGCCGCTCAAATCACCCTGCATGTTGAACGTGCCGGTCACTGCCAATGGCATGTCGAAGGCCTTGAGTACCTCACCCAGCTCAATGTGCCGTAACTGCGGCTGCAGTTTGATCAGCGGTTTATCAGCCCGCACATCCATTGAGCCTGGTAGGGAGAAATCACCGCCGGCCAACTTACCAGACAGCGTAGCCACCGTCATTAATCCCTGTTGGTTGCTTGCCTGTACCGCCAGTTGATTAACCGACATCCCACGATAAGTCACCTGATCCGCCTTCAGCTTAAGCTGCGCGTTGAAGTCACGTAACACCTGTAAATTCTGTTGCGGATCGTCGGCCTGATTAGCGATCACCGGGGATGCGGTCACCGGTTGCGGCGGCTGCTCCTCATCAGGGGTTGTTGTCTGCCAGCCCGAGAGTGCATCCAGATCGAGTTGTGTGGCGCTGAGATCCAAGGTGTAAGCAGGCACTGGCCCCAGCTGCGCGCTAACACTCCCCGTCAACTGGCTATCGTTGGCACTGAGCATCAATTGGCTCAAGGCAATCTGCTGCGCAGCCTGCTGATAAACCGCCTGTACGCTCCCTCCCCCCTTGATGGCACCGGCAAGAATATCTGCGCCCTCAAGCTGATAGCTAAACTGCGTGACCTGCGCGCCTATCTGGCGGGGAAACTGTTGCAGATCGAGATTGGCCGCCAGGTTGAAGCTCAGATCGCGTTGATCGCGATTCACCCGGCTGGAAAGTTCGATCTGCGCCTGATGCTTTTCATTCTGCTGCAGGGTTAAATTGATATCGCGAACGTTAATCTGCTCGTTGTTGGCCCGTTGCCAGATCAGCAGGCTATCCACCACCCGCAGGTTGTCGATATCAAATTTCCACAGGGATCCCGAGCTATCATCCGATTGGCTACCACCGGGGGCGATAGGGGCATCGGGCTGGTTTTGCTCTGCGCTGTCGGGGGTCAGGCGGATGACGGCATTTTTCAGCATCACCTGTTTGACATAAAGCTGGTGGGAGAGGAGCGGCAGCAGTTTGACATCCAGACGCATATTATCTGCACTGACCGCCGGAGCCGCTGCCCCTGGCGCCGTCAGCGTCATTCGCCCGGCAAGAATGCTCAGCTGTGGCCAGACATGCCAACGAAGGTCGCCTTCCAGCGTCAGATGATAACCGCTGCGCTGTTCCACCTTCTTGATCATATAGGTGCGGAAATCATTCGGATTAACCAACAGCACCAAGGCAGACATCCCTGCCACCAGCACCACCAGCAAAATCACCAAAGTCGTCAGTAGTCTTCTCATGCCATCCTCGTGTCAGCGCAATACCGATTCGCTGTTAATCCTTGTCAATTCGACTGGCCACGGCCCCTTGCTGATCCCTGTATTTCGCGTCCTGGCGGCTGTTGTATGGCCGTGCCGCAGGCCCGGATAGCGGTTCAAAACTCAGCGCACCGATCAACATGCCAGGGCGTAATGCCAACGGCAGCTTACCTGAATTATAGAACTCCAGCACAATACAGCCTTGCCAACCTGGATCGATACGGTGTGCGGTCACGTGCACCATCAATCCCAGACGGGCTAACGAAGAGCGGCCATCGAGCCAGCCAACCAGATCGTTAGGGATGGTGACCGACTCCAGCGTCACCGCCAGCGCCAGTTCTCCTGGATGGAGGAAGAAGGCTTCGCCTTCCGGCAGCACGATTTCATCGCTCATTACGCGGTCAAGAGCGGCACTCACTTCATCCTTTGGGCCACTGAGATCGATAAAGGCAGCGGTGTGGCCACGGAACACGCGGAACTGATTGCCCAGACGGACATCCACTGTGGCCCCGTTAATACGCTCAATGGGAGGACGCGGTGAAATCACCAGTTTTCCGTTATCCAGCCAGGCTTCGATATCGCGGTCGCACAGTCTCATTATTTTCTCCATTCCATCAAGACGCATAAACTCATACGAAAATTGCCACACAACTGGCTCAAGGTCTATGTCAGGACTCAAATAGTTCGCTAAAGGCCAGCAAAACAGGCTGACCTGTTAATGACTTATTCAAAGAATTGGCTGATTTTTGCCTTCAGGATATCTATCGCGATACGGTTTTTACCCCCGCGCGGTACGATAATATCGGCATATTGCTTTGACGGCTCAATAAACTGCAGGAACATTGGGCGGACGGTTTTCTGGTACTGCGCCATCACGGAATCCATGGAGCGGCCACGCTCATTCACGTCGCGCTTCATACGGCGCATCAGGCAAATATCCAACGGGGTATCAACAAAGATCGAGAAATTCATTTCCTGGCGCAGGCGGATATCCGTCAACAGCAGGATCCCTTCCAGGATGATGACTTTCTTGGGTTCCAGGTGAATCGTCTCTTTCTTGCGCGTATGTTCGGTGTAGCTATATAGCGGCAACTCAATCGCCTGGCCGGATTTCAGCATTTGCAGATGCTGGAACAGCAGGTTGTGATCCATGGCGCTGGGGTGGTCATAGTTGGTTTTGACCCGCTCTTCCATGGTCAGGTGCGTCTGGTCTTTGTAGTAACTGTCTTCCGGGATCACACCGATATGTTGATCGCCAACCTGATCGCGGAGTTCGCGGTATAACGTACTGGCAATAAGGCTTTTTCCGGAGGCTGATGCGCCAGCTATACCAATAATGACGCACTGATGCGACTTGTCAGTCATAAAATTAAAGACCTGATTTCAATGTGGGGAAAGGGGGTATAAAGCAGGCCAATTATAGGGAGTTAGTGCTCCCGGCGCCAGCGTTTAGAAGGTTGGACGGGTGATAATCCCCACAAACCGGGGTAATTGACGAGCAGATTATCTTTTGCCGGGGGATTTAAGATTTTTTACGCTACTGCAAATCGGCGACTCAGGGTACAATTCGCGCCATCATAAAGACCGTCTTCGATCCTATTTCTTAGAGTACAACCGCACATGAACTGGCATTTTCTGACTTTCTTTGGTGACAGCATGCTGCTGCTGCCCTGCGCAGCCATCGTCTTTATTATTCTAATCCTGTCCCCTGCCAGCAGAAAGCCGACCTGGCAATGGATGCTGTTGTTTGGCGGCGTGGGTGCCGTAGTTTGCGCATCAAAGCTGGCGTTTATGGGCTGGGGCATCGGCAGCCGCCACTGGGATTTTACCGGGTTCAGCGGCCACTCGGCCCTGTCTGCCAGTATCTGGCCGGTTTTGCTGTGGTTGCTCTGTGGGCGTTTCTCGTCGCCGGTCAGGCGTACTGCGGTGGTCGTCGGCTATCTGTTGGCTGCCGCAGTAGGTTATTCACGTTTGGTGATCCACGCCCATTCCACTTCTGAGGTGATCACCGGCCTGGCGCTCGGTTTTATCGTCAGCAGCACCTTCTTAATGCTGCAACGTGGCACGCTGCCACCGCGGCTGTCTTACCGCAAAATCGCCGTTACGCTGGCGCTGCCCATTGTCCTGATCAATTCCGGCACTGCGGCACCGACCCAGGGGTTATTGGAACGGATTGCCGTGACCATTGCGCCGGTAGAGAAACCTTTTGTCCGGGCCGATCTGCATAAAGAACCCTCCCCCACAGGGAGAGGGTGAGGTAACATCACAGCGCGCGGAAGGAGATCTCGGTAGGGATAGCTTCCCCCTGCCAGTACATCTGAGCCGCGACGCGCCCCGCCAGTTGACGGTACATCTCGGCAAACTCGCTGTCCGGGCGGCTGACTACGGTCGGTTGCCCACGATCCAGATCTTCACGCAACGAAATATGCAGCGGCATTTGCCCCAACAGGCGGCTATGGTATTTCTGCACTAGTTTCTCTGCCCCACCGGTGCCAAAAATAGGCTCATGATGACCACAGTTGCTGCAGACATGCATGCTCATGTTCTCGACGATGCCCAATACCGGCACATGCACCTTTTCGAACATCACAATCCCCTTGGCAGCATCAAGCAAGGCAATATCCTGTGGCGTCGTTACCACCAGCGCCCCGGTCACCGGGATATTCTGCGACAAGGTCAATTGGATATCCCCAGTTCCCGGCGGCATATCCAGCACCAGATAATCCAGATCCGGCCACAGCGTATCCTGCAACAGTTGCAGCAGCGCCTTGCTGGCCATCGGCCCGCGCCACACCATGGCGTTGTCGTCGGTCACCAGATAGCCGATAGAGTTGGTCGCTAAACCGTGCGCTATGATCGGAGCCATATGCTGGCCATCTGGCGAGGTCGGGCGTTCATGTTCAGTACCCAGCATGTTGGGGATCGACGGCCCATAAATGTCCGCATCCAGGATACCCACTTTGGCACCTTCGGCGATCAGCGCCAGCGCCAGATTGACCGCGGTGCTGGATTTCCCCACTCCGCCTTTACCCGAGCTGACGGCAATAATGTTGCGCACGCCTTTCACACCGGCCTGGTCATTGGCACGTTTCAGGGTGGTGATATCGTGTTTCAGCTTCCAGTCGATAGCCTGAACGCCGGTCACGCGCAGCAGCTCGGCGCTTACCGACTCTTTCAGCGCTGCAAACCCACTTTGCCAGGCAAAAGGCATGACCAACTCAATATGCAGAACATTGTCCAGCAGCGTGCAGTGGTGAATGGCTTTCAGTGCGGTCAGGTTATTTTTTAACGTCGGATGTTCGAAGGCGGCCAATACTCCGGTCACCAGGGCGCGCAGAACTTCAGGGTTGGTCTGCTCAGGGGATTTGGCGTTCATCCCGGCTCCTTGATTTTGAATGGGTAGCAACCTGATAAGCATATCAGAATTGCAGGGTAACTCGCTCGTATAACCCGAAAGAAACCGCCCTAGCAGCAGAGAGCGCGATCGGGTAACATCAAAGACCCTTTTCACTCATTAAAGAAAGCAATTTTTCATTATGGCTCAAGTCGCGAAAAAATTATTGGTGACGTGCGCGCTACCGTACGCAAATGGTTCCATCCATCTCGGCCACATGCTCGAGCACATCCAGGCAGATATCTGGGTTCGTTACCAACGAATGCGCGGCAACGAAGTTCATTTCATCTGTGCGGATGACGCGCACGGTACGCCAATCATGCTCAAAGCACAGCAGATGGGTATCCCGCCAGAAGAGATGATCGCGGAAATGAGCCGCGAGCACCAACAGGATTTCGCCGGTTTTGGCATCAGCTATGAGAATTATCATTCGACCCATAGCGAAGAAAACCGTGAACTGTCCGGTGTGATCTATGGCCGCTTGAAAGAGAACGGTCATATCAAGCGACGCACCATTTCTCAGCTTTACGATCCCGAGAAAGGCATGTTCCTGCCGGATCGTTTTGTGAAGGGCACCTGCCCGAAATGTAAATCTCCGGATCAATATGGCGATAACTGCGAAGTGTGTGGCGCAACCTACAGCCCAACCGAGCTGATCGACCCTAAATCCGTGGTTTCTGGCGCTACTCCGGAGATGCGTGATTCTGAGCACTATTTCTTCGACCTGCCCGCTTTCAGCGACATGCTGCAGGCCTGGACGCGCTCCGGCGCGCTGCAAGAGCAGGTAGCCAACAAGATGCAGGAATGGTTCGAATCCGGCCTGCAACAGTGGGATATCTCCCGCGACGCGCCGTATTTCGGCTTCGAAATTCCGGATGCCCCAGGCAAGTATTTTTACGTCTGGCTGGATGCGCCAATCGGTTACATGGGTTCGTTCAAGAACCTGTGCGACAAACGCGGCGATCTGGATTTCGACGAGTTCTGGCGCAAAGACTCCACTACCGAGCTGTATCACTTTATCGGTAAGGATATCGTCTATTTCCATAGCCTGTTCTGGCCGGCGATGTTGGAAGGCAGTGATTTCCGCAAGCCAACCAGCCTGTTTGTGCACGGCTATGTGACGGTGAACGGCGCCAAGATGTCCAAGTCGCGCGGCACCTTCATTAAAGCTGGCACCTACCTCAAGCATCTGGATGCCGACTGCCTGCGTTACTACTACGCCGCCAAGCTCTCTTCACGCATCGACGATATCGACCTGAATCTGGAAGACTTCGTACAGCGCGTGAATGCGGATATCGTGAACAAAGTGGTGAACCTGGCTTCCCGTAACGCTGGCTTTATCAACAAGCGTTTTGCCGGGCAGTTAGCCGATCATCTGGCCGACCCCGCGCTGTACCAGACCTTTGTTGATGCTGCCACCAGCATTGCGCAGGCCTATGCCAGCCGTGAAACCAGCCGGGCGATCCGCGAAATCATGGCGCTGGCCGATCTGGCCAACCGCTATGTCGATGAGCAGGCTCCTTGGGTAGTAGCGAAAGAAGAAGGCCGCGACGCCGATCTGCAAGCTATCTGTTCGATGGGCATCAACCTGTTCCGCGTGCTGATGACCTATCTGAAGCCGGTACTGCCTGCGTTGACCGAACGTGCCGAAGCGTTCCTCAATTGCGAACTGAGCTGGGATGGTATTGAGCAGCCGCTGCTGGGCCATCAGGTGAGCACTTTCAAGGCGCTGTTCAACCGTATCGATCTCGACAAAGTGAATGAAATGGTCAATGCATCAAAAGAAGATCTGGCCGCCAGCCAGAAGGTTGTCAGTGGCCCGCTGGCGGACGATCCGATCCAGGACACCATCAGTTTTGACGATTTTGCCAAGGTCGATATGCGCATCGCGCTGATCAAGAGCGCCGAGTTTGTTGAAGGTTCCGACAAGTTGCTGAAGCTGCAGTTGGATCTGGGTGGCGAATCGCGCCAGATTTTCTCCGGGATCCGCTCTGCCTACCCTGATCCTTCACTGCTGGAAGGGCGTTTGACGATTATGGTGGCCAACCTGGCGCCGCGTAAGATGCGCTTTGGCGTTTCCGAAGGGATGGTGATGGCGGCTGGCCCTGGCGGCAAGGAGATCTTCCTGCTCAGCCCGGACAGCGGCGCACAGCCTGGTATGCAGGTTAAGTAAGCTTTTGTAATATAACAAAGTCCCCTCACCCTAACCCTCTCCCGCAGGGAGAGGGGACTGATCGAGTTCGTTGATTTCTCTGAGTCATACCCAACCTTTCTTCTTATTCATTTCTTTCTTCATTTCTTTCCGATCTAGTAATGCCTAGCTTCTATTTACTCCTTACTTTCCGAAGCAGCACGGGCTAACTATATGCTCCGGACAGCCCCCTCTCCCTGTTGGAGAGTGAGCTGATCGAGTTCGTTGATTTCTCTGAGTCATACCCAACCTTTCTTCTTATTCATTTCTTTCTTCATTTCTTTCCGATCTAGTAATGCCTAGCTTCTATTTACTCCTTACTTTCCGAAGCAGCACGGGCTAACTATATGTTCCGGACAGCTCCCTCTCCCTGTGGGAGAGGGTTGGGGTGAGGGGCAATCTCAACGGCCAGAATAAAGGGATATCTTGCGCTGCAGATGCCATAAAATCACCTGTCTCACGCCCTCCCAATTAAGTAAAACTTCATCGTTCCAAAAACGAATCACGGTAAATCCCTGGCGTTTTAGAAAGCTTGTGCGCTGCTGGTCATAAGCCGCCTGCACCGAATGCTGGCCACCATCCAGCTCAACAATCAGCTTCGCCTGCCAGCACGCAAAATCGGCAAAGAAAGGCCCAACCGGAAATTGCCGTCGAAACTTAAACCCCGCCAAGCGGCGATCGCGCAGCTGTAACCACAAAAATTTTTCGGCATCCGTCATGCAAGCCCGCAATCGGCGGGCTTTGGTTAAGGTTGTTGTTTTTGTCATAGCGACCTCCGCAACAACGCTACCCTTGCAAAAGAGGGTCAGCCATAGCCTCCTGCCAAAACTGCGTACCCCATCCAAACCAATCGTTATAACACCTGAAAAAAATTCATAAGCCGGTGGATTCCCAAGTGCCGGACATCTGGTTATGATGCTGCATCGCACAAAATAGACGTCCAGACATAAAGACAGCCACACATCCAATTTTACCGGGAACTCTTCACCTGCTTCGGAGCCAATAATGAAAACGATAAAGACCTCACTGCTCGCCCTCAGCCTGCTGACCAGCCTGCCCCTGCTGGCCGCTGAAGCCACGCTTGCCCCCGTTCCTGACGCTATTGCCCAACATCAGGGGCAAATCCGCGTCGCGGTGATCCGTAACCTGGGTTCCGACGACAACACCACCCAGTTTTTGGCCGGAGCAATCCAGGAAGGGCGCAAGCTCGGTTTCAAGGTCGACACTTTCCTGAGCAACGGTGACGACGCGCGTTTTCAGGATTTCGTCAACCAGGCCATCAGCCAGAAGTATGACGGCATCATTCTTTCTCAAGGCCGCGCGCCCTATTCCACCGATCTGGTCAAGCGCATCGCTGCGGCAGGTATTGCGGTGTCGGCCTTTGATACCGACGTTAGCGGCGAGATCCCAGGAGTCACCGTTTCCCAACAGGATGATGCCTCTCTGGCCAATGAGTCTTTCGGCCAGCTGATTAAAGACTTCGACGGTAAGGCCAACATTATCAAGCTGTGGGTTGCAGGCTTCCCGCCGATGGAGCGCCGCCAGGCCGCTTACCAGCAATTACTCAAGCAAAATCCGGGTATTCATGAGTTGGAGTCGATCGGGGCAGTTTCCTCCGACGTCCAGGGCGATACCGCCAATAAAGTCGGCGCTGTGCTGGCCAAATACCCGAAAGGTAAAGTCGATGCCATCTGGGGCACCTGGGATGCCTTCAGCCAGGGAGCCTATAAGGCGCTGCAAGAAAATGGCCGCACCGAAATCAAGCTCTACAGCATCGATATCTCCAACCTGGATCTCCAGTTGATGCGCGAAGCCGGTAGCCCATGGAAGGTCAGCGTCGCGGTGGATACCAAGCTGATCGGCGCCGTCAACCTACGGCTGATTGCCAACAAGCTGGCGGGTGAGCCAACTCCCGCCACCTATCAGTTTAAAGCCGCCGCTATCCCGCAGGCCCTGCTGGTCAGCCAGACCGCTCCGATCAATGTCGCCTCACTGGGCAAAATTATTCCAGGCTGGGGCAGTAGCGAAGATTTCATCCAACCCTGGTTTGCCACCCTGCAGGCCAAATCCGGTAAATAATGCTGTTTTATCGAGGGGCTACAGACGTAGCCTCTTTTTTTTAAACAATTTTTCCGCTCCCCCCTTCTCAGCACCACAAAATAAGCTACTGTAGTTGCATGGGCGTAATAACTGTATGCATCAACAGGTTTGGCTATGAAGGGATTCCCCCCACTGATTAAGATATTGCTGGCTAGTTCGCTGGTGCTGACCATAGGCCGTGGCGTCACGCTGCCCTTTATCACCATTTACCTGACCGAACACTTCCACCTGCTACCCAAAAGCGTGGGTATTATCCTTGGTATCAGCCTGACTATCGGCATCATCAGCAGCTTTTATGGCGGCTATCTGGTCGATCGCTTTAATAAAAATCCGCTGATCCTGCTCGCCATCCTGCTATTTTCGCTGAGCTTTTTTGCTATCCCGTCGGTCTCCCAACCCGCTGGCGTCATCCTGGTGCTGGCCATCTTACATACCGCCTATGCGGTGCTCAACATAGCCATCAAAGCCTGCTTTGCCAGTTGGCTGCCGGTAAATCAGCGTATCAAAGCCTTCTCAATCAACTATACGTTGATCAATGTTGGCTGGGCCGTCGGTTCATCAACGGGCGTGATGGTAGCCGGATACAGCCCATTGCTGCCGTTCTACCTTTCCGGGGGATTAGCGTTATTGACGGTGATAGTCCTGAGCTTCCGCCTGCGTAGCTATCCATCGCCACCGGCAGAAGAAAGCAGCAACACCCCACCGTCAGTACTCAACTTCCGCCAGACGGTGAATGTGCTGCGTGGCGATCGGCGGCTGATTTATTTCACCCTCGGCAGTACGTTAGGCGCGGTGGTGTTTGGCCAATTTACCGGCTACCTGTCGCAGTATCTGATCATCGTTAGCGATGCCGAATTCGCCTACAAGGTGATTGGCGTGGTGATGATCGTCAACGCCTGCATCGTGATCGCCCTGCAGTATCTGCTAAGCCGAGGTATGCGCCAGGACAACATGCTGCGCTGGTTGATGCTGGGCACACTATTTTTCGTCCTGGGGCTGATCGGCTTTATGCTGGCAGGGCAATCGATATGGCTATGGGTGCTGGCCATGGCGATTTTCACCCTGGGGGAAATCATCGTCATTCCGGTCGAATATATGTTTATCGACTTTATCGCCCCGCCGCACCTGAAAGGCAGCTATTACGGCGTGCAAAGCCTGAGTAATCTGGGGGGAGCCATCAACCCGGTGATGTGCGGCTTCCTACTGAGCTATACGCCACCGCCGGTGATGTTCCTGGTGTTGATCGCCGCCGCGTTGTTCAGCCTGCTGTTCTTCTTCCTCGGCCATCGGTTGGCGGAACAGCAAAAGCCGCTTGCCAGCCTAAGCAACGCGGAATAGCCTGGCCCGCTACACTTCAGGCGAGCCGCAATCTTGCCAAAATGGCATGACAGGCATAGCGAGAATTCATGATGCGTTTTGTGGCGTAGCTCACGGTTTAATTGTATGATGAATACGTCAACATCAACGAGAATGCACTATGGGCAACCTATTTAACCTGTGTTGGAAATATGTCAGGGCGATCGTGCTGATCTACCTCAGCCTGTTCGCCGGTAACGCCATTGCGGCGCTACTGCCGATCGCCATCCCCGGCAGCATTATCGGGATGTTGATCCTGTTTGCCCTGCTCTCCTCACAAATTCTACCGGCCAAATGGGTCAAGCCTGGCTGCCATCTGTTTATTCGCTATATGGTGCTGCTGTTCGTACCAATCGGCGTCGGCATCATGAAGTATTACGACCAGATAGTTGACGATCTGGCTCCGCTGATCGTGTCTTGCCTGATCAGTACGCTGCTGGTGTTTGTGGTGGTCGGCTATACTTCACATTACTTCCACCGCGAGCGTCCTATCCTCGGCAAGACAAAAGATGTGGGAGATAAGCAATGATGCAAAATATCTGGTGGTCCTTGCCGCTGACCCTGGTGGTGTTCTACGCGGCACGCAAGCTGGCGCAAAAGCTCAACATGCCGTTGCTGAACCCATTATTGGTCTCGATGGCGGTGATTATCCCACTGCTGTTACTGACCGGTATTCCTTATGAACGCTATTTTCAAGGCAGCAAAATCCTCAACGATCTGCTGCAACCGGCGGTGGTCGCCCTTGCCTTTCCGCTATACGAGCAGATCCATCAGATCCGCGCGCGTTGGAGATCCATCATTACCGTCTGCTTTATTGGCAGCATGACCGCGATGATCAGCGGCGGTGCCATTGCCCTGCTGATGGGGGCCAAACCCGAGATTGCCGCCTCGATCTTGCCAAAATCGGTGACGACGCCGATAGCCATGGCGGTAGCCGAGTCGATTGGTGGCATCCCGGCCATCAGTGCGGTGTGCGTAATTTTTGTCGGTATTCTGGGGGCGGTTTTTGGCCATTCGTTGCTTGGCCTGTTGCGGATCAACACCAATTCATCGCGCGGTTTGGCAATGGGTACCGCCTCGCACGCGTTGGGAACCGCGCGCTGCGTAGAAATTGATTACCAACAGGGCGCATTCAGCTCGCTCGCTCTGGTTATCTGCGGGATTATTACCTCGCTGACCGCGCCGTTCGTGTTCCCGATACTGCTGCGGCTATTTGGTTAACGGCTAAAAACCTGCGATACATCTCGCATTTACCTATTTCATTGCATTAGTTTCATTAAAAAAGAAGACATAAATCACACTTTATTATGGGCCGGTTGCCTAGAATGTTAACCCGTTAACTTGTAGAGAGACTTCTTATGCACTCGCGCTTTCAAACTGCCTACGGCGAATTGCCAACGGCCTTGCAATCTGCCCTGCTGCCTTATTTAGATGCGCCTGATTTCGCAGCCATGTTCAAGGCCGAGCAGATTGCGGCGATCAAGCAACAGTGTGGGTTGGATGACGATGCCCTGGCGTTTGCTCTGCTGCCATTGGCGGCCGCCTGCTCGTTAACGCCGATTTCGCATTTCCACGTGGGGGCGGTGGCGCGTGGCGTCAGCGGCAACTGGTATTTTGGTGGCAACATGGAATTCCTGGGTGCCCCCATGCAGCAAACCGTGCACGCGGAGCAGTGCGCAGTCACGCATGCCTGGCTGCGCGGCGAAGCCAAACTGGTTGCAGTCACCGTCAACTACTCGCCCTGCGGCCACTGCCGCCAGTTTATGAATGAGCTTAACAGCGGCACCGAGTTGGAGATCCACCTGCCTGCACGGGCAACCGCCACGCTGGGTGATTACCTGCCTTACTCCTTCGGCCCTAAAGATCTGCAAATCAGCGAGTTGCTGATGGATCCGGTCGACCACGGTTTCCAACTGACGCTGGATGATGAACTGGCGAAAGCTGCCCTGGATGCCGCCAACCGCAGCCATGCCCCTTATAGCACGTCCCATAGCGGCGTAGCGCTGGAAGCCGAAGACGGCAAGGTTTACGCTGGCCGCTATGCAGAAAACGCCGCGTTCAACCCTAGCCTGCCGCCATTGCAGGCCGCACTGATCCTGATGAATGTCTCCGGTGGTGATTGCCAGAAAATTCGCCGTGCCGTATTGGCCGAAGCAGCAGGCGCAATCCTGACCCAATGGGATGCCACAGCAGCTACCCTGGCGGCCTTGGGCTGCCAAGACGTCCAACGCGTCACCTTCTGATCCCCCAGGCGGAGTCACCGCGCTCCGCCACCATCCGGCTAAAAAAGCAGCAGCAAACGACAATTCCTCATTATTTACTAACAAATGCTGTACATATTTTGCCGATATCTTAGGATCGGCAGTAATAAAGCTTACCCTAGGCAAAGAGTAAAACTGATGGAACTGGAATACGAAAGCAAACGCCCTCTCTACATCCCCTACGCTGGCCCCATTCTGTTGGAGTTCCCGTTGCTGAACAAAGGCAGCGCCTTTTCCGAAGAAGAGCGCAGTAACTTCAACCTGCACGGCCTGCTGCCGGAAGCGATAGAAACCATCGAAGAACAGGTGGAACGCGCTTACCGTCAGTATCAGGATTTCAAGAACGATAATGACAAGCACATCTACCTGCGTAATATCCAGGACACCAACGAAACGCTGTTCTATCGCCTGCTGGATTCGCACCTGAGCGAGATGATGCCCATCATCTACACGCCAACCGTAGGTGAAGCCTGTGAGCATTTCTCCGATATCTATCGCCGCGCACGTGGGCTGTTTATTTCCTACCCGAACCGCGATCGCATCGACGATATGCTGCAAAACGCCACCAAGCAGAACGTTAAGGTGATTGTGGTCACCGACGGGGAACGCATCCTTGGGCTGGGCGATCAGGGTATCGGGGGCATGGGTATTCCGATCGGTAAACTCTCCCTGTACACCGCCTGCGGCGGCATCAGCCCGGCTTATACCTTGCCGGTAGTGCTGGACGTGGGCACCAACAACCCGCAACGTCTGAACGATCCGCTCTATATGGGGTGGCGTCATCCGCGTATTTCTGGCGATGAGTATCACGCCTTTGTGGAAGAGTTCATCCAGGCGGTGAAACGCCGTTGGCCGAACGTGCTGTTGCAGTTTGAAGATTTCGCCCAGAACAACGCCACACCGCTGCTTAATCGCTATCGTGACGAACTGTGCTGCTTTAACGACGATATCCAAGGCACCGCTGCCGTGACGCTGGGCAGCCTGATTGCCGCCAGCCGTGCCGCAGGCAGCCAACTGCGCGATCAAACCGTTGCCTTCCTGGGGGCTGGTTCCGCGGGTTGTGGGATTGCCGAGCAGATCATCGCCCAGATGAAATCCGAAGGTCTGAGTGAAGAAGAAGCCCGCGCCCGTGTGTTTATGGTTGACCGTTTTGGCCTGCTAACCGATAAACTGCCGAACCTGCTCGATTTCCAGAGCAAACTGGTGCAGAAAAGTGCCAGTCTGGAACAATGGCAGGTGGAAAGCGATGCCATTTCCCTGCTGGAAGTGGTGCGTAACGCCAAGCCGACCGTGCTGATCGGTGTCTCTGGCCAGCCGGGACTGTTTACCGAAGAACTGATCCGCGAGATGCACCAGCATTGCCCGCGCCCGATCGTGATGCCACTGTCCAACCCAACCTCCCGCGTGGAAGCCCGGCCAGAAGATATCATCAACTGGACCGACGGTGCCGCACTGGTCGCCACCGGTAGCCCATTCTCACCGGTCACCTATAAAGACCAACTGTTCCCAATTGCCCAGTGCAACAACTCCTATATCTTCCCGGGGATTGGCCTTGGCGTATTGGCTGCAGGGGCAAAACGGGTCACCGATGCCATGCTGATGGCCGCCAGCCGTGCCTTGGCCGACTGTTCTCCACTGGCTACCGACGGCCATGGCGCACTGCTGCCGAATATTGATGATATTCAGGGCGTATCCAAATGCATCGCGATGGAAGTAGGCAAAGCCGCTCAGTTGCAGGGGGTGGCAGTGGTGACGTCGGAAGAGGCGTTGTCCAAAGCCATTGAGCATAACTTCTGGCGCCCGCAATACCGTATCTACAAGCGTACCTCGTTCTAAGTTCCTCACCGGGCCTGTTAGTCAGGCCCGGTTATCACACCAAGACAGGAATATGCTGAAAAATGCAGCGTAACACCTGCGGTAAACGGCTCATTGCTTGCGTCTGCCGGGCAGGTAAAGTAGCCTTGAGGTCTTACTTTAGCCCTCGTTCGCGCAAGGCATCAACATGTGGAAACGCCTGATAATTAGCCTGTCCATCATCATTTCGCTGCTGATGCTGTCGGCTATCGCGCTCGATCGCTGGATAAGTTGGAAAACAGCGCCTTACATCTACGAAGAACTGCAAACGCTACCACACCGTCAGGTGGGAGTAGTGCTTGGCACCTCCAAATATTACCGTACCGGAGTGCTTAACCAATATTACCGCTACCGTATTCAGGGAGCGATCAACGCCTATAACAGCGGCAAGGTGAAGTACCTGCTACTGAGCGGCGATAATGCACAGCAAAGCTACAACGAACCGATGACGATGCGCCGCGATCTGCTGGCCGCTGGCGTTGCGCCAAGCGATATCGCGCTCGACTATGCCGGTTTCCGTACCCTCGACTCCATCGTCCGTACGCGTAAGGTGTTCGATACCAACGACTTCATCATCATCACCCAGCGTTTCCATTGCGAGCGCGCCCTGTTTATCGCCCTGCATATGGGCATCCAGGCGCAATGCTATGCGGTACCTTCGCCAAAAAATATGATGACGGTGCGCGTACGCGAGATCTTTGCCCGCCTGGGTGCCTTGACCGATCTGTATATCCTCAAGCGTGAGCCTCGTTTCCTTGGCCCGCTGCTCCCGATATCTGCCATGCACAAGGTGCCGGAAGATGCACCGGGTTATCCGGCTGTGTCACCGGAACAGGTGGTGGAATTGGAGCACAAGCTGGCGGCAGAGAAAGTTAAAGCTCAGCAGCAGAAGAAGAGCTGAGTTTCACCTCAAGCTTAAGCGATTGCCCCTCACCCTAACCCTCTCCCACAGGGAGAGGGGACAGATCGAACTCGTTGATTTTTCTGTGTAATACCTTGTCTTTAACCACTCGCGTTGACTGACTCACCTTGGTTGAAGGAGTGAGCAAGGTTGCTGAAATTACCCCCCTTCTCCCAACAGAGCTGGGGCTATCAGCTCCCTCTCCCTATGGAATACCTTGTCTTTCTCTTTAATCCCTACTTGCCGTAATCACACAAGCCAACCACACACCTTGACTGACTCACCTTGGTTGAAGGAGTGAGCAAGGTTGCTGAAATTACTTCCCTTCTCCCAACAGAGCTGGAGCTATCAGCTCCCTCTCCCTATGGAATACCTTGTCTTTCTCTTTAATCCCTACTTGCCGTAATCACACAAGCCAACCACACACCTTGACTGACTCACCTTGGTTGAAGGAGTGAGCAAGGTTGCTGAAATTATCTCCCTTCTCCCAACAGAGCTGGGGCTATCAGCTCCCTCTCCCTGTGGGAGAGGGTTGGGGTGAGGGGGTTGTACTGCTCCCCTGGGATGTGAGATCGGCGAGGAAAAATAAACGGCCAGCAGATGCTGGCCGTTAGCGTAAAGCGCAAAACAAACTTATTTTTTCTTGGCGTACTTCAGGGAGTCCAGCGCTACCGCGAAGATGATAATGCTACCCTTGATGATGTACTGCCAGTAAGGATTCACGCCGATATAGGTCAGGCCGTAGTTGATGACGGTAAAGATGATCACCCCGGTCACTACTCCCAGCACCGTACCTACCCCACCGGCAAACGACACCCCGCCGACCACACAGGCCGCGATAGCATCCAGTTCATACATAAAGCCGAGGTTGTTGGTGGCGCTACCGATACGGCCCGCTTCCAGTAAACCGCCAAAGGCATAGAACACCCCGGACAGCGCATAGACCATGATCAGGTTCAGCGGGACGTTGACGCCAGAGACTTTCGCCGCCTCCGGGTTACCACCGATGGCGAAGATATTCTTGCCAAAGCGGGTTTTATTCCACAGCACCCAGACAAAGATAATCGCAATAATCGCATAGAAGGTGATGTACGACAGCTTGAAGTCGCCGAATCGCAAGAACCCTTGGGCAAAGGTGGAAAATTTCGGATCGAAACCGGCCACCGGTGAGGCCCCCACGTAATCGTAATACAGGGAGTTAATCCCATAAACGATGATCATGGTGCCCAAGGTGGTGATAAACGGCGTCACGTTGAGGTAAGCGATAATCAAGCCGTTAACCAGGCCAATCACCGCTCCCACGGCGCAAACCAGCAAGATCACCATTGGGATCGACCAGGTTTCCATTTGTGGGAACACTTTGTTGACGTTATCCATCGATTGCAACAGGGTTGCGGCAATCACCGCGGCCAGCCCCACCTGACGCCCGGCGGAAAGGTCGGTCCCCTGCGTGACGATCAGCCCGGCCACGCCCAGCGCAATGATAATACGCACCGAGGATTGGGTCAGGATATTACTCAGGTTCATCAGGCTTAAGAAGGTCGGATCCTGGATAATAATAATCGCCAGTAACACCAGCAGGACCAGATAAATGCCACCCTCTTTAAAATAGGTGAACAAGGTTTTTTTATTCAGTGCGCTCATAATTACGATCCTTAAAGATGCAAGGAGGCTAGCCGCAATATTTCATTTTGCGAGGTCTGTTTGGTATTCACAATGCCCGCAACCTGACCATTACTCATCACCAATATTCTGTCGGTAATTCCCAAAAGCTCCGGCATTTCGGAAGAGATTATAATGATCCCCTTGCCCTTCTTCGCCAACTCGGTCATTAACTGGTAAATTTCAAATTTGGCCCCCACGTCGATACCGCGCGTTGGCTCATCCATCATCAGGATTTCCGGCTGTGTCAGCAGCCAGCGGCCAATAATCACCTTTTGCTGATTACCGCCGGAAAGCGAACCGATATTGGTATGGTGGCCCGGTGTTTTCACCCGCATGGCATCGATCACCCATTGGGTGTCGCTTTTCATCCGGCGGTTATCCAGCAGGCCCATTTTGTTTTTGTATTGACGGATATTGGAGATCAACGAGTTAAAGCCAATATCCAGATAGGCATAAATACCGGTGGAACGACGTTCCTCCGTCACCAGGGCAAAACCGTGGTTGATGGCTTCGTTAGCACTGTCGTTGTTGATATTTTTACCGTGCAGTTTGATGGTGCCAGCCACCTTCTCGCGGATGCCAAACAGGGTTTCGACAATGTCGGTGCGTTTGGCCCCCACCAGCCCGGCAATGCCCAGGATCTCCCCCTGATGCAGATCGAAAGAGATATCGCGGATGGAAGGCTGGCGTAAAGAGGTCAAGCCTTTCACCTCTAAAATCACCTCACCCGGCGTATTCTGACGATCGGGGAAACGCTGGCTCAGCGAACGCCCAACCATCATCGAGATAATCTTGTCCATATCCAGCCCTTCCAGCGGCTGGGTGGCGATCCATTGGCCGTCGCGCAGAATGGTGATCTCATCGCATAGCTGGAAGATCTCTTCCATCTTGTGCGAGATATACACGATGCCACAGCCACGCTCTTTCAGCTTACGGATAATGGTGAACAGATGATTAACCTCTTTCTCGGTCAGAGAAGACGTTGGCTCATCCATAATCACAATTTTAGCGTTATAAGAGAACGCCTTGGCAATTTCGATCATCTGCATCTGGGATACCGAAAGTGTACCGACTTTAGCGCGGGGATCGATATCGATATCCAGTTCGTCGAAAATTTCCCTGGTGTCTTTGTACATCTTGTCCTGATCGACAAACAGCCCTTTGGTGGGGTAGCGCCCCAACCACATGTTGTCCATCACGGTACGTTGCAACACCAGGTTCAGCTCCTGGTGCACCATCGAAACACCCTGCTCTAGTGCTTCTTTGGAACTCTTGTAATCAACTTCTTGCCCCTGAAACAGAATACTGCCGGAGTCTTTTTTATAAATGCCAAACAGACATTTTAATAAGGTGGATTTTCCAGCGCCGTTCTCCCCCATTAATGCATGAATGGAGTTTGGACGTACGCGTAAATTCACTTTATCTAATGCCTTTACGCCGGGAAATGACTTACTGATATCCGTCATTTCCAGTAGCCACTCACGAGAGTTTTCGGCCATAAATAGTCCTGGCTAATTCTGGAACCAGCCTCCCCCTAGCCAGATAAACAGCACAGGGGAATTAACAGGTTCTTCTAATAAGTTCCCCCATCGAAATACCGATGGGGGCATTTCTGCCTATTTCGGTTTATTTCACAAACTGAGACAGGTTATCCTTATCTACGCCCACGTAAGGAATACGCACGATTTTATCGACGATCTTGTATTGGGTACCTTCAGCGGCAGGTTTGCCCGCGGCCAGGTTCTTCGCCAGATCGAAGGTTGCCTTCGCCTGATTGTCGGCATCGTTCAGCACGGTACCGGCCATCGCCCCGGATTTCACCAACGCCAGTGCTTCTGGCAGGGCATCGACACCAAAGACCGGAATGCTGCTCTTGTTGTGCGCTTTCAGGGCTTCGACTGCGCCCATGGCCATCGCGTCGTTGTTGGCGATCACCACTTCGATTTTGTTGGCGTTAGGGCCAGACAGCCAGGCATCCATCTTGTCTTTAGCCTGAGCGGTATCCCACATCGCGGTGTCCATCTGCAGTTGCTGAGTTTTGTAACCTTTTTCATTCAGCGTTTTGATCACGTAGGTGGTACGCGCTTCCGCATCCGGGTGGCCCGGCTCGCCTTTCAACAGCACATATTGGATCTGGCCGTCTTTGTTCAGATCCCAGGCCGGGCTGGCTTTCCAGTGTTTGGCAATCAGTTCACCCTGGATCACGCCAGACTCTTTCGAATCGGTACCGACGTAATAAGCTTTGTCGTAGCTATCCAACGCCTTACGAGAAGGTTCTTTGTTGTAGAACACCACCGGGATATCGTTGGCACGTGCCTTGTCAATCACCACCGGAGCAGCGGCCGGGTCCACCAGGTTGATCGCCAGCGCTTTTACGCCTTTGGCAATCAGCACGTCGATCTGGTCATTCTGCTTGGACTGGTCATTTTGCGAGTCATTCATCAACAGAGTGACATCCGGAGAGGCCTTGGCATCTTTCTCGATCGCCTTACGCACCACCGACATAAAGTTGTCGTCATACTTGTAAATCGTGACGCCAATACGGGTATCTGCATGCGCAGCAGCGCCAAACATCATGCTGGCGGCCAGCGCGGCCAGGGTGAAAACCTTCTTGTTCATTGTCTGTCTCCGGTTTGTAGAGGGTCGAACTCGGTATTAAGCCCCACAATGCACACAGTTGGGCCTGGCAGTTTCAAATGAATTCCTGTCATCCGTGTTGCTTGTTATTCCTGTGATGCTGTGTCAGCGCCAGATTAAAAGCTTGGCTGGCAAGAGCCTTTGCGCTGGAAAACGACTAGAGCATAGACGGCACTATGTTAATAATCTGTGAATTTTCTCACAGATTGAAAACGGTTACACAATAATAAATGTTCAGAGAGTGACCGAAGCCTCACTTTGCCACGGCGCAACAGAGTGGCGGCGTACCAGCGTCGGCATGAACAGGTGTGAAGCCTGAAGTTCGAGCTGCCCGGCAGCGCCCTTCAGCGCCAGCTCGGTAGCCAGGGTGGCCATTGAAACGATCGGGTAACGGATAGTGGTCAGCTTGGGGCTGGTATAGCGGGCAATGGGGATATCATCAAACCCCACCAACGAGAACTGCTGCGGCACCGTGATACCGTTTTCTTTCAGTACCGCCATCGCACCGGCTGCCATGGCGTCATTATAGGCAAACACCGCACTCAGGTGCAGGTTGCGACCCAGCAGTTCAACCATCGCCGCTTCACCGCCTTGCAGGTCCGGTGAGCCATAGGCCCGCCAGCTATCCGGCGGGGATAAACCTGCTGCGGCCATCGCCTGACTATAGCCTTGCTGGCGCAGCGGACCGTCTTCGATGGGGTGATCGGAGCCCAGATAACCAATCCGCTGATGCCCCTGCGAGAGCAACAGGCGCATGGCAACTTCTGCACCAAACACATTGTTCAGGCCAACGCAACGGTGCTCATAGCCTGTTATAATTCTGTTAATTAACACCATGCCTGGCACCTGATCCATAAAGGCGATCAGCTCCGCGTCACCTAACGCTTTTGCATGAACAATCAAGGCATTGCAGCGTTGACGGAGCAACACCTCGATGGCATGGCGCTCTTTGTCCGCCTGATGGTAACTGTTGCCGATCAGCAGGTATTTGTGGTTTTGCTGCGCCACCGTGTCTACCGCTTTCACTAACGCGCCAAAGAACGGGTCGGAGACATCCATCACCACCACGCCAAGCGTTTCACTGCTCTGGGTAGCCAATGCCTGCGCGTTGGCGTTTGGCCGGTAGCCCAGTTCCGCCACCGCCTTCAGCACCTGTTCGCGAGTCTCTTTGCTAGTCAGGGCACTGTTATTCAGCACTCGCGAGACGGTAGCAACGGACACGCCCGCACGCTTCGCCACATCGCGAATGGTGGTTGAATGCACAGAATTCATGAAACGTCCCGAGGTCGGCAGAGTTGACAGTGGCGCTATCCTACCCCGTTTGTCATCCTCCTCAGCGTGAATTCCGTCACAGGAAAGAAAACGTTTACATACAATTTTTTAACCTACCTGCGCCAGATCTCATTTTGTCGGCTGAGGTTGACTTTCGCCCGCAGCCAGTGAAGTCAGCTTACGCCACAACCATTCCATCGGGCCCTGCGCGAAGTAACGCAGCCACAGTGTGGAAAACAGCAGGTTGGCCAGCCACACCAGGGGAACGACCGCCAATAGCTGCAAACGGTCGAGCTGTTGATAAAGGCCAAAACGGAAGAACAGCGTGCTGCAAATCAGGGTTTGTAGCAGGTAGTTACTTAACGCCATCCGCCCCACCTGGGTTAACCAGTGGCTGATACGCAGGCGGGAAAGCGTTGGCCAAAAACCGTAGACCAGAGCCAGGTATCCAATGGCCTGCAGCGGCGAACCCAACTCACGCGGCACCTGCAGCAGAAAACCACTCCAGCGATAATCCCAACTCAGTTGCCACTGTAGCAGCACACCGGGCAACTGGATCAGCAATGAAAGCGGTATCAGCCAGGCGGCCTGGCGGCGGTAGTCAGCGGGTGAATAGCTGTTACGCAGCCAGCCGCTGCGCATCATGCCAGCGCCAAACAGCATCAGCCCGGCCAGTTGCCAGCCATACTGTGCACCGATGGCTATCAGGCTGGAAGAAAGCAGATCCAGGCGGCTGCGCCAGGCTTCCGGCCCGCCTTGCTGCTTCCAGAACTTCTCATATTGCAATTCGGCCACGCTCGGCTGCCAGAAACTGCCCGGTTCACCGGGAGAGATAAACCCTAGCAGCAGCAACACCGCCACGCCGATCAGATACAGCACCGCACCGGTTTTCAACAGGGTGAAGGTATTCTGTGCGTCACGGATCATGCGCCAACACACCAGGCCGATCAGCCCGTAGGCCAGCAGGATGTCCCCATCCCATAAGAAAATGGCGTGCCCCAGGCCAATCAGTACCAACCAGGATAACCGGGCGCGGATCCAGACTTTGCCCCGCCGTAGCAGCAGTTGCAGACCGGCACCAAACAGCAGAGCGAACATGGCCAGGAACTTGACCTGAGCGAACAGATCCAACAGCGCCCAGGTCCAGACATCACGTGTGGAGGGCATACCAAGATAGGCGGGGTTAAGGTAGGTGGCCTTCGGCAGGCCAAACGCGCTGATATTCAGCAACAGAATGCCAAGGATGGCGATACCGCGTACGCAGTCTAGCGTATCTATGCGTGGTAGCCGGGGTGTTTCGTTAGCGTTCATGTTATTCCGCTGTATTTCAATCAGTAACAAGACCCCTCACCCTAACCCTCTCCTTTAGTGAGAGGGGACCGATCGAGTGTGCTTGAAATTATGGTGATTCACTTTCGATGAGAAGGTTGATTGAGTTTGTATTCTAGTCTAGTAAAAGTAGAAACCCCATTAAGCAGCAGCCCCGTATTCATTTGCTGATATGACCCTTTTGCTTCCAAAAAGAGCAGGGACTATCAGCTCCCTCACCCTGTGGGAGATCGGTCGGGTTCGCTGATTTTTCTACGTAATACTCTACCCATCTTCACGTTCCGAAGTAGCACAGCCTCAACAAAGACGCCGGGCAGCTCCCTCTCCCTGTGGGAGAGGGTTGGGGTGAGGGGTAGCCATCAACCGTGATGGTGACGCACCGCACGCAAGAACTCCTGGCGCGTATTCTGGCTGGACTTGAACAGCCCGCCCAACGACGTGGTAGTGGTGGCACTGGTAGCATCACGAATACCACGCGCCTTGACGCAGTAATGCACCGCATCAATCGATACCGCCACATTGTTGGTGCCTAACAGCGTTTGCAACGCCACCAGGATCTGCTGAGTCAGCCGCTCCTGTACCTGTGGGCGGCGGGCAAAGAACTGCACGATGCGGTTGATTTTCGACAGGCCAATCACCGAGTCTTTAGGGATATATGCCACGGTGGCTTTACCATCAATGGTGACAAAGTGATGTTCACAGGTACTGGTCAGGGTAATATCACGCACCGTCACCATTTCGTCCACTTTCATCTTGTTTTCGATGACGGTGATCTTCGGGAAGTTGGCGTAATCCAGGCCGGAAAAAATCTCATCGACATACATTTTCGCAATACGGTGTGGCGTTTCTGCCAGGCTGTCGTCGGATAGATCGAGGTTCAACAGCTGCATGATTTCCGTCATGTGCTCTTTGATACGGCGCTTGCGCGTCTCACGATCCAACACCTCCCCACATAACGGGGTTTCCAGGCCGCGCGCTTCAAGCGCCGCGTGCACCAGTGCAGCTTCATTACTTAACGATGTCATGGCGATGTATCTCCAGCAGGCTGGCCCCAACAATATACCCGTCGTCTTTCAAATTACAGCGTTGTTATCTGCTGTTGGTTACTCGCACCGATTGATAAGGGCGCAGTATACAGCCCCCCGGCAAATCCAGGGGGAGGAGCTAACTGCAGCTTGAAAGACGACGGATAGATAACGTGAACCCGATCAATATTTTCCCCCACTCTAGATGAGAGTGAGACGTTTATCCAGTGATTGTGTTTCATCCTGGTATGAAAAATCCGCATCCAGCCCGTAGCAGGCTGGCTGCGGCTATTCCACATTTTTTGTACGTATTTTACTCAAGATTACGTTGGCTTGCTGGCCGTGGCCCGAGCTGGGGTATTGATCACCAGCACGCCAGCGATCAACAGCCCAAGCACCGCCACATACAGCGCGGGTTCAAGGCGATGCGTCAGCGCCGTTGACACCGCCGAGAGCATCGGGCCAACCAACTGGCCGATGGCATACCCCGTGGTCAACAGCCCGGCCATATAGCGTGCGTGATTCGGAGCCAACTCCCTACCGTGCTGGATAGATAGTTGGACCACGCTGAGGAATCCACCGCCGGTTAGCATGGCCCCGAGTGCCAGGCCGGTAACGCCGGGCACCACTTCGGCACAAAGCACGCCCAGTGCCTGTACCCACAGCGTGATTGCCAGGCGGGTCTGCGTGGTGAGCCGATGACGGGTTGCAATCCCGATGATAATCCCCAGCACCGCCGCACCGCCAAAAATCGGCCAGACAAACTGGGCGAACAGGCTGGCAGGGAAACGGGTCGCCGCCATCTGTGACAGGAAGGTCGCAGGCAGGATATAGCCAAAGCCCGCCAGGCTGTAGCTCCACACCAGACGCTTTAATGCCGGGGTGAGCACCAGCGGTTCAGGCTTCACATCGGGACGATGCAGCTCCCCTGCCCTTGGCAAATTAATGCTGATCGCGGCAATTAACACCAACGCTAATGCGCCATATACCAGCCAGGCCTGCGAAGCGCTCAAGCCCCAGCTATTGATGGCTACCGCCAGCATGCCGCTGATAAAAATCCCGGCCCCAGGCCCGGCAAAGACCGCTGCACTCAACGCGGGACGGCCATAATGCGCCAACCGCTCGTTAGTCCAGGCCGCCACCAGCACCATCGACCAACCGCTGGCCCAGCCAATCGCAAAGCGCAGCGCACCGTGCAGCCACTCCCCCGACACCAAGGCAGACAGCAGCGTCAGCGCTACCGCTCCCCATACGCCAAACCACAGGCGGCGCTCCACATGGCGGCTGGCACGCATAGCATCATAGGCACCGCACAGGTAGCCCAGGTAGTTGACTGCCGCCACCAGCCCGGCCCCCGTCAGGGTGAACTGGTGTTCAGCAATCATCAGCGGCACCTGCGGGGTAAAGGCAAACCGGCCAATCCCCATCGCCACGATCAAAGCAATAAAACCACTCAAGGCTATTTTTAGCGCCATCGCTGTATCCAACCTGTTAAAAGAAAGTTGCGGCTAGCATGCCGCAGTATTACACTCACAAAAACTGAATAATACTCATCAAGTTCATCACGAAAAGAGAAGGTTATGGATCTCACCCAACTGCGCATGTTCTGCTGCGTGGCCGAAACCGGCTCCGTCGCCCGTGCCGCCGAGCAACTGCACCGCGTGCCGTCAAACTTGACCACGCGCCTGCGCCAGCTTGAGCAGGAGCTGGGCACCGATCTGTTTATCCGTGAGAAGCAGCGTCTGCGCCTCTCGCCGATGGGCCATAATTTTCTCTGCTACGCCCACCGCATTCTGGCGCTCAGTGAAGAAGCCATGAGCATCACCCATGCCGGGGAACCAGCCGGTAACTTTGCTCTTGGCTCGATGGAAAGCACTGCAGCCACCCGGCTACCTACCTTGCTGGCAGCTTATCATCAGCGATTTCCGCAGGTCTCCCTTTCGCTGGCTACTGGCACCTCAGGAGAAATCATCGAACGTGTACGCGCGGGAACCCTGGCTGCCGCCCTGGTAGATGGCCCGTTGCAGCATGATGAACTGAACGGTTGCGTCGCTTTTCCCGAGCGCATGGTGGTGATCACCTGCCTGGATCACCCGCCCATTCACAGCGCCCAGGATGTCAAAGGGGAAACCCTGTTTGCCTTCCGCGCCAACTGCTCTTATCGCCTGCGCCTGGAGTCCTGGTTCAAGCGTGACGGTTCAGTGCCAGGCACCATCATGGAGATCCAGTCTTATCACTCCATGCTGGCCTGCGTGGCCAGCGGTGCCGGGCTGGCGATGATCCCGTATTCGGTGCTCAACCTGCTGCCCGGCTACAAACGGGTCAAAGTTCATTCACTCCCTGCCGACATTGCCGAAACTGCCACCTGGCTGTTATGGCGGCGTGATGCGTTTGGGCCAAACGTCCGCGCGTTAAAACAACTGATTATAGAACAGGCTGAAAGTACGGAGATGGATGCCGAGTCCATCCTCCTGACAGAGTAGCCAAAATCTGCACCACTAGAATTTAATGAGGAGAGAGTCATGGAATTTATCAAAACCCGTGCTGCCGTAGCTTGGGGCCCGAACCAGCCGCTGAAGATTGAAGAAGTCGATCTGATGCCGCCACAGAAAGGTGAAGTGCTGGTGCGCATCGTCGCTACCGGCGTTTGTCATACCGATGCTTATACCCTGTCAGGCAAAGATCCGGAAGGCGTGTTCCCGGCGATCCTGGGCCACGAAGGCGGCGGCATAGTCGAAGCGATTGGCGAAGGCGTGACTAGCGTGGCCGTCGGCGACCACGTGATCCCGCTGTACACCCCAGAATGCGGCGAGTGCAAATTCTGTAAATCCGGCAAAACCAACCTGTGTCAGGCCATCCGCGCCACCCAGGGCAAGGGCCTGATGCCAGACGGCACTACCCGCTTCTTTAAAGACGGCAAGCCGATTTTCCACTACATGGGCACCTCCACCTTTGCTGAACGCACCGTAGTACCAGAAATCTCACTGGCAAAAATCAGCAAAGAAGCGCCGTTGGAAGAAGTTTGTCTGCTTGGTTGTGGTGTCACCACCGGCATGGGTGCGGTGATCAACACCGCCAAGGTCAAGGCTGGCGATACTGTGGCGATTTTCGGCCTGGGCGGCATCGGGCTATCGGCGATTATCGGTGCTCAGATGGCCGGTGCCAGCCGCATCATCGGTATCGATCTCAACACCAGCAAGTTTGAGCTGGCTCGCAAGCTGGGCGCGACCGATCTGATCAATCCAAAAGATTACGATAAACCAATTCAAGACGTTATCGTCGAGCTGACCGACGGCGGCGTCGATTTCTCCTTTGAATGTATCGGCAACGTCAACGTGATGCGTTCTGCACTGGAGTGCTGCCACAAAGGTTGGGGTGAGTCGGTCATTATCGGCGTTGCCGGTGCCGGTGAAGAGATCGCGACCCGTCCGTTCCAACTGGTGACTGGCCGCGTCTGGCGCGGTTCCGCCTTTGGTGGCGTGAAAGGCCGCAGCCAACTGCCGGGGATCGTGCAGCGTTATCTGGATGGCGAGTTCGCACTGAACGACTTTATCACTCATACCATGGGGCTGGATCAGATCAACGAAGCGTTCGATCTGATGCATGAAGGCAAATCGATTCGTTCCGTGATCCATTTTGATAAATAAGCCAGGAGGCAGAGGATGACGATGTCATTAGAACTTCTCGAAGAGCACCGCATGTTCGGTGGTTGGCAACAACGTTACCGTCACGCGGCGCAGAGCCTGAATTGCAACATGACGTTCAGTATCTATCTGCCACCACCGCGCGACGATAACCCGCCGCCGGTGCTGTATTGGCTGTCGGGGCTGACCTGCAATGATGAAAACTTCACGTTGAAGGCCGGTGCCCAGCGCGTTGCCGCAGAATTAGGGCTGGTGCTGGTAATGGCGGATACCAGCCCGCGCGGCGATGAGGTGCCGAATGACGAAGGCTACGATCTGGGCCAGGGGGCGGGGTTCTACCTCAATGCCACTCAGGCACCTTGGGATCACCACTTTCGTATGTATGACTACATCAGCGATGAGCTGCCAGCGCTGATCAAGCAGCATTTCAGCGTCAGCGATCGGCAATCCATTGCGGGCCACTCGATGGGCGGCCACGGCGCATTAATGATGGCAATGCGTAACCCGCAGCGTTTTCGTTCGGCGTCGGCCTTTGCGCCGATCGTCAACCCTTGCCAGGTGCCTTGGGGCCGTAAAGCCTTTGCAGCCTATCTGGGGGATGACGAAACGCAGTGGCTGCAATATGACAGTTGCCATTTGCTGGCCAGCGGGGCGGAGCAGTTGCCGATGTTGATTGACCAAGGAGATGGGGATCAGTTTCTGGCGGATCAGCTGCAACCGGCCAAGCTGGCGGAGTTGGCACGCCAGCGTGACTGGCCGTTAACCCTGCGCATTCAACCGGGTTACGACCACAGCTACTTCACCATCGCTACCTTTATCGAAGATCATCTGCGTTTTCATGCCGAGCATCTGTTCCGCTGATTGAGTTGCCCCCTCACCCTAACCCTCTCCCAAAGGGAGAGGGAACCGCTCGAGCGAGTTTGAAAATGGGGTGACGCAGGAGTGATCGAATTTGCCGAGATAGCCTCTTTAACTTCCAAAAGAGCAGGGACTTTCAGCTCCCTCTCCCTGTGGGGTGAGAGGCTACCCTTTCAGTTTCGGATCCAATGCATCACGTAACCCATCGCCTAGCAGGTTAAAGGCCAATACGGTGAAAAAGATTGCCAGGCTGGGGAAGATCGCCACATGCGGGGCTATCACCATATCCGCCCGCGCTTCATTGAGCATCGCACCCCATTCGGGCGTTGGTGGCTGCGCCCCCAATCCCAAGAACGACAGGCTGGCAGCGGTAATGATTGAAGTACCGATACGCATGGTGAAATAGACCACGATCGACGAGATGGTGCCCGGCAAAATATGCCGCAGAATGATGGTCCAGTCCGAAGCGCCGATGCTGCGCGCCGATTCAATGTAGGTCAGATGCTTCAGCACCAGAGTATTGCCACGCACCAGGCGAGCAAACGCCGGAATGCTGAAGATGGCCACGGCGACAATCACGTTGGCCATGCCGCTGCCCATGATCGCCACCACGCCAATCGCCAGCAGAATACCGGGGAAGGCAAACAGCACGTCGCTGATGCGCATTACGATGCGATCCCACCAGCCTTCGTAATAGCCCGCCAGGAGCCCGAGTACCGTGCCAATCACGCTGCCAACCAGCACCGAGAACACCCCGGCGGCCAAAGAGATCCGCGCGCCCATCAGAATACGGCTGAAAATATCCCGGCCCAGCGGATCCACGCCGAGCCAGTGCACCAGCGAAGGCCCTTCATTGAGCCGATCGTAATCAAAGAAGTTTTCCGCGTCATAGGGTATCAGGTGCGGTGCCAGCAACGCTGCGGCCACCAGCAGCAACACAAACACGCCAGCCACCATTGCGACCTGCTGGCGACGAAAGCGCCGCCAGAACTCATGCCAAGGCGTACGCACCGCGTTGGGATTAATCACCGGCATTGCCTTGAGCGCGGCATTACGCCGCCAATACTTCATCATTGGGTCTGCCTATTGGTAACGAATCGAAGGGTTGATGGCCGCATACAGCATATCCACCAACAGATTAATCAGAATAAATTCCAGCGAGAACAGCAGCACTTCGGCCTGGATCACCGGGTAATCGCGCATTTCTACCGAATCCACCAGCAAGCGTCCCAACCCCGGCCAGTTAAACACCTTCTCGACCACGATCGAGCCACCGAGCAGGAAACCAAACTGTAGGCCCATCATGGTGATCACCGGGATCATGGCGTTGCGTAGCCCGTGTTTGACGATCACCAGTGACTCCGGCACGCCCTTGGCGCGGGCGGTGCGCATGTAATCTTCCTGCATCACCTCAACGAACGAGGCGCGGGTGAAGCGCGCCATCACCGCCGCTACCGCAGCGCCAAGCGTGATTGAGGGCAGGATGTAGTGTTGCCAAGTATCCGCTCCGACCGTCGGCAGCCAGCCGAGATTGACCGAGAACACCTGCATCAGCAGCATCCCCAACGCAAAGGCCGGGAAAGAGATACCCGACACGGCCAGCGTCATTCCCAGCCGGTCCGGCCAGCGGTTGCGCCACACGGCGGAAATCATGCCGATCGCCATGCCAAAAATCACCGCCCACACCATGCTGGCGATGGTCAGCCAGAAGGTCGGCATAAAGCGCGAGGCGATCTCTTCACTGACCGGGCGTTTGGACACTATCGACGTGCCGAAATCACCCTGCAAAATATTGACAAAGAAATGCACAAACTGCTGTGGCAACGGCTTGTCCAGCCCCAGATCCTGACGCACCAACTGGACAACGGCTTCGTCAGCCTCCGGCCCCGCGGCCAAGCGCGCCGGATCGCCCGGCAGCATATGGACAAACAAGAACACCAGCACGGCCACGATCAGCAGCGTCGGGATCAGGCCCAGCAGGCGTTTTAGAAAATAATTAAGCATACCCCTCACCCTAACCCTCTCCCACAGGGAGAGGGGACTGAATGTGCTACTGATTAAGTTCCGTTGTTAACCTCACCACCGGAACAGTGCCATAAATTAACGCCTGTAACTGTTCACAACACCCATCTGCTCCCTCTCCCTGTGGGAGAGGGTTGGGGTGAGGGCTTATTTCAAATCCGCGTTATCAAAGTTAAACGAGGTGTCCGGCATCACATAGAAGCCGCTCAGCTGTTTGTTGTTGGCAGACAGCAGGCGCTCGGTCACCAGGAAAATCCATGGTGCATCGGCCCAAATGCGATCTTGTGCATCTTTGTACAGAGCCTGCTTCTGGGCACGATCGGTGGTGGCCAGCGCGTCGGCCAGATCCTTATCCACCTGCGGATTGCTGTAGAATGCGGTGTTGAACTGCTTAGGCGGTGCGGATTGGGTGGCGAATAACGGCGTCAGCGCCCAATCGGCTTCCCCGGTCGAGGCAGACCAACCGGTATAGAACATCCGCACGCCGGTTTCCTTCACGCCTACGCTCTCAACCTGCGCCGCACGTTGCCCCGCATCCATCGCGGTGACGGTCACTTTAACCCCAACCTGCGCCAGCTGCTGCTGAGCAAACTGCAACACTTTCTGCGCGGTACTGTGGTTATGGGAAGACCACAGCGTGGTAGTAAAGCCGTTCGGATAGCCCGCTTCTTTCAGCAGTTCACGCGCTTTGGCCGGATCGTATGGCCACGGGTTGTAACGGGTGGCAAAATCAATGGCCGGAGGCACCGGGCCTTCCGCCGGCACGGCAAAGCCAGAGAACGCCACCTTGATCAGCGCGTCCTTGTTGATCGCATAGTTCAGAGCCTGACGCACCTTCGGGTTGTCGAACGGTTTCTGCGTCACGTTCATGCTGATGTAGCGTTGCAGGATCGACGGCGCGGCCACCAGATCCAGCTTGCTGTTTTTCTCCAGTACCTTGGCTTGCTCATAAGGGATTGGGAAAGCAAAAGTCGCTTCACCGGTTTGCAGCATCGCCGCACGGGTGTTGTTATCCACTACCGGCCGCCAGGTGATGCTGTCCAGCTTCGGTAAGCCCGCTTTCCAGTAACCGTCGAATTTCTTCACTTTCACATAGTCGGTCTGGTTCCAGGTTTCAAACTGGTAAGGGCCGGTCCCCACCGGATGGAAACCGATCTCCTTGCCATACTGCTTGAGGGCCGCCGGGGAAATCATCGCCGCCGCCGGGTGCGCCAGGTTGTTGATAAACGCCGAGAATGGCGCTTTCAGCACGATCCTGACCGTGGTGGGATCGACCACGTCGGTTTTATCGATCATCTTGAACAGGTTGTAGCGTTTCAGGCGATTATCCGGGTTACTGGCGCGATCCAGGTTAACCTTGACCGCTTCGGCGTCGAACGCGCTGCCGTCGTGGAATTTAACCCCCGGCTGGAGCTTGATGGTGTAGGTCAGCCCGTCTTTGCTGACTTCGTAACTGTCCGCCAATACGTTCACCAGCTTCATATCCTTATCAAAACCAAACAGCCCCTGATAGAAGGATTTGGCGACAGCCTGCGACAAAGTGTCGTTGGCATCGTACGGGTCGAGCGTGGTGAAATTGGACGCTACGGCAATCACCGCATCCTTGGCAGCCCAAGCCGGGCCAGCAGCGGCAGCCAGCAATACGGCGGCCAAAACATTACGCTTGAATGTGTGCTTAGTCATAGTGCTTAACTCTCCTGAGGCAAGACTAAAAGGCACCGGCAATAGGGTGGCGGGCCACAAAGTGCCCTGGCCCTACCTGCACTAAAGGTGCGGTAACGGGTTCATCATCCAGCCCATGGATCGGGCTGGGTATTTCATCCATCAGCAACGGCCGGCGTTTATGCGCATGGGTTGGGTCGGCCACCGGCACGGCGGCCATCAGCTTACGGGTATAGGCATGCTGCGGGTTTTCAAACACCGCACGGCGTGGGCCGATCTCCACAATCTGGCCCAGGTACATCACCGCGACGCGATGGCAGACTCGTTCCACTACCGCCATATCGTGGGAAATAAACAGAAACGCAATGCCCAATTCACGCTGTAAATCGAGCAACAGATTGACAATTTGCGCCTGGATCGACACGTCCAGCGCGGAAACCGCCTCATCGGCAATCACCACTTTCGGGTTGAGTGCCAGCGCGCGGGCAATACAGATACGCTGGCGTTGGCCACCGGAGAACTCATGCGGATAACGCCGCGCATGTTCCGGCTTCAGCCCTACCCGCTCCAATAGCCAGGCGACCCGTTTTTCGGCCTCCGCCCCGCGAGCAACGTTGTGCACCAGCAACGGTTCCATGATGGAGAAACCAACGGTGAGCCGTGGGTCCAGGGAAGCGTAGGGATCTTGAAAGATAAACTGAATATCACGGCGTAAATGCTGCAAGGCAGAGCCTTTCAAGCGGTTGATCTGTTGGCCGTTGAAGGTAATGGTGCCACGTTGGCTGTCTACCAGCTTTAACAGTGAGCGGCCAGTGGTGGATTTGCCACAGCCGGATTCGCCTACCAACCCCAGCGTTTCGCCGGGATAGAGATCGAAGCTGATATTTTCCACCGCGTGCACACGGCGCGTGACGCGGTTGAGAATGCCGCTGCGCAGATCGAAACGCGTAACCAGATTTGCTACCTGCAAGATCGGCGTCGCTCCTGCGGGTATGGTGTCTTGTGGCTGGTCGTTATCGTCAACGCCAGCTAACGGAAATTTTGCCGGGAAGTCTTTCTCTGCCATCGCGCCCAGCTGTGGTACGGCGGCCAACAATGCCTGAGTGTAAGGCTGCTGAGGAGCGGCGAACAACGAGCGCACCTCCCCCTGTTCCACCTTTTCGCCTTGGTGCATCACCAGTACCCGATCGGCAATCTCCGCCACCACGCCCATATCGTGGGTTATGAAGATCACCCCCATGCGCATTTCCTGCTGTAACACGCGGATCAGTTGCAGGATTTGCGCCTGAATGGTGACGTCCAGCGCGGTGGTGGGTTCATCGGCAATCAACAGCGCCGGTTTGCACGACAGCGCCATGGCAATCATCACCCGCTGGCGCATCCCGCCAGACAGTTGATGCGGATAGCGGCCAAGGACGTTTTTGGCCTCGGGAATACGCACCAGGTCGAGCATACGCAGCGCTTCGCGTTTGGCGCTGCGGTGATCCATCCCCTGATGTAGACGCAAGGATTCGGCGATCTGCTCCCCCACCGGAAACACCGGGTTGAGCGAGGTCATCGGTTCTTGAAAAATCATCGCCATATCGGCACCGCGTAAGGTTCGCAAAGTACTCTGTTTCGCCTTGGCCAGATCGAGCACCTGGCCGTTACGCCGACGAAAATGCATCGCGCCGCGGGTTAACTCACCGCCGCCCTGCTCTACCAGGCGCATCAATGCCAGTGAGGTAACCGATTTACCCGAGCCGGACTCTCCAACGATCGCCAGTGTTTCGCCACGGTCGACGTCGAAGTCCAGATGGCGTACCGCCTCGACGATGTCGCCCTCTTGGCGAAATTGCACGCACAGATCTCTCACCGCCAGTACGCGCTCGGGCGGTAATATCAGCCCACTTTCTGCCTGTGGCTGGATGGCCGTATCGGTCATTTGCCCTCCCGGCAAGCGTTCAGCGGTAGATACCTACGGACGGGGCATCGCCGACATAGCCGAAACCGCGATACATTCCTTCACTGTTAAACGGCAGTGCGACGTTGCCAAAACGATCGATAGCAATCAGCCCGCCGCTACCGCCCAGTGCCAACAGCTTTTCCATCACCACTTTATCGCAGGCCTGTTGCAGGGTTAGACCGGCATATTCAATCAGTGCAGACACGTCGTAGGCCGCGACGGTGCGCATAAAGATTTCGCCGGTACCGGTGCTTGAGACCGCCACCGTGGCGTTGTTGGCATAGCAACCTGCGCCAATAATCGGCGTATCGCCAATGCGCCCTGCCGCCTTATTGGTCATGCCGCCGGTTGAGGTGGCCGCTGCCAGATTGCCCAGGGCATCCAGCGCTACCGCACCCACGGTGCCAAATTTACGATCGGGATCCAGTGGGTCACCGCTGAGTGGGTCACCGCTGAGCGCCGCCGCACCGTCGTGATCGAGCAACACCCGGCCCTGCTCTGCCTGAGCGCGGTGCAGTTGGTCAAAACGTTCCTGGGTAAAGAAGAAATCGGGCTCGACCATTTCCAGGCCGTGATGGGCGGCAAATCTTTCTGCCCCTTCCCCGCCAAACAGCACATGAGTGCTGTTTTCCAGCACCGTACGCGCGGCAAGTACCGGGTTACGTATCCGGCTGACCCCGGCGACCGCCCCGGCATCACAGGTACGGCCATCCATCACGCAGGCATCCAGCTCATGAGTGCCTTGGTGGGTAAATACCGAGCCTTTACCTGCGTTGAACAGCGGGCACTCTTCCAGCAGCCTGACTGCCTCCGTTACCGCGTCCAGTGCGCTGCCGCCTGCGGCCAAAATAACCTGCCCGGCAGCCACAATGTCGGAAAGCGCCTGGATATATTCTTGTTCTTTCTCTGCACTCAATGCCGCACGGGTAATTGCGCCCGCACCACCATGAATGGCAATCACTGGTTTGCTCATTGGCCTGACACCTGTATCTATCCGCGGCAATTCAAGCAGGTACCGCATGAAAATGGAGAGAGAATTATTATTTGGTCTTTTTCGACTATATTTAGCCCGGCAATCGATGTAAAGCACAAAGTCGTCGCCAAGCATTAAGCGTAGCCTGCTTAGACTATTTTGTGCATTGAAAGAGCCAAATGTTATAAAAACAGTGGGTTATCTGGATTTTCATTTACCGCTGACAGATTTAACCGGCCTATTGGCGGCAGCAGGAAATAACCCGGTTTGGTTCATGTTTAATAAGCGTTATCCCATGCCCCTCTCCGCTATTCCCCGCTTGCACGCCAATGAAAAATATTTAGAAACCCGATCCCGGTTGTTGCAGAAATTCCTGCTCCTCAAACGTAGATTCCCGACCTAATATCTCGTTGCGATGGGGATAACGTCCAAAACGATCGATTATGGCTTTATGACGTATTTCAAACTCCAACTGATCACCATTATTTAATTGGCGAAACAACGCCAACGCCTGCTGGTGGATCACGGCGGATTCGGAATGCATAAACGGCAAATAGAGGAAGCCGCGCTGCTCAACCGTCAGGTTTTCACATAGCCCAGTGGCGATCGCTTCCTGAGCCAGTACCAGCGCCATTCCGTCACAAGCAAAGGAGCGTGGCGTGTTGCGGAACAGATTACGGCTGAACTGATCGAGCACGATGATTTCCGCCAGTCTTCCCTGGATGGTTGCACGCCAATGCGCCAGTTCCCCTTGGGACGCCGCCTGCCACAGTTGGCCAAAGCGGGTATGCAGCAAACGGTCGAACTCATCGTCCTTCTTAAACCACATGACTGGGTCGATCTCTTCGAACCAAAAATTCAGTACGTGTTGGTGCATGGCTGTCTCCTATAGGTGATTACCAGGGGCCGCTGGCATTTCTCCCCTTCGGCGTTATCTGCCATAATAGCGAAAAATTCGCGCACGCCGATTACGGAGTTTTGTTTATGGATCACTGTCATACTTCTGACCTCATTTCTCTTGAGCAGGCACTGGAGAAAATGCTCTCCCAGATCGCGCCACTGCAACAGAGCGAATCCATCCCCCTGACCAGCGCCGCCGGGCGCATTACCGCCGCCCCGGTGGTTTCCCCTATCGATGTCCCGCCCTTCGCCAACTCGGCGATGGACGGCTATGCGGTACGTCTAAGTGACCTGAACGGCAACTCTCCGTTACCGGTAGCGGGTAAAGCCTTTGCCGGTGCTCCGTTTACGGATACCTGGCCTGCCAACACCTGCGTACGCATCATGACCGGAGCGCCAATTCCAGCCGGTACGGATGCGGTGATCATGCAGGAGCAGGCGGAAGTGAGTGAAGCGGGAGTGCGTTTCAGCACCCAGGTAACCGCCGGGCAAAATATCCGCTTGGCGGGTGAAGATATCCTGCGTGGGGCGAGCGTGCTGCCCGCCGGGATCACGCTGGGGGCCGCGCAACTGCCCCTGCTGGCCTCATTGGGCGTGGCCGATGTCCAGGTGATGCGTAAATTGAAGGTGGCGGTATTCTCTACCGGTGACGAACTACAGCCAGTCGGCCAGCCGCTGCAAGCCGGGCAGATCTACGATACCAACCGCTTTGCCGTACGCCTGATGCTGGAACAGCTCGGCTGCACGGTGATCGATCTGGGGATTATTCGTGATAATCAGGAAGCATTACGTGCGGCCTTTATCCAGGCGGATAGCGAAGCGGACGTGGTGATCAGCAGCGGCGGCGTTTCCGTCGGTGAAGCCGATTACACCAAGCAGATGCTGGATGAACTGGGTAAAGTCAGCTTCTGGAAGCTGGCCATCAAACCGGGCAAACCTTTTGCTTTTGGCAAGCTCCAGCACGCCTGGTTCTGTGGCCTGCCAGGCAACCCGGTCTCTGCGGCTTTGACTTTCTATCAACTGGTGCAACCGCTGCTGGCCAAGCTGGCCGGTCACACCGAATGGCAACTGCCACCCCGCCTGAAAGCTCGCGCCCTGACACCACTGAAAAAGTCGCCGGGTCGCCTCGATTTCCAGCGCGGCATCTTCACCAGCAATGCCCAAGGCGAGCTGGAAGTGAGCACCACCGGCCATCAGGGTTCCCATGTGTTCAGCTCATTCAGCCAGGGTAACTGCTTTATCGTGCTGGAACGCGAACGTGGCTCGGTGGCCGCAGGAGAGATGGTGGAGATCGAACCTTTCAATGCGTTGCTGAGGAACTGAACATGCTGCCGGAATTAACCGATGCACAAGCGCTGCGCTACAACCGCCAGATCGTACTGCGGGGTTTCGACTTCGACGGTCAGGAAAAGCTGCAGGCGGCGCACGTGCTGATCGTTGGGCTTGGTGGGCTGGGCTGTGCGGCGGCACCTTATTTGGCTGCCGCTGGCGTCGGCCATCTGACGCTGGTTGATTTCGACACGGTTTCCCTCTCCAATCTACAGCGCCAAATCCTGCACCGGGATGATCGCATTGGTATGGAGAAGGTCGAATCCGCCCGCATTGAGCTGAGCGCCATCAATCCTCATATCCGTATTGATACCCTAGACACACAGCTGGATGACGAGCAAATGGCGGCGCAGATTGCCGCTTGCGACGTGGTGCTGGACTGTACCGATAACGTAGCGACCCGCGATCTGCTCAACCGCCTGTGCCATGCACAGCGTAAACCACTGGTATCAGGGGCCGCCATCCGCATGGAGGGCCAGCTCAGCGTCTTTACCTATCAGCCGGAACAGCCCTGTTATCGCTGCCTGAGCAGGCTGTTTGGAGAAAACGCGCTGACCTGCGTTGAAGCGGGCGTGATGGCACCTTTAGTCGGCACTATCGGTACGTTACAGGCGATGGAAGCCATCAAGCTGTTGGCAAACTATGGCCAGCCTTTGGTGGGGAAGTTGTTGATGTTTGATGCGATGAGCATGCAGTTTCGCGAGATGAAGCTGCCGAAGGATCCGCGGTGTGAGGTGTGTGGTAAAGATGCTGCCCCTCACCCTAGCCCTCTCCCACAGGGAGAGGGGACAGATCGAGTTCGTTAATTCTTCTGCGTAATACCTATCGTTCTCTTACTCATCACGTTCCGAAGCAGCACGGGCTAACCAAGCACTCTGGACTGCTCCCTTTCCTTATGGGAGAGGGAACGGATTGAGTTCGTTAATTCTGCTGCGTAATACCTATCGTTCTCTTACTCACCACGTTCCGAAGCAGCACGGGCTAACCAAGCACTCTGGACTGCTCCCTCTCCCTGTGGGAGAGGGTTGGGGTGAGGGGCGACTCGAAGGGATCAGTTGATACCCTGGCTACGCAGATAGTCTTCGTAGTTGCCGGTAAAGTCGATCACCTTGTTCGGTGTCATTTCCAGAATACGAGTGGCCAACGAGCTAACGAACTCACGGTCGTGGGAAACGAAGATCAAAGTCCCTTCGTACATTTCCAGCGCCATGTTCAGTGACTCGATGGACTCCATATCCATGTGGTTGGTTGGTTCATCCATGATCAGGATGTTCGGGCGCTGCATCATGATCTTGCCGAACAGCATACGACCCTTCTCACCACCGGACAGCACTTTTACGCGCTTCTTGATATCGTCCTGGCTGAACAACAGGCGGCCAAGAATGCTGCGTACCGCCTGCTCATCGTCCTTTTCCTGCTTCCATTGGCTCATCCAGTCGAACACGCTCAAGGTTTCATCGAACTCGTATTCGTGATCCTGTGCGTAGTAACCGATCTTGGCGTTTTCCGACCATTTCACGCTGCCGTTATCCGGCTGCAGGTCACCCACTAGCGTTTTCAGCAGGGTAGATTTACCGATACCGTTGGCACCCAGGATCGCCACCTTCTCGCCCACTTCAACCATCAGGTTGAGTTTGCTGAACAGTGGGCCAATGTCGAAGCCTTTGGCCAACGCTTCCACTTCCAGCGCGTTACGGAACAGCTTCTTGTCCTGCTCAAAACGGATGAACGGGTTCTGACGGCTCGAGGCTTTCACCTCTTCCAGCTGGATCTTGTCAATCTGGCGGGCACGAGAGGTAGCCTGCTTGGATTTTGAGGCGTTGGCGCTGAAGCGGCTAACGAAGGACTGCAATTCGTTAATCTGCGCCTTCTTCTTGGCGTTGTCAGACATCAGGCGTTCACGAGCCTGGGTAGCCGCGGTCATGTATTCGTCGTAGTTGCCCGGATAGACACGCAGTTCGCCGTAGTCCAGATCCGCCATGTGGGTACAAACCATGTTCAGGAAGTGACGGTCGTGCGAAATGATGATCATGGTGCTGTTACGTTCGTTCAGCACCTGCTCCAGCCAGCGAATGGTATCGATGTCCAGGTTGTTCGTTGGTTCGTCGAGCAGCAGGATTTCCGGATCGGAGAACAGGGCCTGAGCCAACAGGACACGCAGTTTGAAGCCGGGAGCGATCTCGCTCATCGGGCCATAATGCTGTTCTACCGGAATACCTACGCCGAGCAGCAACTCACCGGCACGTGCTTCTGCGGTATAGCCGTCCATCTCCCCATAGGCCACTTCCAGATCGGCCACTTTATAGCCGTCTTCTTCGCTCATCTCCGCCATGGCGTAGATACGGTCACGCTCTTCCTTCACCGCCCACAGTTCGGTGTGGCCCATGATCACGGTGTCCAGCACGCTGAACTGTTCAAAAGCGAACTGATCCTGGCGCAGTTTACCCAGGCGCTCATTCGGATCCAGGAACACGTTACCGCCGCTCGGCGCCAGATCGCCACCGAGAATTTTCATGAACGTCGATTTACCGCAGCCGTTGGCTCCGATCAGACCATAGCGGTTACCGCCGCCAAATTTGACAGAGATGTTTTCAAACAACGGCTTACTGCCGAACTGCATAGTGATGTTGTTAGTGCTTAACACAGCGCTCGCTCTTAATTTGATTGGGAATGTGATTTGGCGCGCATTATGCCATAACGCAACCCAGAGATCGTGGGAAGTTTTGGTGAAGATTTGCTCGGCGCACGGGGAACGGAGATATTCGCCAGCTAAATATCTTCTGCAGAACGAATTAACGGATAACCAAACCAGTCACTTTTTTAGCCCATTTCCTTGACCTGAACTTGCAACATCGCAATCAACGCCCGTGAAGCGGCGCTGCGATATCCCTCTTTGCGTTGCAGCACCACGGCGTGGCGCTCGGGCATGGGAACCGACAGCTTGATAGGCAGCAACAACGGGTTACTCCGTGCGATGGCCTGCGGCAGAATGGTCGCGAGCTGACCGTGGCGCACAATCTCGACGATGGCGCTAATCGCGTTGGCCTCCATGGCTACCAGTGGATGGATAGCGTGTTGCTGGCAATATTCATCCACGTAATGACGCGTGGCGAAGTCGCCGTTGAGTAGCACCAGCGGCACCTGACGCACCTCCGCTACGCTCAAGGCAGTGCGGCGCTTGGCAAGCGGATGCCCCTTCCCCACCATCAGTTGCAGCCGCTCCGTGAACAGCCGGGTAGCGGCTATATCCGCAGAGTGAACCGGCTCGAAGGCAATCCCCAGATCCAATTGGTCATCGCACAATAACGCCTCCATCTTGTCCTGTGTCATCTCCCGGATATTCAGCGTAATACCAGGATAGCGCCGGAAGAAACCGTCCACCAGCGGGCCGATCAGGTAGGAGGTAAAAGTCGGCGTCATCGCCAAACGCAGGTTACCGCGCTCCAAGGTCGCGACATCCTGAATGGCCCGCTTGCCAGCATCCAGATCCTGTAATGCCAGCCGGGCATAGCGCATCCATGCCTGACCCGCATCGGTGAGTTGCACCCTGCGCCCGGAACGGTCGAATAGCTCTACCTGCAACGTCTCTTCCAACTGTTTGATCTGCTGTGACAAGGTGGGCTGTGATACATGCAGCACCTCCGCCGCCCGGGTGAAGTTCCCCTGCTCCGCCACCGCCAGAAAGTAACGAATGTGCCGCAGTAACATAATGCTCCAACTATTGGTTATACCTATTGCGGTAATTATAAATGAGTCTTGGAACCTATAGCTAGAAAAGTCCATTCTTGCCTCCATTGAAAGCAAGCAACACATTGATGGAGTCACCATGCAAGAGGTTATTGACGGTTTTCTGAAGTTCCAGCGCGAGGCTTTTGTAGAGCGCACAGAGCTGTTCAAACGTCTGGCTACCAGCCAGAACCCACGCACCCTATTTATCTCATGTTCCGATAGCCGATTGGTGCCGGAGCTGATCACTCAACGCGAACCGGGCGACCTGTTCGTCATCCGCAACGCAGGCAATATCGTGCCCTCTTTCGGGCCTGAGCCAGGTGGCGTTTCAGCCTCGGTGGAATATGCGGTTGCCGCGCTGGGCGTAGAGGATATCGTGATTTGTGGCCACTCCGATTGCGGCGCCATGACCGCCATCGCCACCTGCCAATGCCTGGATCACATGCCAACCGTGGCCAACTGGCTGCGCTATGCCGATGCCGCCAAGGCGGTCAATCAGGCCAATGAACACGCCAGCGAGCACGACCGCATTAACTCGATGGTGCGTGAAAACGTCATTGCGCAACTCACCAACCTGAAAACTCACCCTTCGGTCGCGCTGGCGCTCGATCGAGGCAATCTGCGGCTGCATGGCTGGATCTACGATATCGCCACCGGCTGTATCGATGCATTAGATGGCAATACCCGCCGTTTCGTCCCGCTGGCAAGCAACCCGAGCGTCACCGCCAGCCCTGCAATCCAACGTTTCTAACCCTTTTACGACCATAGGAGTCAACATGACACAATCACTACATAGCGTTTCAGCACGCCAAAACCTGACCGACATCATCATGGATGCCAAAGTCCGCCAGGGCCTGACCTTTGAGGCGATTAATCAAGGTACTGGCTTAAGCCTGGCGTTTGTTACCGCTGCCCTGCTTGGCCAGCATCCGTTACCGGAACAGGCCGCCCGTGTGGTGGCAGCTAAACTGGATCTGGATGAAGACGCGGTGCGCCTGCTGCAAACCATCCCGGTACGCGGCAGTATCCCCGGCGGCGTACCGACCGACCCGACCATTTATCGTTTCTATGAAATGGTACAGATCTACGGTTCTACCCTGCGGGCGCTGGTGCATGAACAATTTGGTGACGGAGTGATCAGCGCGATCAACTTCAAGCTGGATATCAAAAAGGTCCAGGATCCCGATGGCGGGGAACGCGCGGTGATCACGCTGGATGGTAAATACCTGCCGACCAAGCCATTTTAATCATTAAGTTATCAAATTATTAAGTTAATATAATCCAGCGCCGAAACCTCGGCGCTGGATCATTCAACCATGAAAATGGCGGCTATCCGCCGGGGCCTGCTCACGCGGTTCTAACCCATAATCCCGCACCACCTCTGCCACCCGCAGCCGGTAATATTCCAACACCTCATGCCTGCCACGCGCCTGGGCCTGACGGTGTTGCTCCAGGTTGCGCCACTGCTGTACCGCCGCCTCATCACGCCAGAACGACAGCGATAACAACTTGTCCGGCTCGCTCAGGCTCTGAAAACGTTCGATAGAGATAAAGCCGTCAATTTCTGCCAGCAACGGTTTCAGCTCCGCCGCCAACTCTAGATAGGTTTCCCTCTGCCCAGCGGCAGCCCGTAGTTCAAAAATCACCGCGATCATCATCGTTCTCCTCGGCAGTATAAAATTCAGGTACACGCGCATTTTGCGAAACACGCCAGCGAAAATGGCTTAACAGCTCGGGCTTAAGGTTGAGTTTGGATAAATGGCCGATCCCCACCAAGGCGATCAACCGTGCCCAACGTTCTCCTGGGCAACGATGAGCACCGTGACCAAAGGCAAAACTCTCCTGCGGCGTTTTCAACTGCACCAATACGCTCTGCCCCACCGCCAGCGTTTGACCGTCAAGCAACGTAGCCTGTCGCGCAAACCTCCGGGTAGTATGGATCGGCGGAGTTTGCTGCAACACCGCCTGGATCAACGCCTCTGCCGGTTGATGGCACTGACTTGTCAACAACAGAGTCTGGCCGATTAATCCGGCGGTCCCCTCACAGGCTTGGAACAGTAGCCCGATGGCATTGGCTATCGCCAGAGCACGATCGCCAATGTATTGGCACAATTGACAGAACAGCGGCCCATCGGCCTGCTGCATACGAGTTTGCAATTTTCCGGCGGCAATGGCCCCGGCAGCCATCTGCTCTGCGCTACCGCCAGGAGCAATACAGCGCACAAAGTCCAACACCTCATCCACCAAGGCAGATCGATCCTGATGGGCCACGCCCAATAAGTCAGCCAGCACGCAAATCGGCAAAGCGTAGTTAAACCGGGTGAGTTGCTCTGCCGCTGTCAAATTGGCCGCTAACCGTTGAGCCACGCAAGCCGTAGTCTGGCAGATCTCATCGTCTGTGAACGCGGCCAGAGCCACCTCGATCGCCTCCTTTAATTCACGCTGCCCGGCACCATCATTCATACGTACCAGAGAGGCGAAAATCGATTGAGCGGGCGTCCCAATTAAAGCTGTGGGCACCGGCTCATTCCTGGGGCGAACGCCGAGGTGAGGATGGATTAAGGCTTCACGCACCGCTTGCCGCGATGCAACTGAAAAGGGGCAGGCCGTCATGGCAATTTCCTTCTGATGGTAATAGAGAGTAGCCATTGTCGGGTTAGACGAGCAGCAATACTTCGGTTATTATCGAAGTATGAATGACAATACGCTTGAAGACCGCCTGGCCGCATTGACGGCCGCTATCGCCGATCGCACCCGAGCACGCATGCTGTGCCTGCTGATGGATGGGCGTGCCTATACCGCAACGGAACTGAGTGCAGCGGTGGACGTCGCGGCCTCCACCGCCAGCAGTCATCTGGCACGTTTGCAGGAGCAGAATCTGATCGGCTGTGTCAAACAGGGCCGCAATCGCTTTTACCGTCTGGCGGGCAAACCGGTGGCCGACCTGCTGGAAAGCCTGATGGCGTTGGCCGGTGTAGAACGCCCGACGGTCAAAAGTAGCACTCCGGCCTCATTACGTTATGCACGCACCTGCTATGACCACATGGCAGGCGAGATCGCGGTCCAATTACATCATCAGTTGCTGGCACGGGCCTGGCTACTCGGGGATAACGACTATCAGCTCAGTGAGGCTGGGCAGGCTGCCTTGACACAGTTGGGTATCGATTGCTCCCCAGCCCCGACCCGGCGGCGCTTTGCCTGCGATTGTCTGGACTGGAGCGAACGCAAGGCTCATCTCGGTGGCGCACTGGGCGCTGCCATATTGGTCGCATTTGAAAAGCGCGGATGGGTTAAGCGCCAGCTGGACAGCCGTGAGCTGCAACTGACCAGCGCCGGTAGAAAAGCGCTGAGCGCACATTTTGGCCTGGCGCTTTGAATGCCTGGCGCGCTAGCTTAGCTGCCATACTCAATGGGTTTACCTGTTGACGATCCCGTCATATCCGAGGAGTTATCATGTCCGATATTAACCAATTCCCGATCGCCAAACGTTGGCCCGCCAAGCATCCAGAACGGTTACAACTCTACTCGCTGCCGACCCCTAACGGGGTGAAAGTCTCCATCATGCTCGAAGAGATCGGCCTGCCCTACGAGGCACACCTGATCGACATCGGCAAAAATGAAACCTGGACGCCGGAGTTCCTGTCGCTCAATCCTAACGGCAAAATACCGGCGATCCTCGATCCCGCAGGCCCAGGCGGTAAGCCGTTAGCGCTGTTCGAGTCCGGGGCAATCCTGCTGTACCTGGCAGAGAAATGCGGTAAGTTGTTACCCAGGGACCCCGCCCAACGTTATGAAACCATCCAGTGGGTGTTTTTCCAGATGGCGTCCGTCGGGCCGATGTTCGGCCAGCTAGGCTTCTTCCACAAATTCGCCGGGCGCGAATATGAAGACAAACGGCCATTTGAACGCTACCAGAAAGAGTCCAAACGGCTGCTTGGCGTACTGGAAGAGCGGCTACAAGGACGTGATTGGATCATGGGCTCGGAATACACCATTGCCGATATCTCCCTGCTCGGCTGGGTCCGCAACCTGATCGGATTTTATCAGGCCCGTGAAGTAGTGGAATTCGATAATTTCCCCGTCGTTGGCCAATGGCTGGAGCGCGGATTGGCTCGGCCAGCCGTACAGCGCGGCGTCAATATTCCTGCCCGCCAAGCCTGATAAACCTATTGGGGTAGCCAGCAAAGGCTATCCCTTTCCCCACTTCTCTCGTCATAAAATTGTCACTTTCCTGCTCTACTCTCCCGTGTAACAAAATAATGCCGACCGTATTTTTGTATTACGACAAGGAGCCCTACCCATGCAGCAGTCCGTTTCCCTGATCGCCGGTGCCATATTATCCGCGCTGTTATGTTCCACCGCCCTGGCTGACAACAATCAACTCAACAATCGCGCGGCTCATGGCGATATTACCGAACCCGGCGGTGCGCGCCGCTTGGCAGGCGATCAAACCGCCGCACTGCAAGCGTCGCTGTCGAATAAAACCGCCAAAAACGTGATCCTGCTGATCGGCGACGGCATGGGCGATTCGGAAATCACCGGCGCACGCAACTATGCCGAAGGCGCAGGCGGTTACTTCAAGGGGATCGATGCCCTGCCGCTGACCGGCCAATACACTCACTACTCGCTGGATAAGAAAAGCCATAAACCGGACTATGTCACCGACTCTGCCGCCTCGGCCACCGCTTGGGCTACCGGCGTCAAGACCTACAACGGCGCGTTGGGCGTGGATGTGAACGGCAAAGATCAACCGACGATTTTGGAACTGGCCAAGGCCGCAGGAAAAGCCACTGGCAATGTCTCTACGGCAGAACTGCAAGATGCCACACCGGCCGCGCTGGTTTCGCACGTAACCTCTCGCAAGTGCTATGGCCCGGAAGAAACCAGTGAGCAGTGCGCAGGCAACGCGTTGGAAAACGGCGGGCACGGCTCCATCACCGAGCAACTGATTAAAACCCGCGCCGACGTCACGCTGGGCGGTGGGGCAAAATCCTTCGCTCAGTTGGCGAAAAGCGGTGAATGGCAGGGGAAAACGCTGAAAGCACAGGCTGCAGCATTGGGTTACCAATGGGTGGAGGATACCGAAAGTCTGAACACGATTAACCTCGCCAATCAGCAAAAGCCGCTGCTGGGCCTGTTCGCGCCAGGTAATATGCCGGTACGCTGGAAAGGGCCGAAAGCTTCCTTCCATGGCAATATCGATCAACCTGCAGTGACCTGCGAAACCAACCCAGAGCGCGGTGCCAATGTGCCAACGCTGGCGGCAATGACCGAGAAAGCCATCGAGCTGCTGAAGAACAACCCGAACGGTTTCTTCCTGCAGGTGGAAGGGGCGTCCATCGACAAACAGGACCATGATGCCAACCCATGCGGCCAGTTTGGCGAAACGGTCGATCTGGATGAGGCGGTGCAAAAAGCGCTGGAGTTCGCCCGTGCCGACGGTAATACCCTGGTGATCGTCACCGCTGACCACGCCCACTCCAGCCAGATTATTGCCGCCAAGGCCAAGGCACCGGGGCTGACCCAGGCATTAACCACCAAAGACGGCGCGGTGATGACTATCAGCTATGGCAACTCGGAAGAAGGCTCCCAGGGCCATACCGGTACTCAGTTGCGCGTTGCCGCTTATGGTCCGCATGCCGCCAACATTGTGGGGCTGACCGATCAGACCGACCTGTTCTTCACTATGCGCGACGCCATGAACATCAAGTGAACCAGAGGGGCGTGTTCCCCTCACCCTAACCCTCTCCCAAAAGGAGAGGGGACCGATCGAGTTCGCTGATTTTTCTGCGTAATACTTCACCCATCTTCTTTCTCATCACGTTCCGGAACAGCCCTGCCTCATCAGAGACGCAGGGCAACTCCCTCTCCCTGTGGGTAGAGGAGAAGCTAAACCCCTACCCCTGGCGGAGCATTTTTCGCCACCTCTATTATCCAAGTTTACCCTTGCGTAACTGCCAATGCGCGCCTATTATCAAAGAATAAACTTGGATTATTAAGTCCCATTTGACTGTGACCCGAATGTCGTCGCTGCAGGAGAATTAAACCAATGGATCGCGCCAATATCATTCACGACTTGCTGAACTGGATCGAAAACCACCTGGATCAACCACTGCTACTGGACAACGTGGCGGCAAAATCAGGCTACTCCAAATGGCATCTGCAACGTATGTTCCGCAGTACCACTGGCCATGCGCTCGGCAGCTATATCCGCGAGCGCCGTTTGTCGAAGGCGGCACAAGCACTACGCGCCACGCCGCGTCCCATCCTGGATATCGCCCTGCAGTTCCATTTTGATTCCCAGCCTTCATTTTCCCGGGCCTTTAAAAAGCAGTTTGGTGAAACGCCAGCGGTCTATCGCCGCACGCCGCAGCAAGATGAAGTGGCCCTCACCTCAGAACACGGCTATCGGCACAGCTCACCGAGCCTGCATTCACTGTACAAGCGCCAATGCGTAGATGAAGGCTGCACCAACTGGGTCGGCCAGCGTTAAAAGCAAAAAGGCCAACGGGGTATCAACCCATTGGCCTTTTCAGATCGCGCTAAACGGGCGCAACGCCCCGTACTGAACTGGGTGATGTCTTATCAGTTATATTCGAGGGTAAAGGTAGCAATCGATTTGATGGTGCCGCCCTTCATTTTCGCTGCAGTCTGGTAGTAACGCGCCTTAAGTGGCAAGGTGATGGTATTGGTCTGGTTGGCAATGGTATGCCCGGCATACACCGCCGTACCGCTATTGATTGGCGTTGAGTTATTGCCGGTCAGCAGTTGAACACCGACGCCGCTGGCGGCATTGCTATCCTGTACCGGCTGGAGTACACCCGGCGCATTCGAGGTATCGCGGGTATAGTCAAAACGTACGTTCACCAGCCCTTCCCCTGTGCCACCAGGCAACAGCTCCGTCCCAGTACCACCTACACAATTGATATTAATAGAAAAGTCCTGCTCTGCGGCAGTACTGCCGACGCCTTTAAACGCCGCAGTAGCCACCGTGCTCAGGTTGATCACCTTGTTTTTTGAACCCGCGTCCACCGAGCAGGACGAAGTGACAATAGTGATACTATTAGCTAATACGTGGGAGATCAGGATCGGTCTTGAAGGACCCGTCCCATCCGCATAGTAAGAAGAATACTGCCCGGGAGCCAACGCTCCGGTGCCGGTATTCTGGGCAATTTTGATTACCTCAACCACAAAATACCCCTCACCCAGATACACCCCACCGTTACGGTAGATCTCGTGCGGGTAATAGGCCCCTTCCTGCGTGCCGATCTGGCGATAAAGCCGCAGCCCTACCCCAGGCACGTTGGTGGTCCAGATTTTGTCACTGATGGAGCTCGGACCACCTTGCAAAATTCGGCCATATAACGTGCTGTTACCCCAACAGGAGATATTGTCATCACGACGGATATCGAACTTACCGGTGGCCAGAATATCGCCCACCTTGGTGGTCGGCGTGATCAACACCCGGCCGACGTTCATAATGATATCCTGTGGGCGATTGGTGGTCACCTGGCATTGGGCATAGGCCAACTGCGTCGCCGACATCAGTAACAAAAACAGCATGGCTTGTTTAGGGCGCTGGCGCATGGCAGTGAATTTATGAATAACGTTGATCATTTGCAGCTCGCCTCGATAATTTCGTAATCAGTGCTGTTATGTGTTTTCGCGTGGTAGTTCACGGAACACTGTTGTGTCGGCTGAGTACCCCATTTCACCAACAGCAGCCCCTGTAACGCTTCGGTACGCAGATAGATGCGGCTGCCCTGACCGACGATGCCGATCACCTGGTTACGGGTATCCAATACTTCGGCACCAAAAGGTAACGCCGTGTCATTCGGGCCCAGCGCATGGATAATCAGCGCCTGACCTTTGATGGTCTTGAACTCCAGCTTGGCAATCGCACCGGCATAAGGCGCAACCTGCTGGCTGCTGCTTTCCAGCTCGACATCGTGTGACATGCCGTTAGGATCCAGCGTGACGTTGGTCATGCGGTATGGGGCAACATAAGGCACCACCGCATAGCCGTTCTCATCGATTCGCACCCCAGGAGAGTTGGTGACGATCGCCCCTGCGGCATCCGGCGCTTCAACCAGCACCATGGTTTGGCCACGCTGAGGTGTCATGGTCACGCCACCGCCATGTGCCACCACGCTGCCGGAAGCCCCGATGGACGACTGGCGGAAATCGCGGCCATAGCTGTAAGAACCGTTCATGGTGGCAAAACGACTGCGGTATTCCCCACTCACGCTGGTATTGGTTCCGCCGGTCTGGTCGTTGGCCAAGGTGGCGCTGTAGCTGATGTTGTTATCCTCCCCGGTGGAGCCGTTAATCCCGATGCGGCTGCTGTCGTAGCCTTGGTCGTTGTAGGCCAATGCGCTATTCAGACTGATGTTTTGCGAGCCAATGTTGAACGGGATCGAGAAGTTCAGGAAGTAACGGGTTTCATCATGGTTATAAGTATCGGTGGTACGCATGGCGGACAAACCGTAGGTAACTCGACCAATGAAGTTGTTGTAGCCCACCTGATACTGTTTGGAGGTACCACCACGGTTCCAGTAATCGCGCACCGAACCGGTGATATACAGCGATCCCAGATTGGCACCCAGCCCCTGGTTCAGCGTGAGCTGATATTCACTGCGCTGGCGGTTAACCGCATCGGCACTTAAGCCCCGGCTCTCGTTATCACGGGCATACACCGCATCACGCAGTGACAGGTAGCCGGAAGTCGAGTAGCGATAGGCCGCGATGGTGAAGTTGGTATTGGTTTCCGACATCAGCTTGCTGTAGCTGATCTTGTAGCTCTGGCCGGACATATCCCCCTGTTTCAAGCGGGTGTTGGCCTGAGTCACGTCGACGGCAAAAGCCCCCAACGGTGTTGCCAGCGCACTCCCCAGCAGCACCGCGCTGTAACCATCGCTGATGGTCGCCCCGGTATAGCCGGTCAGAATATTGGTAAACCCGCGCTGATAAGTCGCCTGGAACATCTCGGGCAAGGTATGTAAATTATCATCGCGAACTTGGCCAGCGGTTAACGCATAGCGCTGGATCCCCGGGCGCAGCATCTGTGCCACCGAAGCATAGGGAACGCTGAACTGGCGCACGGAACCATCGGCCTCATTGACCGTGACGTCCAGATCGCCGCCGTAGCCGGTAGGGAACAGATCGTTAATCACGAACTCGCCCGGCGCTACCGTCGTTTGATAGATCAGCTGGTTGTTCTGGCGAATTTCCACCAGGGCGTTGCTTTGTGCCACGCCGCGCACCACTGGCGCATAACCGTTAAGAGAGTCCGGCAACATGCGATCGTCGGTACTCAGTTGCGCACCGCGAAAACCGATCGAATCAAAGAAATCCCCGCTGGTAAACGCATCCCCCAAGGTCAGCATACCGCGCACACCTGGAATGGCACGTTGCGCATAGGTGGCCGTGTTCTGCCAATGGGTACTTTCCTGGCTACGCCAGTTTACGTTAGAGTCATGGCGCAGCTGCCAACCGGCAATGTTTATCCCGGCGTTCATCGTCAGATAAGCGTTGGTCGAATCCGAATTGCCGCCGCTATTGGAGCTGTGCGAATTGAAGGCGTTGAAGTTATAGGACAGAAAACCGGCGGTGATGCCGCGATCCCAGAATTTCGGGTCAACATAACCGCGCGCAGTACGGCGCAGCGCGGCCTGCGGAATGCTGACATCCATACGTAAGGTGCTGGTATTGAGGCGGTAAGACGCTTCCGGCACCCATTCACCCAGCGGCTTGCAACTGCTGGTCGTCACCGCCGGATCGCTGCCCATTGCCGCAGTATCGACGCCAAACTCTTCCAGAGACAGCAGGCTAAAGCAGGTATCGGCACTGTCTTTACCCGGCACACTCTTGAACTCGATGTTCTTTTTACCCTTCCATTCCCCATTGACATAGACATCCAGAGAATATTTCCCAGCCAATATCGGGTTGCCATCACGAAAACGTGAAAGATCCACGCCCTGCGCCTGGCCAACCAGGAAATTGCTGTTGAAAGTGGCTTCGACCGGTGTAGCGGCCTGTTTGGCATCGTTTGGAGCCGCTGCCTGAGAAAATGCCGGCGTGGTCAGGCAAAGGGCACTACCGGTCAACAGCAGGATGGATCTGTAATTGAAAAGTGCCGACTTTACGGCGGCAGAGATAGGTAACTCTTTCATATCCATGCATTCCTTTACCAAATTAAGCGTCCCCGTCGGCTGACTTCACATCGCGGCATGGGGCTTTCCAGGAGTTACTTTTGCTGATTTTTGCTGCGTTTAACCCGGCCACCAAAATCATTGATGGTGGTGTACTCAATATCAGCAATCCGCGAACTGTCACCGGAAAAGGCCAGCGTTTTTTCCTGACCAGGGGCCAGCATGTCGCCATGCGGTGCCAGCATGACTTTCTTGCGGTTGGCAACGGCATTGATTTCGGTGAAGGAAACATAAAACGGCGTGGGATTTTTCACACTTACGCCGCCCGCCACGAAGCTCCATTGCAGTTTTTCTGGCGCGTCATTGGCTACACCGCTCAGACCTTCCGGGCGATAGAACACTTTCACACGGGTTCTGAATGCCACCTGCAGGAAGTTTTCTGGCGTGGTGTCGGTGGCTGTTCCGGTTGGTGCAGGGGGAATTTCCAGCACGTTCAACCAGAACAGAGATTCTTTGTCCTGCGTCAACGCCGTAGTGGTCAGCGAAACACGCAGAGCCTGACCGCCGTTTGGCTCAATACGGCTGATAGGAGGCGAAATAATAAAGGGAGCCTTGCTGTTTTCTGGCGTCGTTTCCGCGTTACCCTCATCGATCCAGGCTTGGATCAGCGCCGGGGAGGTCCCATTATTGGATAATTGGACAGTCACTTCCCGCTGTTTGGCCGGATAAATAACGCGTGTGCCGTTAACAATAACGCTGGCAAAAGCGCTGCTGCTGAAAAGCACGGCCATCAGCAATACGCTGTATTTCTTAAACGATGTTTTCATTTTAATATCACTACTATAGAAATACAGCGGGGGAAACGTTTCCACCCGCCAGAATAAATACCCGATGATGTTCACCCCCTGAAATTAGAGACCATCAGGGCGAAGCTATTCGCCCCGAAAGGTTACAGGGAGGAAACAACATTTAACTAGAAAAGGGACGGGTAATAACTTATTGGTAGATGATGGTGTATTGTACGTTTGAGGTCACATCACCAGCACCCGCCGCTGCGGTTGCGAAATATTCCGCATAGTAGTTCAGGTCAGCTGAATCACCTTCATTGGCAACGGTAACCCACTGGGAGTTAGCCTGCGCGCCGTTGTTGGTGGCAGCCAGAATTGGCAGGAACTGGTTGTTGCTACCCAACAGCTGAATTTGCACGTTGGTAGCAGCATTGGTTTTGGTTTGGTTATTCAAACGACCCGTTTTGAAATCAACGGTTGAACCTGGTTCGAAATAGGTTGCTACCTGGCCTTTAGAGCATTTGGTCAGGTTAATCGCGAATGGAGTACGGCCCGCAGTAGCGCTAACTGCATTCAGGGTAGAAGAAGATACGGTCGGCAGAGTAACGGTAAAATCTTTACCGCCCGGGGTGCTGATAGTACAGGTCTGGTCGGTCACTTTACCGTTAAAAGTAATAGTACCATCGGCAGCCTGTGCTGAAAGTGAAGGAATGGCGGTGGCGCATACAGTCAGTGCTAATACAGCAGACAGCTTAGAGATTTTCATATTTTTGACTCTCGGTGAATTAATACAGCCATTAAGTATATTCAACGATGCTACTCCCTGTCAGGAATGAAGCCCGATGAATCCATTTCTCGGCGAAATATAGACCAAGATCATTCTTATTGATAAATCGTTTAAAACATTCATAACGCCACTCATGATAGGAAAAAACTATCAACAAATACCTATCGATCGATGTTGACGATTTACCAGGTTCGTAATAATCTTAATTCGTCAAGATGAGCAGTCAAAAAATTCAATGAAATGCCGAAAAACCAGTATATAACTCTGTTATTGCGTGTTCGGCCATCTTGAGAGCGACCGTGTTCCCTCTGAAATTTCAATCTTTTAGAGGAATTTACCACCGAATAAGATGATTCTCTTTTTAATAAGATTATTACCAATAAACATCCATTTATTTCTTTGTTTATTGTTTAAAATCATAAAGATAAATTTCAATCAAAGGATTGAGGAATGCGCAGCTCTTTTAACGATAAGAATAACGGCATTAATTATGTTTTTCAGCCCATGTTCGCCAAATCGGGACAGTTGCTGGCCGTTGAATGTTTATCGCGCTTTGCTTTCGATAGTGAATTTGCACATTTCTCTCCTGAACAATTTTTTCAGCAGGCCGACAGGGAAACCCGTGTAGAGATCCTGCATCAACAAATTGAATTGATAGAAAAATACCGTGACTGGTTTCAGCAACACCAGATCATTGCCACCATCAATGTCGACGATCATTCGCTACAGGCACTGGCAAACGGTGCATTAGCCGATAAAATCCGCGCAATGAACTGCCTGCATTTCGAAATCAACGAGAATTCCAGCAGGTTGGTAAAAAACCGCGTCCATAACGATCCCTCTCTGAATAATTATTCATTTTGGCTCGATGATTTTGGTTCTGGCTATGCCGGGTTTTCCGCCTTGTATAACAGCCGTTTCCGTTTCGTTAAACTCGATCGACAGCTGCTGTGGGATTTTATGAAAAAGTCCGGCGGTGAGGGGTTGATGCGCGCCTTGTTGCGTTTTTTTCACCTGAATCATTACCGGGTGATTATCGAAGGGGTTGAAACGCGCGAACAAAAAAAATGGTTAGACGAAATGCCCTATTATGCACTGCAGGGGAAGCTGTGGCAGGAATCCAACATCAAAGATTTAAATCAGCTGCTTACTGCTGAATACTTTTAACTCATTATGGGTGTCCCCAATATGTCTAAAAACAATGTCCTGGTGATTAGTGAGTGTAAGTACAGCTATGTCGGGCTTTCAATGCTGTTGAAAAAGCATTATGGCAAGTACGATATCAAGTTGTTTTCGGACTTTATGCACAGTGGTGCGAAGGCGGAGAAAATTATCAAGCATGATATTGCGCTGATCTTCACCTCGCAAAATCTGGAACAAAGCGTCAACGTGATCGAAAGTCTGGTGTCTATGCATCAGCAACACATGAGCTCAACGCGTATTCTGGTGTTTTATGATGATGAGCGGGTGGCCAAACTTTTGGCGATCCTGGGTATCTCGGTGGAGCTGGTATCGGCACGCATACCGCTTTATCTCTTGCAGGAAAAAGTGGAAAACCTGTTGGCGAGTGAAGAATCGGGACAATTGAAGGTGCAGAAAACCCGTGAACTCAGCCCGGCAGAAAGCGATGTGATCTTCAACCTGTTGCGCGGCGATAGCCTGCTGAACATTGCGGCCAAGCGCGGCACCCATCCGAAAACTATTTTTTCACAGAAATACAGCGCATTAAAGAAGTTGCGCCTGCGAAATATGAGCACCATTTTCGTCGCTGGCAATTGAGCAAAAGGGGCGGACTCAGCCGATTGAGCGCGCCCCTTGCCATAGCAGAGACAGAATAATTAGCGCTCACCGGCGCCGGATGGACATCTTTATTGACTCATTGCGTCCTTCTTCATGCCATCTTTAGCCATGGAGTCTTTCTTCATGCTGTCTTTGGCCATGTGATCCTTCTTCATTCCCTCTTTGGCCATAGAGTCCTTCTTCATGCAGTCTTTATCCATACACTCCTTTTTCATGCCCTGCTTAGCCATCCCGTCGTGAGACATCTGGCTCATACCGTCCTTTTTCATCGCGTCCTTGCCCATGCTATCGGCCGCATTGGCTCCGGTAATACCCAGCATCAGTGCGCTACACATCATCATGGCAAATAACTTTTTCATGGTATTTCCTTTTCTTGTTTATCGGCACACGTCGTGCCATGAAACTGCACTGGCAGTAATCAGCTACCGCCAAACCAGTTGTAGCCTTGGTCTTCCCAATAACCGCCAGGAAAGTGGTTGGTGACTTCGATCGCTTGAATATGTTTGGGATTCTTGTAACCCAGCTTGGTAGGCATCCGCAGTTTCATCGGATAGCCGTATTTACGCGGCAAAATCTGCCCGTCGTAGGTCAGCGCCATCAGCGTTTGCGGATGCAACGCCGTGGCCATATCGATGCTGGTGTAATAGTCATCGGCACATTTAAAACCGATATAGCGGGCGTTAAGATCTGCGCCAATCGCTTTCAGGAAGGTAGCAAACGGCACCCCACCCCATTTGCCGATGGCGCTCCAGCCTTCCACACAGATATGCCGTGTGATCTGGCTGATTTGCGTCATCTGATACAATTGTGCCAACGTCCAGGGCTGCTTGTGCAGCACCAATCCCGCCACTTCCAGCCGATAGTCATCGCCGTTGATATCCGGCGCCTGATCCTCGCTATAGAAAGCATTGAACGGGAATGGCCGAGTGATCATCGATTCGGCATACTCTGGTGCCAGATGATTGGCGTTGAACAGCCAGCCCTGAACCCGATCGTTAAAGCGTGAGATGCGGCTCAAAGCCTGCTCCACCTGAGCGTTATCGCTGAGATCGCAGCCGGTCAGCATCGCCACGCCCCCCAGGGTCAAGCCGTTGCGCAGAAAACGGCGGCGCGACGACGATGCCAACTGGCGTGCTAACAGGCGTTGCGCCTCTTTAACGATATCCTGGCCTTCGCTCAGGCTGAGAGGGGGTTTTTCAATTTTCATCGGTGTCTCCTTAGCGTCCACGCAACATGGCCAGCAACGTACGTGGCACCAGGGCCACCATCACCAGATGGATCACCACAAAGCCAACCAGCGCCGTCATGGCAAAAAAGTGCACATAGCGAGCCGCGTCGTAACCCCCAAGCAAGGTACGTAACAGAGGAAATTGCACCGACTTCCACAGCACCAGCCCGGAAAGCACCATCAGGACGCTGACCACGATGGCCACCAGATAGGCCACACGCTGCACCATGTTGTAGTGGCGCAGATCGGCGTGTGACAACTTGCCGCGCAGTGCGGCCCATAGATCGGCCACAAACTGCCTGGGGCTGAGCGGCCAGAATTGGCGTTTAAAGCGGCCACTGAACAGATTGATCAGCAGATAGCACAGGCCGTTTATGCCAAACAGCCACATGCCAGCAAAATGCCATTGCAGCGCTCCCCCCAGCCAACCGCCTAGCGTCAGCTCGTTGATAAAACTGAAGTTAAACAACGGGGAAGCGTTATAAATGCGCCAACCGCTGGTGACCATAATCAGCATGGCAAGTGCGTTCAGCCAATGTGTCAGCCTTAGCCACAGCGGGTGGATAAGGGTCTGTTTCGCCGTGATCATCGCTTCTCTCCTGCCCCGTCTGGGTTCGTTGCCAGCAGTATTCAACGGATTTGTTCCCCAAGACCTCACGCAAAGTTAAATAAAATGTGATCACTTCCAAGGTGGGGGTTGTGTAGACTTCAGGTAGGCCAGTTAACTGCGGTAGAGAAAATGGAAAAGGCAAAACGAATTTTGATCGTCGAAGACGACGGCCATATCGCCGAACTGTTGCAACTGCATCTGCGCGATGAAGGCTATGACATCAGCCACGCGGCCGATGGCAATCAGGGCATGGCAATGCTGGAACAAGGGGGTTGGGACGCGCTGATCCTCGATCTCATGCTGCCGGGCATCGACGGCCTGGAAATCTGCCGCCGCGCCCGTAATATGACGCGCTATACGCCAATCATTATCACCAGCGCCCGCTCTAGTGAAGTCCACCGGGTTCTGGGGTTGGAACTGGGTGCAGACGATTATTTGGCCAAACCCTTTTCCATGCTGGAACTGGTCGCCCGCGTTAAAGCCCTGTTCCGCCGCCAAGAGGCGATGACCCGTAATCTCCGGATGGAAGCGGGAACGTTAAGCGTGAACGGGCTGGTGATCGATCCCATCGCCCGCGAAGTTTTTCTGAACCAGCAAACGGTGGAACTGACACCGCGCGAGTTCGACCTGCTGTATTTTTTCGCCCGCCACCCCGGCAAAGTGTTTTCCCGCCTCAGCCTGCTCAATCAGGTCTGGGGCTATCAACATGAAGGGTATGAACACACGGTGAATACCCACATTAACCGGCTACGGATCAAGATTGAGCGCAACCCGGCAGAACCCGAGCACATCCTTACCGTGTGGGGCATGGGCTATAAATTCGCGGCTTCGCCGCAAGGGTAAATGATGAAGAATCTCACGCTGACACAACGCCTGACTCTGGTTTTCGCCCTGCTGCTGCTCATCTGCTGTTCGATCTCCGGTTGGTTACAGGTGCGCAGTAGCACACAATATAGCCAGGCGGTGATCCAACGGCTTTCCACCAATCTGGCGCAGCATATCGCCACCAGTAACCCACTATTGAGTTCGCAGGGTTGGAACGATCGGTCGGTGCATACCCTGTTCGATAAACTGATGGCGGTTAATCCGAGCGTTGAGGTTTATCTGCTGGATAAACAAGGCAATATCGTCGGCAACGCGGCACCTGCCGGGCACATGAAGCGCCAAAAGGTCAATCTGTTGCCGATACAGACACTGCTGAACGGGGCCGAAATGCCCCTCTATGGTGACGACCCGCGTAATCTCAATAACCAAAAAGTCTTCAGCGCCGCGCCGCTGCGGGTAAATGGTGAGATTGAAGGCTATCTCTACGTAGTGCTGCTGGGGGAGGATTATGATGCGCTGGCCAATAGCGCCCAGATCAACTCTGCCATTTATACCGCGCTGTGGTCAATGGGGCTGGTGGCGCTATTCGGGCTGCTGGCTGGTGGCTTTGCCTTCCACTGGGTGACACGCCCGATCCGCCGTCTGACCCAGCAGGTTAGTGCGCTGGATAGCGACGGCATCGCAGCACTGCAAACCTATGCCAATACCCCTGCGGAGAGTCACAGCCGTGATGAGGTCAGCCAATTACAACAAGCATTCCGCCGTATGGCGCAACGCATTACCGAGCAGTGGCAAACACTGTCGCAACAGGACCAGCAACGGCGCGAGTTTATCGCCAATATCTCTCACGATCTGCGCACTCCATTGACCTCGCTGCATGGTTATCTGGAAACGCTGTCGGTGAAATCCGCCAGCCTGACCCCCACCGATCGTCAACGCTATCTGGAGATCGCCCTGGCGCAGAGCCGCAAAGTCGGGCGGCTGGCGCAAGAGCTATTTGAGCTGGCAAGGCTGGAATACGGCGTAGTGAAACCTCAGAAAGAGCCCTTCTCCCTCAGTGAGTTGGTGCAGGACGTGTTCCAGAAGTTCGAACTGGCCGCCGAGGCTCGCCAACAGCGCCTGCTTGCCGATATTCAGCCGGGGATCCCACTGGTGTTTGCCGATCTGAGCATGATGGAACGGGTGCTGACCAACCTGCTGGATAACGCGATCCGCCATACGCCAAGCGGTGGAGAGATCGAAGTGCGCCTGTGGCCGCAGGGTAATAAGGTGATGGTTCAGGTCAATGACAGTGGGCCTGGCATTCCCTTGGAGCTGCGCTCGGATCTGTTTATCCGCCCGTCAATTCTCAACCATGCCCGCCGCCATGCGGGGGGTTTGGGGCTGATGATTGTCAAACGCATTCTGCAGTTACACGACAGTGACATTACGTTAGTGGATCAGCAGCATGTTGGAGCCTGCTTTCGTTTCTCCGTGTCGGTACTTTAACTAAGTGCCGACAACCGGTCCCCAGGGAAGGGCTTAAGGCTTGTCGTCATCCTGTACCTCTTCGGCACAGCGATTTAATTGAGCAACTCATAATAGGATAAGGCCCCTAATGTCGGTACCTTAACGACTTCATTTACTGGCTCACCAAACTCTATCTCTTGGCCTATCTCATCATTGACCACGTTGACCTGATAGGGGATGAGATTGGGGATAATGGCATAACCGCGACTGTCGGTAACCACATCAACCTGCTCAGGGATCGCCGCATTGGGATGCTTTTTGCTATAAACCAATGCGTTAGTGTCACCTAACGCTGGTCCTAACGTGATCCCCGCCTGATGGGCAACCAATGAACCTGAGCTGTTCGCCGAGTAGAGCGCATAGTTTCTTCCAGACTGGTATCTGATAGCCGATTCACCAGCAGAATAACGATAATTGGCATTCGCCTGATAACTTGCCTTGTTCTGTTTGCCCCTGCGGCCAGTCACCCGGTAGTTAAGGTTATTATTTAAATGCCTACCACTAACGCCAAGCTCAGTTTGATAGTGATCATAGGGGTTATAGCTGTATCCCAGACTCAGGCTGGTGTTATCAATCCCCATTCTCTTTAAGGGTATCCTGAACGTAATACCAAAGAGTATTTCATTTTTTTGCGTATGATATTGATAGTATGACAGATCAAGATCATAGGATAAGTTGACGGTGTTTTGCATATACTTCAACGAGTAGAACGTCCGCTTGCCTTGATCTTCTTTGTATTTTTCCTGGTTAATATTTAACGACAAGCTTTGTGAAGTACCGATCAATGCATTTACCGAAAAATCAAATCCATATTCTTTTTTATAATAATCACAGCAATAATAATCTGTTTTAGCATTATAGGAGTAATTATTGAAATCATTAAAGTGGGGCTGTAGATAATACTCGCCATTTAACCTGATGCTGGCATTCGCCTTGTTGAAATTAGCCACATATTGTAAACGCAGCTTCTCACCATTTACCTTTCCCTGCTCTGCTGATGTTATACTGCTGTACTGATGATTAAAGGTGACATCACCGTATTGATTGAGTCGTTGACCAATACCTAGTGAATGGCTATAGTAGTTCGGCGATATCAACGCGCCACCAAATAAAGAGCTTTGTGCCGTGAGGCCATATCCAGCGCCCCCCTGAAAGAAAATGGGATTAGATTCTTCCATTCTCTCACTACTCATAAAATTGCCGAATGAGATATCATATTTCCACATATTCTTATCAAGGATATTGTCCAGTCGACTCCAGGGCACGTCATAATAAGCGATGCTACCGTCGCTTTCTCTTACCGTCATGGTAATAGAACCCGATTTGTCAAACAGTTTGATATTTCTCAGCACGAAATCCCCGGCTTGAACCATCGTGCGGTAAACCGGTTTGCCGTTCTGCCGAATCTCAACTTCAGCATCACTGGTAGCCACACCATATACCCATGGCAACACCGGCCCCTGTGACGAAGGAAACATATTATCGTCCGAGGACAGTTTTATCCCGCGATAGGGGAAAGGATCCAGATAGAAAGTATTATTGTAGCCCTCACCAAAATGCAGACGAGAGTTTATCACGGGGATGTCTCTTTCAGCGTAGAGATCGGAAAACCTTACCCGTTTCTGTGGCATATCCTCATTATCATGAAACTGCCGTGATCTTAATCGCCAGTGTTGATAGTTGATGCCAGACTCTAGCTCAACGACCAAGTTATCTTTTCTTTTCCTCCTGACATAACGCTCTCCCTGATATTTTTTATAGTTAACATCATAGTTTATCAGAATCGCTGGAATACCCTCATCTCTATACTCGATAGCCAGGCGAGGATCGACCTTTACCTCTGTCGACTCTAAGAATGTAAAAATGAGAAAATTCACCTTGTCAATTAAGGTGACTGAAATATTTAATGGATAGAGATCTTTAACTTTGATACAGCCGGTTTCTTTTACCTCAGACATGTTTGCTTGTGAGAGGATTTCCCATTCTATAAGCTTTTGTCTATCAAAACACGGAAAACCGTCGTCCGCCACCTCCAATTCAAGATGACCGATATCCCGCTCCCCTTGGGATATATAAAAATACTCCCCTGCATTGGCAAAGCAGGCTGCCATTAATAGAATAGGAGAAACGAATAAACTTTTATTCATATTGCGCGGGTGGAAGTAATCGAATTTATAAAAATGCACCGGCAGTCATAATATAAATATGCCGGTACATTATTATTTAATTAAACAGTTTTACTGACCTTCGACAGAAGGCAGAATCGCATCCAATTTATCCAGTTCACGCATCATAGCACGATAAACATAGAGTTTGGACTGAGCATGGCGCCCATCCAATTTATTGGTTGCGGCAAGGTCACGAAGCTTTTTAACCAATTTAATGGTATTTGGTTTGTTGGCATCAGCCTTAGGAATGGCGCTATATTCTGCAAATAGATCCTGCCACTCTGCTTCCCAGGTCTCTTGCTGGTTATAGCCTGCCGTGATTGCACTTCTGGTTTTAACAGCAACTGAACTACAATACTTATGTGCGCCACCGCGTGTACCATAGATAACGTCAAGAGGCGTTCTATTGCCATTAACAGATTCATTATTGGCATAAGACTGGATATCACTGAGGCACTTGGTGACTTCATTACGCATCTTTTGCTCTTGACTGCTGATACCAGCAAAAGAATTCGCTGAGAACATCAGGGCGCCGAGCATCAAAAGGCCAATTTTACCTTTATTCATCTATATAGATCCTTCTAGTATAATTAATAAAAAATATGAATGCGCCTTTTAAAGGCAGAAGGACCTTAATTTATAGCGTTTATTAAAACAAGAAAATTCATCTATAAAATTTTAATTTAGGATATTTCATGACTAATTCTTTATCTAAATCAGTAAATTCTCAGATAAATATAAGAAATGATAGTATTATCACGCTATTAATAATATCCATGACTGGTTGTTTTATGATCAATCGTAATGCAAAACAGCTACCTACTTCGTTCACAAGTGAAACCCATTCATCAGTAATAAAAACCAAAAAATTAAGAATTCACTCAAAATAAAAAAAGAACAAGCTTATTTAAATCAGTCAAACTACAGAGGAATTGTTTGAACTGGCGCTGCTGGCGTAACCTCAGAAAGAACCCTTCTCTCTTAGTGAGGTGGTGCAGGATACATTCCAGCAATGGCCGTTTGATCCCAGTAACGGGTTCTGAACGCCAGCACCAGCTGCATAAAGCCAACCTGATTCAGCCCCAGTTTGCGCATGATATTCAGCTTATGGGTACAGACGGTCTTATAACTGCGTCCGATAACCTGAGCGGCATGCTGCGCATTGGCTCCGGCGACCATCAACCCCAGGATGCGCCATTCGCAACCAGATAATGGCCGCTGTCTCTGCAACAGCAGCTGCCGCATCGCTGGGCTGCGATAACTGGTTGTGGGGTAGGCCGCCGAAATGGCTGCCAGCAAATAATTCACATTATCGCGCTTGGCCACTAATGAGAGGTGGTTTTGCGCGGCAAGCAGCGACAAAATATCGGGGTTGATAAGGTCGGTGAAAACCACCAAAGATGCCTTTGGCCAAAGTTTACCGGCGGTCAACACGAATCGCACTACCTGATAAATGTCTTCGGTATGATGGTAGAGCTCCATAATAACCGTTTGCTGTTCATTATCATTGAGTGACGAGATAATATCTTTCAGTCTACTTAGACGGCTGATTTTTTTATTGCTCGGGTCAATCAATGCCTGCAGGCCGATATTCACTAAAGGATGGGGATCAAAGAGAATATAACTCTTGTTATAAAAGGCATGCATAATTAATTATCCTATTGAAAATGTTATATTTTTTAAAATCCAGAAACACCCCCAATCAGCCTTCCCTGCCGAACGGTCAATGAAATCCAATATGGCTAATGGCTGTTTTTAAAACCGCCACACCCTAATAAGCTGTGGCAGGTGAGTCACAGCTATTTGGCTAATGACAACTTTTATCCACGTTGATAAACCTATCGTTATAAATAATAAACTTCTGGCCTTGCAGTTTGATACCCGGATGCGACAGCGTATCCCCCGGGCGTAAATACTCGGTGATCCCCTGTTCATCGGTGCTATCACAACCCGGTTTCAGCAGAAATTTAAAAAAGGTATTACCGGTGTTTTTGAGCGTACCGTGCTGCTTGTCGAGCTGGTAGGCAAACTGGGTCACGCGCGGTCTGACCACCAGAATGGTATCCATCACTACGATCGGCTCCAGGTTGGCGCCGGCTTTCTTGCTCTGCCCGGTGGTCAGCAGGTCAGTCGGTACCTCGCGAAATGAGACGCGATAATAACGCTCTTTATTATCCTTCGGCCCATGGTAATAGAACTTGTAATATTCCCCCTGCCCCGCCCGCAGCGTCAGTTGCTTGGGAGCAAACAGCAATTCCCCCTCTGCCGGGCTAGTACGCACCTCCTGCTCTCCTGGCCGATCGATGGCACGAATGGCAACCTGATAAAACCGGGCGCTGGCGTTATTGTTCAGCACCCGCTTGGCGACAAAGGACTGATCCTGATCCATTGCAAACGTCATGGTACCCACGTTGATCGCCCCAGCGGTAAAGGGCAGGCACATAAGCCAAAGCAGCAGAGTTTTCACATCATCCCCTTAATTGATATTGCGCCAGGTTGCCTCAACGTGTATTTCACCGGCGGCATGCACATCGCCATACCAGGCATTACCTTCCACCGTTCTCAACGAGATCGGAGCGTTCATCGGGATCCTGAACTTGACCTTGGTTTTGTTCATCACCCCGACGTCGCCGGAAATATCATTCCAAGGCGTGCTGCTCCACAGGGCGTTGGTCATATCGTGCCACTGGCTGTCACAACCGGCATCAAACACCTGCTCCGTCCCCGTGCTGGTGGTGATACTGAGCTGGGCCGGAAATGGAACTTGCGTGGTATTGTCAGGCGAGGAGAAAATACAATAGTTGATCCCCCGCAGTGACTGCGTTGGGCCACTCGCCATCACCCTGACCTGATCGGCATTGGTCTTGGCACTGGTGGTAACAATATAGCCAAACTCCAACGGTGGCTCTGAGGGGCCAACATACCCTTCCCGATGCGGGTTGTTATCATAATCTTCGGAAATAATGCTGATACTGAAATCACGAGGCTTGATGATCAGCTGGTTAGAGGTCGAGAACTCATACCAACCCGATTCCGGCGAAGTGGTGTTCTGGAAACGGAAGTTAATCAGATCGTGCGTGCCACCGTCGGTGATCCCCAGTTTGACCATCTGTTTGAAGAAGTTACTGGCAAAAAACACGTAAACGGCATTACTGCTCTTCAACTCATTAAACGTATAGTAACTGCCGGTACCCGAGGTATTTTTCCAACTGTTGCCATTCAAACTGAATTGCAGATCGGCCGCATTAACCGCCGATGCCAGCGCGGCATGGTTAATCGACGGGAAAATATGGATCGAGGTGTTACTGACGCTGCCATCCGTTTGCAGGTCATAGCTGACCATCTTGCACATGATACCGCTGCGGGCACCGACGGTTTGGTTCTTGCAGTCCGCATTGCCTTCACCGATGATCGGTATCCCATCGCTGTTGACGAACACTTCCGACACCGCATTGGTATTGATAAAACGCAGGTGCGCCGCCTTGCTATGGGTGACGGTACGGCGATACCAGGTGCCACGAGCCTGATCCTGGCAACGTTCACCGTTGCTGGCATTGTAGACAACGTTGGTCTGACAACCGTTGATCTGCATGCTGAACGAATTGCCCGCTCCCATCTGTTTCAGATACTGATAAAAACTCGGTGACATCATGCCATGCATCCATTTGGCCCCACCGGAGGTGACAACGGCACCGTAAAACCCTTTCTCATCGGTGGTTTCTGGCAAGATCAGGCTGGTATCCATATTGCAGCCGGCGTACCAGTTAATGCAGCGCAGGCCAAGGAACGGATTTTTAATAGGCGCATTTTCCAGCCACATATCAAAGCGGTTGTTAGCCGTCAGCCCATAGTTATAGCCATTATCGACATAGCCCAGGCTCTGTTGATAAATAGTGCCGGAACCACCATATTTCAGGCCGGTCCATTTATTGGCACCGGTCATACGCGGATCTAGCCCCCCTGCCGGGGTCACAAAGAAGTTATCGTCCGCGTTGTTCTCAACAAAGACAAACTTCATCGTTGCGGCATCTCCCAGGTTGGTCGGGTTCACCGCCTGCGCCGGGGCGATGCTCAGCAGGCCGCCGACCAACAACGCCAAACGTATGCTATTAGCCTTCATTGCTCATATCTCCTGGTTGGCCCACTTTGGCGTAGGACTTCAAGCCGCGGCAAACCACGTCGCCGACCCAGATGGCACCCTGTGCCTTGCTCAAATCCAGCGCCACCTCACAGCTTTGATTGTGACGATAGGTAAAATCGATCACCGGGAATTTCTTATCCACATCCATCACGAACTCCCCTTTTTCATCCGTACGGGTACGCCCGATATGGTTATTGATATTGGCGTTGGCCAGCAGCGTGCCGTCCTCGGCCTTGATGCGGCCAAATACCGTGACCATCTGTTTGATTTGCGGTTCGATGACCGCCACGTTGCCCGGGTACAACGTCAGGCTGCTCTTACGGTTGGTGACGATGTCGAAGCTTTCCGCCGAGTTTTTGTTGTTCATCAACTCCACCACATACTGACCATAAGGCGACAGTGGCAGATAGTTCTTGTCGCCGGTCAGCTTGACGACGCGGCCATCCACGCGCGCGGTCAGCATGCCTTCATTTTCCAGGCCGGTATTGATAATGATCCCTGAGTTGCCTTCACTGCGCCCACTTGCCGCGATGTGACGCCCCTGCCAACCGACGCTGCCGTTCGCGGTCAGGCTGGTATTCACGTAGCCGTCTGCGGAGCTGCTAACGTTGACGGTGCCGGTAGAATACTTGGTGTCAAAACGCGCGTAGGCACCACCGTTAAAGCTGTTATCCCCGTTGGTGTCCCCTGAGACAGCACGCGACAGGTTTGCCCCTACGGTACGGATCGGTCCATCGGCGATCTCTTTACGTGCCGCAATATTGGCCGTGGTGTAGCCATTCTGATTAGAAACCCCGGCGCTGAACCAGTTGCCCAGCGGCAAGGAGAAATCGAGCGCAATGTACTTACCGGTATTGCCGCCGGAATGGCCATTATTGTAGCGCTGTACCCCAGCACGCACGCCCAGCGTGCCGTAACGGCCGGTGAACAGATTCTGGTAGTAATCCACGTTGTAGTAATGGCTGCTATTTTTCTGGTCATCGTTATAACTGACGCTAAGCGTGCCGAGGTGAGGCACGATCGCCCCCAAGTTCAGCGAACCGCCAATAGCTCGGTTATGGGCATCGTTTTGGCGCAGTTTGTTGCCGATCACCGTTTTTTCTTCGTTGGCCCACAGCGTACTGAAACCACCGGGCAGTGTGGCGCTCACGGTGTTGATCAACGTCCAGGATCGGTCGGTAGCCACCATACTCTGCGAGCTAACCTGCACAGCATCGATGATCGGTATGCTTAAACGGGCCTCCGCCACTGAAGTGCTGTCCAGGGAATAACCGGACAGCGCCCAGTTAAAACGAGACAGATAGCCAGAGGCAGAAGCCCCCAACAGGTAGCTATCTTTAGCCTCAGCGTAGCGATCGTTGTCGCCACGCCACTCATCCATGCGCACCATGCCGCCCCAATACTGCCAGAACATCGGTGCACCCGCGGCGTGCAGCGGACTATAAAGTTTGTTAACCCGCTGCATACGGCGGTTGATCACCTGACCATTGACGACCACCTCAACCTGCACATCGTAAATACCAAAAGGCAGCGTGCCGGTATCCACTTCATGGTTACCCATGGCGAAATTCTGTACGCTGAGCAGGCGGCCATCACGCGACAGATGAACCTCACCCGCCGAGGGGAAGAAGGCGACAATCGGCGTTAACGACTGGGTATTATCAAACACCGTCGAATTGGCCCGGCTGCCATAGGACATGCCGTAGATTTTGCTCGAATTGATGGTGGTCACTGGCCCCAGCGATTGCAGGTTCCAGCTGTCGAGCATGCCTGCGGCAAAGCGTCGGCCAGCGAAGTCACGCTCATACATCACCTTATACAGCGTCGAATCCTGGTTGCTGCTGCCAATCCCATAGACAGAACCGTTCACTTCCACATGATGTTCACGCAGAGAAGTGACGTTATTCAGCGATAAATAGCTGGAGGTAAAACCTTCACTGGCTTTGGTGCGATTGTCGTAAACGCCCAGGTTATAGGTCAGCGTACTGCTTATCGCATCCACACTCGACACACCAATATCGCTGGCGCGCTCACGCAATACCGTCCCCAGGGCCGATTGCTTCACCACCAATTGCAGGTTCAACTGGCGGAAATCCAGCGCCAGCCAGGCATCATCCGACAGCGCAATGCGTTGCTTATCGTCAAAGTTGGCGTCATTGAGCGCATTGAGCTGCTTGGCGATCGCGGCCGTTAGCTGCGCGCCACCCTCGTTATCTTCCAGGGTAATTTCGCCGATTTTCAGATGGTTATTATCAAGCACCAACAATGCTCGCCCAATGCGTTGATCGTCTTTCAGGGTGCTGTTTTGTTCAAAATGCAGCAATAACGGGATGCTCATCCCCTCACGCAGTGCCATGCTGAACGTCTGAGGGATCAGTACACCGTCAATCTGGGTTAACCCGGCAGCCACTGCGGACTGCTCAGGGAGCATAACTGCCGGGATTACGCTCATCCCCACCGCCACTGATATCTTGAGTAATGCACTATCCAGTGCTAGTTTCACGTCTAACTCCTTGAACTATTATGCATCCCTTTACTGCAACATCCCGTGGCAGCCCAGCTCGGTGTTATTTGACTTGAATAAATTGCTCTCCATACCAAAGCGCAACGTGGCTTTTCTTATCAAGGATATCCACTTTGGACAGGCCACGATCTTTACCTGGCATGACGAAATAGTTTTCTTTGCAGTCACTGCCTTCTTGCTTGTTCTTGCAGGGGCCGTAGGCCACCATTTTGAAGGTGGCATTGCCGGTATTGGCGACTTTGTTATTGGCAAACTGATGATTAAAATTAACCTGGCGTGGCGTAACCACTAAAATAGTGCCAATACGCGCCGAGGTGGTGGCCACGCCATTGCGTTTGGCGGTATTCTGCCCCGCATCCGTTAATGCCTGATCGAACCAGACAATCCGGTAATAGCGTTCTTGATTATCTTCTGGCCCTTTATAATAAAAACGGATCACGTCCCTGGCATTAGCGGGCATCATCAGGCTGGCCGGTGACAAAAGCATTTCGTCTTTCATCGCCATCGGGATCACCACGCCGGATCCCGTCGGGTCGGAAATCCTTTCTATTTTGATATTCACCAGTCGGCCGCTATCCGTCGTATTTTTAATTTCTTTACTTAGCGTCGCGCTATTACTTGGCATAAAGGAACTGACCGCGCCAACATCCAGCGCTAATGCGCTTTGGCATAAGGACAGCAACAGGGGAATAGAAAAATAGAAACGATTCATAGCGGTATTCCAAACTCTTTAGCTGACAAAAACAGGGGGTTTCCCCCCTGTTAAGACGCGTTACTCTGGGGAAACGATTATGCGGTAGTCCAGGTAGCGTTGAACTCTACGCTCACGTCGCCACTCCAGATACCTTCAGGCAGGGTGCTGAAGTCAGTCACCGCAGTCGCGCCATCAGCAGTTGCGCCAATGATGCTGAAGGTGAACTGGTCTTGCGCACTGGTACGAACAGCTTTGTCGTAGGCGCCAGACAGTGCGCTCAGGTTGCCACCCAGAATACCGCCATTAACGTCAATCATGGTGGTTTCAGCGGTTTTCTCTACTGCTGCGCCGTTGAAGTTAACGCCCACTTCCAGGGTAGAACCGGAGGTGTCGAGCTGAGTCAGAGTATTAGCCACCAGCTTGGAGGTCAGTTTAAAATCGGTGGCGGTTCCTTCGCCCTCGATGGTCACGTCGAACAGACCCTTCTGGCTGTTGAAGCCTTTGATGCCTTCAGCATATTGGAAAGACAGGCTGCCGATTGGCGTCACAACCAACTTGCTGGTGGTATCTTTCTTGGCAGTAGCTGACCAGGTAGCCAAGGCTTGTGCGGTAACGTCTGCTGCCTGAGCGGTGCCCACTACTGCGAATGCTGAAACGATTGCCAGAGCAAGTGTGATCTTTTTCATGGTAAAACTCCCTAAGTTATAGATTTCTATTGTCCGTTAAATGTACCGATCTTTGTCATCTCCACTCACTCCGGTATTGCCAGTTGCTAGCGGGATAACGCCAAGTGTTGATAAGCAACGTGAGTATGCCTCTCGTCCTACCTGGCGAGAAAAATCTTAACCCAAATAAATATCAAGATAATCATTAACTGCTAAATGTGAAATATTTAGATTTAAATCCTGCACTTAATCTTTTTAATACTCAATTAAGGATAAAAATCCCATCCATGCAGGGCGGGCAGCAGAATTATCCTAGATTAATTTGATCAAACATCGACCACCTTATGACTACCGTTATTCAGCGACCTTTCAGGTAAAAAAATCAGGCTATACAGGTCATGAGCGGTTTAAAAATCGTGTAAAAACCCTCTAAGCCAAACAGGCGCAACCGCGGTATACATTGCGAACCGTTTGAATGTGAGCTGGCGGAATAATGAGGGGGATAAATCATTGCAACGATCGTACTAAAGGGGGGAGTAGTTTAATCTAAAGTCACGATGCTCTGGCTGTCGGTCGTCTATCCCGCCAGCCAATCAGCATCATTCAATTAAAGGGAGGATTCGCTTTCCAGGCCAGAGCAAAGTTCAATCTTATGCTCACGCAAAATCTTGCAGCGGAGAAAAAATAGCCGTGAGATGCCAGAAATATACGACTTGACATGATTGCCACGCACCAGCAACAGGTATTCATCCGGCTGGCATGGGATTTTTTGCCTTGCCACCTGCGCCAACACATCATCGCTGAAGGCCGGATCTGCCCGAACCGTGGAGGTCGACATAAATACCGCGCAGTTACCCGATTTGCCCAGATAGCTCTCTTGCCGGATGCTTGGATTGAAAATATAGGCCGCAATACTGGCCAACACCACACACACAAAGCCCACCATCCCCCAACCATAGCGAAAGGTAGCGCGGGAGAACATTTTTCCGGCCACCACGGGTACAGGTTCAGCGGTTGATGCAGGTGGTTCGGCATCAAGGATCGGCGTATCCTTTTTATCCTCACAAGACACGACCTGGATTTCGCTGTGCAGCATAAAACCCACCTTGGGAACCGTGACGATCACCTCCTCATCAATTCCCAGCGCTTTGATCACCCGACGTAACTTGCTCACGCACTGGTTAAGATTATTGTTGCTGGAAATCATCCCATAATCATCCCACACCTTTTTGAAGATCACTTCACGGCTCACGGCATCGCCCTGGTGGACAATCAGTAACTGGAGCAAACGCTTGGCTGGGTTAGAGATGGTGACAGTATCGTCAAACAGATCGCTCAAACTCAGCGTTCCGCTATCGACATCGAAGATAATACGGTCATTAAATTTATATTTCATTATATTCACGACTTTCACTATAAAAACAGACAGCCCAGGCATTAATCGTTAATAAAATCATTTAATTAAAAAAAAGCCTTCGTGAACGTTTTTATCGCTAGCAAATAGACCGCGGGTAATTGTCATTAACTGTGGCATTTTTCCTTCTCCCTGGAATAAGAATTTTCTCATGACCAAAACAAAGATTATCGAAACACGCTGATTATTGATATATTGATTCGTTAAATTTCACAAGGTTAGATTTTTATGTTGATAAAAATTAATTTTAAGAGAAAAACACCACAAAAACATCTTGCAGATCCTGTTTTAATGTAAAAATATCGCAGATTTAATCCTCACCAAAAGCTTACATGACTGGTAATGCAGGTATTTTCGGCTTGCGTTGATAATCTTCATCATTTAAATCAATGGATTTAACCTGTCACACTGCCAGATAACCGCCTTAGCATGACACTGACTTTACATAGCGATATGACCTGGTATTACCCATACTAGTTAGGATGTACGCCAACCCCCATTGAGGTTAATCCTTAAAAATAACTCATTAACTTTTTATAGGTAAATATTATGTGGTAGCAGGCTGACGGTGCCACCGGTTGGCACCTGGACGTGATGGAATTATTGTGGCTCAATGCCTGGTATTATCTGCTGTGGAGTCTGTGGCCACGATCTTGGGGCAGCGATAACCGCCCCGGTGTTTATCAGATTAGCGGGATTGAAGGTCACTGCACCGCAGTAAGCAACGTAATATTTGCCTGCATAATCGCCTCACGCGCCGCTTCCGGCAGGTGGTCGTCGGTGATGATCATCTCAAAGACCGAAATCGGCAACGCCAGATAGGTGGCTACCTTGCCATATTTGGAAGTATCACTCAGCAAAATGCAGCGGCGGCTGGCCTCAACGATGGCGTTTTTCACCACCACCTTATCCTCGTTCGGGGTAGACAAGCCACGCATACTCCATGAAGAAGCAGAGATAAACGCCAGATCGATAAACAGATTACGTAAAGCCTCCGCCGCAGCGGCCCCCACGCAGGAACGGTTTTCCCGGCATACCGTACCGCCAGTGTGGATCAGCTTGCACTGGCTATGTTCGAGCAGATAGGCGGCGATAACAAAATCGTTGGTCACCACGGTGATATCGTCACGCTCGCCGAGCTGGCGAGCCAGAGCCAACGTGGTGGTGCCTGCGTCCAGATAGATGCAGCTGTTGGCCGGGATCTGCCGCGCGGCCAGTTGCCCAATGGCGGCTTTCTGCTGGCTGAACATCCCTTCCTTATCCTGATGCGAAGGCTCAATCGCCACCCGTTCGGCCGACTGCACGCCACCGGAAACGGCCAGTACGCTGCCCTGCTCTTCCAGTTTTTGCAGATCGCGCCGGATGGTCATGTGCGAGACCCCCAGCCTTTCGGTCAGTTCAGCTATGCTGACTGCGCCGCGCTCGGACACCAGCGCCAAAATTTTTTGGTGGCGTTCAACAGGTATCACGGTTCCCCCTCTGTGACTACGATGATAATAATTGTGATTTTACGTCAATTTTCGTGCGACGGTAGTAAAGCTTTTCAGGCTGTGAAGCCGGTCATAATCATAAAAAACATTTAAAAGCATTGTGTTAGCAAGAGTAACCGTTTTTTCTACCGTACGTTTCATTGTTAATAATTGTGAAGACGATCACCGATATCCGCGCCGATAACGCTTACATTTAACACATCAAAACAAATAATCACTAAAATTAACAGAGGTGCATTATGGCACAACCAGGAAACTACGCGGTTTGTATCGTCGGTTTGGGCTCTATGGGCATGGGTGCGGCAACATCCTGCATCAATGCCGGGCTGACCACCTATGGCGTCGATCTCAACCCACAGGCATTGGCGGCGCTACAGCAGGCCGGTGCCAAACAGGCCGCCACCAGTGCCGCAGGCTTTGCTGGCGAACTGGATGCGGTGCTGCTGCTGGTGGTCAACGCCAACCAGGTGAAACAGATCCTGTTCGGGGATAACGGTCTGGCGGCACAGTTGAAACCGAATACGCCGGTGATGGTGTCCTCCACCATTGCGGCTGCGGATGCCAAAGAGATCGAACAGAAACTGTTGACGTATAACCTGCCGATGCTGGATGCCCCGGTTTCCGGCGGTGCAGCCAAGGCAGCGGCTGGCCAAATGACCGTGATGGCCTCGGGCAGTGAGAGCACCTTTGCTCAGTTGCAACCGGTGCTGGATGCCGTAGCCGGGAAAGTGTACCGCATCGGCGACGAGATCGGCCTAGGTGCGACGGTCAAGATCATCCATCAATTATTGGCGGGCGTACATATTGCCGCCGGTGCCGAAGCGATGGCGCTGGCCGCACGCGCCGGTATCCCGCTGGACGTAATGTACGATGTGGTCACCAACGCCGCAGGTAACTCCTGGATGTTTGAGAACCGTATGCGCCACGTGGTGGATGGTGATTACTCGCCAAAATCTGCAGTAGATATCTTCGTCAAGGATCTGGGACTGGTGGCCGATACCGCCAAAGCGCTGCACTTCCCGCTGCCATTGGCCTCCACGGCGCTCAACATGTTCACCTCCGCCAGCAATGCGGGTTTCGGCAAGGAAGATGACAGCGCAGTGATCAAGATCTTCGCCGGGATCGAACTGCCGAAGAATAAGGAGAACTCATAATGTTACTCGGAGTGATTGCAGACGACTTTACCGGCGCTACCGATATCGCCAGCTTCCTGGTGGAAAACGGTTTGCCTACGGTCCAGCTCAATGGCGTGCCGCAGGATGATACCCCTGTCGACTCGCAGGCAGTGGTGATCAGCCTGAAATCGCGCTCTTGCCCGGTTGACCAGGCGGTCGAGCAGTCGTTGCAGGCTTTAGCCTGGTTACAGCGCCAGGGTTGCCGCCAGTTCTACTTTAAATATTGCTCCACCTTCGACAGCACCGCACAAGGCAATATCGGGCCGGTAACCGATGCTTTGCTCGACGCACTTGGCGAACAGCAAACGGTAATTTCCCCTGCGCTGCCGGTGAATGGCCGTACGGTGTATCAAGGCTACCTGTTCGTCATGGACCAGTTGCTGTCGGAATCCGGTATGCGCAACCATCCAGTGACGCCAATGACCGACAGTAATCTGATGCGGCTGATGGAGGCTCAGGCCAGCGGGCGCTGCGGGCTGGTCAACGCGGCAGAGATGGATCGTGGAGCCGGTGCGGTGCAGGACAAATTGCAACAGTTGGCACAGCTGGGCGTGCGCTACGCGGTATTGGATACCCTGAACGAACAGCATCTACTGACGCAGGGCGAAGCGCTGAAAACCATGAAGTTGGTTACCGGCGGTTCAGGGTTGGCGATCGGCATTGCCCGCCAATGGGCGCAGCCGGGTCAGGAAAAGGCCCAATCCGCCGGAGCGCCGCAGGGGCAGAAAGCCGTGGTACTTTCCGGCTCCTGCTCCACCATGACCAACAAGCAGGTAGCACGCTATCGCCAACAGGCTCCGGCACAGAGTATTGATGTCTCGCGCTGCATCACCGCAGGCGATCGCACCGCTTACGCTGCCGAGCTAAGCGCCTGGATTGAACAACAGGCCGCACAGCCACTGGCACCGCTGCTGTACGCCACCGCCGAGCCAGAACAACTGCAACAAACTCAGCAGCAATACGGCACCGAAGCCGCCAGCCAGGCGGTAGAAGCGCTGTTTGCCGAGGTGGTTAAACGCCTGCAACAACAGGGTTTCAGCCGCTTTATCGTTGCCGGTGGTGAAACCTCTGGCGTGGTCACCCAGGCGTTGGGGATCCGTGGCTTCCATATCGGCCCTTGCATTTCTCCAGGCGTGCCTTGGGTACGCGCCATTGAACAACCCGTATCACTGGCCCTGAAATCGGGCAATTTCGGCGATGAAAACTTTTTCGCCAGAGCACAAACGGAGTTTCCACTATGACGATGACCGTTGACGCTGAACGGCTGGCAAGGGAAGAAATAGTGCGCCTGGGAGCTTCGTTCTTCCAGCGCGGTTACGCTACCGGTTCAGCAGGCAACCTTTCGCTGTTGTTGCCAGACGGAAACCTGCTGGCCACCCCCACCGGATCTTGCCTCGGGGAATTGCAGGCAGACAAACTGTCGAAAGTCAGCCTGAGCGGTGAATGGATCTCCGGCGACAAACCCTCGAAAGAGATCAGCTTTCACCGCGCGCTGTACCAGAACAACCCGGCGTGCAAGGCGGTGGTACATCTGCATTGCACCTATCTGACCGCGCTTTCCTGCCTGCAAGGGCTGGATACGGCAAACGCCATCAGGCCGTTCACCCCTTATGTGGTGATGCGCGTCGGCCAGGTGCCGGTGGTGCCTTACTACCGCCCCGGCGATCTGCGGCTGGCGGAAGATCTGGGCAGGCTGGCCCCAAGCTACAAGGCTTTCCTGTTGGCGAACCACGGCCCCGTGGTCACCGGCGAGAGCCTGCGGGAAGCCGCGAACAATACCGAAGAAATGGAAGATGCGGCCAAGCTGATTTTCACCCTCGGCAACCGCCCAATTCGCTATTTAACCGATGATGAGATTGCCGAGTTACGGAGCTGAACCATGCCAAAATTTGCTGCCAATTTATCGATGATGTTTACCGAGCACTCGTTTCTGGATCGTTTTGATGCCGCTGCAGCGGCCGGATTTAAAGCGGTAGAGTTCCTGTTCCCTTATGATTATCCCGCCGATCTCCTGGCGGAGAAACTGCAACAGAATGGTTTACAGCAGGTGCTGTTCAACACCGCGCCGGGCGATGTGGGCGCAGGCGAATGGGGGCTGGCGGCGTTGCCGGGCCGCGAGCAGGATGCCCGTGCGGATATCGATCGCGCGCTGGAATATGCCATCGCCCTTAAGTGCCCTAGCGTTCACGTGATGGCTGGCGTAGTGCCACCAGGGGAAGATATTGCCCGCTATCGGGAAACCTTTATCAGCAATATCCGTTACGCCGCCGACGCCTTTGTCCCTCACGGCATCAAGGTGCTGATCGAAGCGCTCAGCCCACCGATCAAGCCTAACTACCTGTTCTCCAGCCAGCATCAGGCGGCGGAGCTGGTGGCCACCATCGATCGCCCGAACGTGTTTATTCAGTTCGACTTCTTCCACGCGCAGTTGGTGGACGGCAATATCGGCAATCTGATCGCGTCGCTGGCCGGGCGCTATGCCCATATCCAGATCGCCTCGGTGCCAGATCGTAATGAACCCGATGACGGTGAACTGAATTATCCCTGGCTATTCGCCCAACTGGACAAGGTGGGCTACCAAGGCTGGATCGGTTGTGAATATAAACCTCGTGGAGAAACGACAGCGGGTCTGGGTTGGGTGAAACCTTACCTGTAATCAAGAACTCGTAGCGCCAACACCAGTTTCAATAATATAAAAAATAAACGCACCCGTATCGCCCCAGGGCGATCGCGGTGCCGGACTCTTACCTGAATTAAAGGCTATGCTATGTCTCCAACTATGCTACTGATCATTGCCGTACTGGGTGTCGTACTGCTGCTATTGATGGTCATCAAGGCGAAGGTTCAGCCGTTTGTCGCCCTATTGGTCGTTAGTCTACTAGTCGCACTTGCCAGCGGGATCCCAACCGGCGAAGTCATGAAAGTGATGACCGCCGGTATGGGCGGTGTACTCGGCTCGGTGACCATTATCATCGGCCTGGGTGCCATGCTGGGTAGAATGATCGAACATTCGGGCGGCGCTGAATCTCTGGCGCAGCGTTTCAGCAAAGCGCTGGGGCCAAAGCGCACCATTGCTGCGCTAACCAGTGCCGCATTCGTCTTGGGCATTCCGGTGTTTTTCGACGTCGGCTTTATCATCCTGGCGCCGATCATCTATGGCTTTGCCAAAGTGGCAAAAGTCTCACCGTTGAAGTTTGGCTTGCCGATGGCCGGCGTGATGCTGACGGTCCACGTAGCTCTGCCACCACACCCAGGCCCGGTCGCGGCTGCGGGGCTGTTGAATGCCGATATCGGTTGGCTGACCATTATCGGCCTGGTCATCTGTATCCCGGTGGGCGTTATCGGTTACTTCGCGGCAAAATATCTCAACCGTAAAGCCTACCCCCTCTCCATTGAGGTGTTGGAACAGCTGCAACTGGCAGCCCCTGAGCCAGCACCTGAGGGCAAAGCCCCACTCAGCGATCGAATCAATCCTCCGAGTGCCGGGTTGATTACCGCGCTGATCGTTATTCCTATCGCCATCATTATGCTGGGCACCGTTTCTGCCACCTTGCTGCCACCAGGTTCAGCGCTGCGTGATGCCTTATCATTAATCGGCTCACCGGGCGTAGCGTTAATGATCGCCCTGGCGTTGGCCTTCTATCTGCTGGCAATCCGTCGTGGCTGGAGTCTGCAACACACCAGCGATGTGATGGGAGGGGCATTACCGACAGCGGCAGTGGTCATCATGGTTACCGGTGCAGGCGGGGTGTTTGGCAAGGTACTGGTTGAGTCTGGCGTGGGTAAAGCGCTGGCAGATGTGCTGACCACCATTGGTCTGCCATTGATCCCGGCGGCATTTATCATCTCGCTGGCACTGCGTGCCTCGCAGGGGTCGGCTACCGTTGCCATCCTGACGACCGGCGGGTTGCTGTCTGAAGCGGTTATCGGGCTTAACCCGCTGCAACTGGTGTTAGTCACGCTCGCCACCTGCTTTGGCGGCCTGGGGTTATCCCACGTTAACGACTCCGGCTTCTGGATCGTCACCAAATACCTTGGCCTGTCAGTGGCCGATGGTCTGAAAACCTGGACGGTATTAACCACCCTGCTTGGCCTCAGTGGTTTTGCGTTTACCTGGTTACTGTGGCTAGCGGTTTAATTGGCCGGTATTGCTAGAGCCAAAGCAGTTCGGCTACAGTGGTTATCTTTTGAGGCGTTGCTCCGGCAGCGCCTTTTCCCTTGTTCAGGAGGCTGAGCCATGACCACTCACACCGTTGCCCCCACCTTGATCACCGAGCGTCTGATCCTGGATGCCCACCGGCTGGAAGATTTTGATGATTTGGCCGCCATGTGGGCCGATCCTGCGGTAGTGCGCTATATCGGCAGCACGCCACGCGACAGGGAGGACAGCTGGGGACGCCTGCTGCGCTACATCGGCCACTGGCAATTGCTGGGTTATGGCTACTGGGCGGTGCGGGAGAAAAGCAGCGGCAGGTATATTGGCGGGATTGGCTTCGCGGATTTTCACCGTGATATCCAACCCGCACTCGACGTACCGGAAATGGGCTGGACGCTGGTCACCTCCGCGCATGGCAAAGGCTATGCCACCGAAGCCTTGAACGCCGCGCTGGTCTGGGCCAAAGAAAATTTCTCACAGGACAAAGTCGTGTGTATCATCTCGCCGGATAATCGCCCTTCGCTTGGCCTGGCGAAGAAAGTCGGCTTTGTGGCAAGCCACCGCAGCGAATACCACCAGTTGCCAACGGTGGTGTTATACCGACCGCTCTGAGTTCAAGATACCCTGGATAAAATTATCCCGTAGCGCATCAGGCCGCTGCGGGTTCCACGCCAGCCCAACCTGCCACTGCGTCTGCTCGCCGCTTAACGGCAGAATATCGACCCCGGCCGGGGCAATAAACGCAATGCTTTGCGGCAACAGCGCCACGCCTATCCCCGCGGCCACCAGCGCCAGCAAGGTCTGGATGTCCTCTGCCTGCTGCACCACGTTGGCCCGCAGCCCCTGAGCGGCAATAAAACGCAGCGCCTGCTCACTCAACCCTCGGCCACGCGAAGGTTCCAGCTGCAACAGAGGATAACGGTGGAAATCCGCCAGCAGGTTCTCCTCCTGCAATGCCATCGTTCGCGGCGCGGCCAGCACCAGCCGATCGTTCAACAAAGGCTGTACCTGCAAGGGAGCAACAACGGGCAAGCGTACAAATCCAGCCTGTAGATCGCCGCTTAGCAACAATTGGCATTGCCGTTCCGAAGGAAGATCCTCCAGGCCAACCACCACCGCCGGAAAGCGCTGACGAAATGCCGCCACCCACTGTGGTGCCAGATGAAAACTGGAAAGCCCAAAACCTAAGGCCAGACGCCCGGTTTCCCCCTTCACCACCTGCAACGCATACAGATGAAACTGCTCGTGTTGGCTCAATAATTCCCGCGCTCTGGGGAGCAGAGCTGCACCGTTGGCCGTCAGTTGAGCACCTTGGCGGCCCCGTTCAAACAGGCGGGTGCCCAGGTGTAGTTCGATGGCTTGAATTTGCTTACTCAGCGCTGGCTGAGTGATGCACAGCCGCTCGGCAGCCAGGTGATAGCGCCCCAGTTCGGCCAATGCGACAAAGGCGCGTAGTTGACGATTATCCATTCCAATAGGTTATCAAAAGAGGATTTTAATTGATTATACAGTAATCGATGCGGCTGCTGTAATTAGCGAACAAAAACCCCACAGGAGCTTGCTATGACCACGACCCTTCGTGCTGCGTCGGTACAATTTCAACACCGCGCCAACGACAAGAACTACAATCTCGGCGTTATGGAAAACTTTATCGTCCAGGCCGCCGCCGACAACGTACAGGTCCTCGCCTTCCCGGAAATGTGCATTACCGGTTATTGGCACGTACGCCATCTGGCCGACAGCGAAATTACCGCGCTGGCTGAGCCTATCGCCACCAGCCCCTCGCTGGCACGCATCCGCCCGCTGGCTGAACGGTATCGGATGGCCATCGGCGTTGGGTTGATTGAGCTGGGTGAAGACGGCCAACTGTACAACGCTTATGCGGTTTGCCTGCCGGATGGCCAAACCCATGTTCACCGCAAACTCCATCCTTTTGAACATCCACTCATCGTTAAAGGCGATAGTTATACCGTGTTTGATACCCCTTGGGGCGTACGCATGGGGATCCTGATCTGCTGGGACAACAACCTGGTGGAGAACGCCCGTGCCACCACGCTGTTGGGTGCCGATATCCTGTTCGCCCCTCACCAGACCGGGGGGACAAATTCACGCAGCCCGCACGGCATGAAGCCGATACCGCTGGCGCTATGGCAACAACGTAAAGAAAATCCGGCGGCGATCGAAGAGGCTTTTCGCGGCGAAACTGGCCGCGGTTGGCTGCTGCGTTGGCTACCCTCCCGCGCCCATGATAATGGCCTGTTTATTTTGTTCAGCAACGGCGTGGGACGCGACGATGATGAGGTGCGCACCGGCAATGCGATGCTGCTGGACCCTTATGGCCGTATCCTGTCAGAGACCTGGACGGCGCAGGATGCCATGGTCACCGCCGATCTGGATCTGGGCTTAATCCCCATGAGCAGCGGGCGGCGTTGGATCCATGGCCGTCGGCCAGAGCTCTATGGGCTGCTTACCGAGCCACAGGGATATGAGCGCGCTCCCCGTACGGCGCGTTTTTCATTGCAACCGACCACGGTTTTGGGCAAGCCAAATAAATCAATGGATTAATTACGCAGTCGGATGTCGGTTACCGGCAAAAAAAATCCGCCCCTAAAAGGCGGATTTTCATTGGGCATGACCAACCAGGCCACACGCTCATGCCCGAAGGCATGGGGAAATCTTAGAAGCGGTAACCTACGCCCACGTTCCAGGTGCCAACGTCAACGCTGCGGATACGGCTCTGCTCGTAACCCACGTCCAGAGCAACCTGTTGCATTGGGTTGAACTGCAGACCAGCACCGTAGCTGAAACCGTAGTCGCTGGTGTTGTTGTTGTTGTTGTTGTTACCGTTTTGAGCGTTGGAAGTGAATTTACCATAGCCCACACCGATCACACCGTAGATGCTCGCCCAATCGTTGAAACGATAAGCCGGGCCAGCAGTGATGGAGTTGTATTGTGCTTTGTTGTAGAAGCCGTCTTCAGAACCGTTCTTTTCCAGGTGGGTGAAAGAACCGATCACACCCAGTGGATTGTTGTCGAACTCGTAACGGTACTTCAGGTTGAAACCGTCGGCCTTGTTGGCAACGCCTTGGAGATCGCCCTGGGCATAGCCAGCTGACACGGTGCTCTCACCAGCAAATGCGGTACCTGCTGTTACGGCCAGTACACAAGCTGCTACTGCGGAAAGACATGCAATTTTTTTCATAACCACCTCAAACGCGTTTTATTATTAAAGTGCTTCAATTTCTCATACATTGAAAATATAGCAAAAATTAGCGTGAAACTCTGCCTTTAAATGAGTGTCTAAATCTTTGTATCGTGTAACAGAAGATTTCAAGAACACTATAGCACACTAATTTTACTGCATTTTTCGCGGATTTTACTCCTTTTTGTGACGTTAATCACCTACCCAAGTTACAGAATACTCTTAAAAAAAGCGCACTTATTGGTTGTTTGCACCCGGTTGGCGCATATTTTTGACCGATTCATCCCAGCCCCTCGTTTTTCGCCAACACCTTGCTGCCAATTCCTTTACACTGTGCAACACCTGTTCTCAATACCTTCCCAGGCGCTGGGGAGTTCCATAAGGCCAGAAAGGATGTCTTCGTCTGTAACCACTAAAGCGTCTTCCGCGCTGGTGCCCGTGTGTTTACTGATCATTGCAATGATCTCGATCCAGAGCGGGGCTTCATTAGCCAAAAGCCTGTTCCCGCTGGTGGGTGCCGAAGGCATCACCACCCTGCGCCTGAGCATCGGTACGCTGATCCTGTTTATCATTTTCCGCCCGTGGCGCATGCGCTTCGCCGCCGGTAGTCGGTTGCCATTGCTGATCTATGGTCTGTCACTGGGGGCGATGAACTACCTGTTTTATCTTTCATTACGCACGGTGCCGCTGGGCATTGCGGTGGCGTTGGAATTTACCGGCCCGCTGGCGGTAGCGATGTTCTCTTCCCGCCGCCCGATCGATTTTATCTGGGTGGCGCTGGCCATTGCCGGTTTGTGGTTCCTGCTGCCGCTTGGCCACGATATGGGCAGTATCGATCCCGTGGGGGCCGCCTGTGCGTTGGGTGCCGGTGCCTGCTGGGCGGTATACATTATTTTCGGCCAGAAGGCCGGGGGAGATCACGGGCCGGGCACGGTAGCCGTGGGATCGTTGATCGCCGCCATCGTGTTCTGCCCGATCGGTGCCTGGCAAGCCGGCAGCACGCTGTTGAACGTGGATATTCTACCGCTGGCATTGGCCGTCGCGGTGCTGTCTACCGCGTTGCCTTACTCGTTGGAAATTATCGCATTACCCAAGATCCCTGCCCGTACCTTTGGCACCCTGATGAGCCTGGAACCGGCAATGGCCGCCCTTTCCGGCATGATCTTCCTCAACGAACATCTTAACCAAACGCAATGGTTGGCATTGGCCGCCATCATTACCGCCTCCATGGGGGCCACGTTAACCATCAAACCCAAGCCACAGGTTGAAAGCCTCTCGTGATCCCGCTGGCGTCTGGTGGCAAATCCCCGGCGCCGCGTTCAAAAGATTGCATGATTGCAAGCCAGTTAACTTTTTTCCTGAACAATAATAGACATACTCAAAGCAGGTCTATTATATTTGGGAGAATCAGGATGATCTATGGCAGTTTGTACAACCCCCGCTTCGGACGCGGCCTCTCACCCGCTTTAGCCAATATCCTCAATACCGTGCGTCAGTATGATTTGCCTGGCCTGCCGTTAGGGCGGCATGAAATCGATGGCGATAGGGTGTTTATGAACGTGATGGAGCTGACGACGGAACCGGCGGAAAGCAAACGCGCCGAGCTCCACCAGGAGTATCTGGATATCCAGATCCTGATCGGCGGCGAAGAGCGGATCGATTTTGGCCTGCCAGACAGTTGGGACAGCAGCGATCCTTATGATGAAAGCAAAGATCTGCAATGGCTGGATATCAAACGTAACCCGCAAACCCTGAACCTGACGCCGGGCATGTATGTGATCTTCTTCCCGCTAGAGCCACACAAACCCGGCTGCCAGATAGCGGAGCCAAAAAACATCAAGAAAGTGGTGGTGAAAGTCCACTACGAACTGCTGTTGTAACCTTCCTGGAGCCGGTCTGCCGATCGGCTCAATAGCCTATTTTCCAGCCACCTCTGGCAAACTGGCCAAGAAAGCGGCCGTTTCTGCCGGAGAACGCAGTTGGATAAAACGGATATGGCGATTGGCTGCATCTTGCTGGTCTGCAAGATACCGCATACGATTCTTGCGGTAGGTTTTGATGGTCCACAGGATGATCGACTCACGGCTAAAGAAAGAGCGGCGAAAGCTCTCGCAATTGCCGGTGTCGGACCAAAGCTCAGTCTTGTGCCAAGCCCGCACCGATGCACGGCGAACCGCCTGCCACAGTGTGCGACAGAATCCGTAGTCAACCCAGACAACCCAGTCAACGTCCCGCCACTTCACGGCTTTGGTCCGGGTATAGTTGCCATCCAATACCCATCCCGTACGCGCTGATATCAACGCCTGTTCGACCAGTTGCAAGAACTCGTCATCTGAAGCATTTTGCCAGTTTGGCCGCCAGTAAAGCTTATCCATCTCGATATAGGGTACGGCCAGCTTTTGCGCCAATTGGCGGGCAACGGTGCTTTTACCGCTGCCGCTGGTGCCCACCACATTAATTTTCATGCTTTCCGTCGATATCCATTTTAACTGACTGATAGACACCTGATATTACAATAGGTCTGCTAAATTTCACTCATGAAGGTTTATAGAATATCGCCTTTATGGTCTATCAGACGCTACTGGCGCAGGGCCTGCGCATCCCGCAAGATGTGGCCGTCGTGGGTTACGACAATATGGTCGGCATTGGCGAGCTATTCTTACCGCCGCTCTCGACGGTACAACTACCGCATTACGAAATAGGTCGTCATGCTGCGCTGCATATTATCCAGGGCAAGACGCAGACCGATACGGTCAAAATACCCGCGCCCTTGCTCAACAGAGACTCGATCCATAGCAACCTGTGATTGTACAAAAAATAGTTCCGGCGCATACCCTGGAAATAATTGGCTATCAATATGAATTAATGGAAAAAACAAGCCCTATTTTAACGCCAAGAAACACCCTGCAATAATTGCACACTGAAATATCCCTCCAATCGGTGTTTATTATAAACCGGGGGTTCTTAACCTCCCCTCTAACATCTTGAAAAACGTTTATTATCAACACCTCATAAATCATAAAATATGCCAAACACCTTTCTGCGCAAAATAGCCAGTGGTTATTACCTATTTATTTAATCGCCCTTTTCGCCCTGAAAAATAAAATTAATCTGCTATAATTTCTCCCGTAACAAAATAGGATTACACCCATCAAGAAGAGGATATCTATATGAGTACCGCTAAACTGGTGAAAACGAAATCTTCTGACCTGTTGTACACCCGTAATGACGTGGATGAGCAAACCAAGCAGGCCGCAATCAAGGCGCTAAACCATCAGGTTGTGCAGTTTATCGATCTGTCGTTGATCACCAAGCAGGCGCATTGGAACATGCGTGGTGCCAATTTTATTGCCGTACATGAAATGCTCGATGGCTTCCGCACCGCCATCAACGACCATCAAGATACATTTGCCGAACGTATCGTACAGCTCGGTGGCGTAGCGCTGGGTACGGTACAGGTGGTGAATGACAAAACCCCGCTGAAAAGCTATCCGACCAATATTCACAGCGTGCAGGATCACCTGAAAGCGCTGGCCGATCGTTATGCAGCCGTCGCCAACGACATCCGCCAAGCCATCACGGAAGTTCCGGATGAAGACACCGCAGACATGTTCACCGCCGCATCGCGCGATCTGGACAAATTCTTGTGGTTTATCGAATCCAATATCGAATAACACCAGGCATCTTTGCGCGAAACAACGGGTTGTGGGCCTTGCCCCAGCCTGTTTTTTTATCTGCAAGCCGAGTTGTATAAAAAACAGGCTGGATTACACTGAAGATGATCCAATCGGAGTTGCAAACATTCACAGGTTAATAGTGAGGTGAGCATGGCAGGCGGATGGACAGCGGACGGCGCGGTGCAGGATCAAATTGACTCAACGGTAGATGATGCCGTGCAACGTGCTCGTCAGGCACTCGGCCACGGCGAAAGCGAACGCTATTGCCAGGAATGTGGCACAGAGATCCCCGAAGCCCGGCGTCTGGCGCTGCAAGGGGTGCGTTACTGTGTCAACTGTCAGGCGGAGATGGATAAAAAACAGGCTAGCAGCAGCCTGTTCAATCGTCGGGGCAGCAAAGACAGCCAGCTGCGTTAACCCTACTTCCCTTCCAAACACCTCAGTTTGCACCAAATGAAATCGGACTATGGCTATAAAGTTAGAGTTAGTTATCATTATTGATCGATAATTGTTAATTATCGGTTGTTTCCCGGCTATTGTTTAGTTGATGATAGCGCAGTTGCACCACCACGGGCGCGATGCACCATTTTGGTGCCCACCAATGGTGCATAAAAATTATAATTGGCTATGCAAACCCAACATCACAACACAACCCCTTGTTTTTATAATGATTGCAAACTTGGCACGATTCTTCCATAGCACAAAATGCAACATAAAAAATGGGTAATCCGCAACCTGTACAGGAATTCCTCTCATGAAGTCTATTTTTAAAGTTTCCCTGGCCGCACTTTCCCTGGCCTTCGCCGTTAGCTCTCACGCTGCTGACAAGCTGGTTGTCGCCACGGACACCGCTTTCGTGCCGTTTGAATTCAAACAAGGTGACCAATACGTCGGTTTCGATATCGACTTGTGGGCGGCGATTGCCAAAGAGCTGAAGCTGGATTACACCCTGAAGCCAATGGACTTTAGCGGCATCATTCCTGCGCTGCAAACCAAGAACGTCGATCTGGCGCTGGCCGGTATCACCATTACCGACGAACGCAAAAAAGCGATCGACTTCTCCGATGGCTACTACAAAAGCGGTCTGCTGGTGATGGTCAACGCTAACAACGACAGCGTGAAAGGCATTCAGGATCTGGATGGCAAAGTGGTGGCAGTGAAGAGTGGCACCGGCTCGGTGGATTACGCCAAGCAGCACATCAAAACCAAAGATCTGCGCCAGTTCCCGAACATCGACAACGCCTATATGGAACTGGGCACCAAGCGTGCTGACGCCGTGCTGCACGATACGCCAAACATCCTGTACTTCATCAAAACCGCAGGTGCTGGCAAGTTCAAAACCGTAGGCGAATCCCTAGAAGCCCAGCAGTATGGCATCGCCTTCCCGAAAGGCAGCGACGAGCTGCGTGAAAAGGTCAACGGCGCGCTGAAAACGCTGCGCGACAACGGGACTTACAACGAAATCTACAAAAAATGGTTTGGTACCGAACCTAAGTAATTGATGAAGTTAATAAGCCAATAAGTTATTAATTGAGCACAGGGGAGGTGTACCCGCCCCCTGTGCTTTGTTGTTTATTGATCCCCTTGCTTGGGATCACCGGGAGATAACACTATGCAATTCGACTGGAGCGCCATTTGGCCCGCCATCCCAATTTTGTTAGAAGGCGCCAAGATGACCCTGTGGATTTCGGTCCTCGGTCTGATTGGTGGCCTGATCATCGGCCTGGTTGCCGGTTTCGCCCGCACCTATGGCGGCTGGATCGCCAACCATGTGGCACTGGTATTCATTGAAGTGATCCGCGGTACGCCGATTGTGGTACAGGTGATGTTTATCTACTTCGCCCTGCCCATGGCCTTTAGCGATTTCCGCATCGATCCTTTCACCGCCGCCGTGGTCACCATCATGATCAACTCGGGCGCCTACATTGCGGAAATTACCCGTGGTGCGGTGTTGTCGATCCACAGCGGTTTCCGTGAGGCCGGGCTGGCGCTGGGGCTGTCACGCCGCGAGACCATCCGCTATGTGATCATGCCGCTGGCACTGCGCCGTATGCTGCCGCCACTGGGTAACCAATGGATCATCAGCATCAAGGATACTTCGCTGTTCATCGTGATCGGGGTAGCGGAACTGACCCGACAGGGGCAGGAAATCATTGCCGGTAACTTCCGCGCGCTGGAAATCTGGAGCGCCGTTGCGGTGGTGTACCTGATTATTACCCTGATGCTTAGCTTCGTGCTGCGTCGTCTGGAAAGAAGGATGAAAATCCTGTGATTGAATTTAACAACGTCTCCAAGCACTTCGGCCAGACCCAGGTGCTGCACAATATCGACCTGAACATCAAACAAGGTGAAGTGGTGGTGATCATCGGGCCTTCTGGTTCCGGTAAATCAACCCTGCTGCGCTGCATCAACAAGCTGGAAGAGATCACCAGCGGTGAACTGGTAGTCGACGGCCTGAGGGTGAACGATCCGAAGGTGGACGACCGCCTGATCCGTCAGGAAGCCGGTATGGTGTTCCAACAGTTCTACCTGTTCCCGCACCTGACGGCGCTGGAAAACGTCGCCTTTGGCCCGATCCGCGTACGGGGTATGAAGAAGGCAGAAGCCGAGAAGCATGCGCGCGTGCTGTTAGCCAAGGTGGGCCTGGCCGAACGTGCTCACCACTACCCTTCCGAGCTTTCGGGTGGGCAGCAGCAACGTGTAGCTATTGCCCGGGCGTTGGCGGTGAAGCCTAAAATGATGCTGTTCGATGAGCCAACCTCGGCGCTCGATCCGGAATTGCGTCACGAGGTGCTGAAGGTCATGCAGGATTTGGCCGAAGAAGGCATGACGATGGTAATCGTGACTCACGAAGTCGGCTTTGCCGAAAAAGTGGCCTCACGCCTGATCTTTATCGACAAAGGCCGGATCGCCGAAGATGGCAACCCTCATGACCTGATCAACAACCCGCCAAGCCCACGCCTGCGCGAGTTCTTGCAGCACGTTTCCTGAAGCAACATAAAAAGCCCCGTAAGGGGCTTTTTATTGATGGCAATGTTGCTCAATCACATGCTCGCTCGCTGCGCCCGTTTAACAGTATGCAACTTTACAGGGCCTCAGTGGATCACATCGCTCTGTTTTACCGAGGTAAACGCCTGCATCAGCTTGACCACGTCCTGCATACCCACATTGACCTGATTGATCACCTCACCGGCATCCTTGGCCAGCGCCACGCCGCCGCCCGCCTGCTCCACACAGGTCACCATCTTGTTGATCGCCGCCGTTACCCCTTGCTGAATGGTTTTGGTGACTTGCTCAATCTCGCTGGCGGCTTTACGGGACTGCTCGGCCAAGGTACGCACCTCATTAGCCACTACCGAGAAACCGCGCCCATGCTCACCCGCATGCGCCGCTTCGATCGAGGCGTTAATCGCCAGTAGATTGGTCTGGGCGGCAATTTTGCGGATCGCCTCAACCATATTGCCAATCTGTTGCGAACAGCGCCCCAGGTCGCTGACCACGTCCGAGGTCTGCCGCGCGGCCACCTCTACCTGCTGCATGCCCTGCACCGCCTGCTGAACAATGATCGCCCCTTGAGCAGCGGTTTTATCGGTCCCCATGGAGAGATGGTGGACATTTCGCACCATTTCCTCTTCATGCTGCTGTTGGAAAGTCTGGCGGGTGATGTCCTGGGCGATTTTCACCACCTTTAATACCCGCCCTTCATTGTCGATGATTGGGTTATAGCTGGCCTCCAGCCATACTCGCTCCCCACGCCGGTTGATGCGCTCGAAACGCCCGGTCAAAAACTCCCCCTGGGCCAGCCGTTGCCAATGCTGATGATATTCGTCAGAGTCGGCGAACTCCGGCGTACAAAGTATGCTGTGCGCCTGGCCGCGTGCCTCTTCCAGCCGATAGCCCATCAGATCGAGCATATTGTCGTTGGCATCCAGAATAATGCCGGTTGGCGAGAAGGTGATCATCGCCATTGAGCGATTCAGCGCCGTTAACAGACTCTGATGCTCCTGGGCCTGAGTGATACGGCTGGTCACCTCGCTGGCGATCTTGATGATCTCCACCACCTCACCGTGCTTATTTAACACCGGGGTATAAGTTCCCTGCAGCCAGACCACTTCACCGTCCTTGCGAATACGCCTGATATTATCGGTAATGGACTCGCCGCTATTTAACCTTTGCCAATGCCGCTGATAGGCCGGGCTGGCGACATAGCTTTGATCGCAGAAAATACGATGATGCTGACCAATGACTTCCTGGCGCTCAAACCCCATAGTTTGCAAGAACAGATCGTTGGCACGTAATACAGTGCCGTCGGGTTTAAATACGATCATCGCTACCGCATCTTCAATGGCGTCCAATTCGGCACGCCACGGGCTGCTTGTCTGACGGAGGTTTAAAAACATCGGGTGAATCCTTCTGGCAGATGGAGTTAACGGCAAGCACTCTCTATTTTTTCTGCATCTATTGCTCGCCAGTAAGCGCGCTATCGCCCTGAACATTGCGCACGACAATGCTCCAGATTAACTGGATAAAAACGGTTGTTAAGCTAGGTAATTATTGTTTTTTTAACTAATTATAAACTTGGGATTTTATTAACAGTATTGAGGATAACGCAAGCCAGACAGAATGAAAGGAATGACAGAATAAATAATCGTTGCCAGCCCGATCGCTGGCAACGGTCGGGCAATTACTGCCAGCGCTCTGCCGCCCAGGCGGCTTGCTGTTCGGCATCAAGGAAGGTCCAGGCCACAAAGCGGCTAATCTTCTGCCCCTGTGCCATTTCGATGGTGCGCACCTCCGCGGCCCCGGCCTGCTTGAGCGCATAGTAAATGGCAGGCAGCGTGGTGTTTTTCGAGATCAGCGAGGTGAACCACAGGCAGTTCTTCGCTTTGCCGACGCTCTCTTCCACCATCTTGCGCACAAAGGCCTCTTCACCTCCTTCGCACCACAGTTCGTTGTTCTTGCCACCGAAGTTCTGTACCGGCTTTTCTGCTACATTCCCTTTGCCCAACTTATGCAACTTGAGGCGGGTGCTGGCGCGCGCTTCCTGCTCGGAACCGTGGAACGGTGGGTTACATAAGGTGGCATCGAAGCGCTCGGCAACGCCGATAATGCCGTTGAAGATACACTCCAGCTGTTTCTGCTGGCGCAGGCGCACGGTATTTTTTAACGTCGGGTTCATGGCCACAATCATCTTGGCAGCCCCCAGCGAGACCGGATCGGTTTCCGAGCCGGTAAAGCGCCAGCCATATTCGCGCTGGCCGATGATCGGGTAAATACAGTTGGCCCCCACGCCGATATCCAGGATCGCCACGCCTTTACCACGCGGGATCTCACCGCCGTTGCTGGTCGCCAGCAGATCGGCCAGGTGATGCAGATAATCGGCACGACCCGGGATCGGTGGGCAAAGATAGTCGGCCGGGATATCCCAATGTTCGATGCCGTAAAAGTGCATCAGCAAGGCACGGTTGAGCATTTTCACCGCGGCAGGATCGGCGAAATCCACCGAGATATCGCCCCAGGCGTTGGGCTTCACAAAGGGTTCCAATCCCGGGCAGGTGGCGATCAAGGTAGGGAAATCATAGCGTGAGCGATGGCGATTGCGCGGATGCAGGCCGCTTTTCTGCTGCGGGAAACTTTTCTTTTTTTCCACCGTGACGGGCTCTCTGAAAGGGTTTTCTGGCGCGTAAGATAGCATAAAGCCCGGCGAGGCGCTTGCCGCTGAGGTGAAATGCGCCAAAATGGTAGGATTACGGGAGCGGTGCAACGCCCCTCACCCTAACCCTCTCCCCAAGGAGAGGGGACCGATCGAGTTGGCTTGAAGTTAGAGTGACTCACCTTAGATGAGGGGGGAGATCGAGTTTGCTGAGGCTACTTCTTTACTTCCAAACGAGCAGGGGCTATCAGCTCCCTCTCCCTGTGGGAGAGAGTTGGGGTGAGGGGACAAGCTGGCTGCGCTGTGCCCAGTAGGCCAGCAGGTGCAGGCTGGCAGAGTAGTAATCCTCATCGGGTGCCAGGCGATCTTTCAGCGGCCCCCGATCTCCCACCGTCAGATCCCTGACCGCCCTCATTCCCGGGCTTTGATTATACTCGGAGCGCTGGCCGCTAAGCACATCCAGCCAGGCCGGTGTCGCCCGGCGATCAAAGCCGCGCCAAAAGCTGGCAAAGGGACTCAGTGACAGGCTGTCGGCCTTGTCCCAATAGAGATAGAGCGGAACCCGCACCGCATCAAACCCAAATCGCGGCGCCCAGTCGCTGGCCGGAGCCATTTGCCCATTGGCCTGTAGCGTGACCCAGTCGCTGGGCAGATGCTGTTTGCCAAAGCGCATTCTGCTGACCATGGTCATGCTATCGTCGATGAGCTTTTTCCACACCGGCAAATGGCTTTCCTGGTAAAATGCGTGCCAGGCGGGAAAGATAAAATAGGAAGGATTAACGATCACCGAACCGCTCTGCCTGAAACCGCTAGCACCAGGCAACATCACTCGATAACCGGCGTAGTCGATCACGGTATGTTTGAGCAGGGCTTGCTGTATCTGCGCCGAGGAGGCTAGGTAGGCAGGCACATTCCAGCGTTTCCCCGCCTCCAACAAGGCCCAGGCGATTAGGATATCGCCATCGGTGGCATTGTTTTTATCGGCTATCGGCACGGTCTTCTCCGGCTCATAGCGCCAGGAAAACAGGCCGAGATCCTGGCGATACAGGGTGTTGCGGGTCCATTGCCAGAGGTTGTCAAATGCGGGACGGTCGTTATTGTGGACCGCCAACAGCATGGCAAAACCTTGCCCTTCGGTATGGCTGACGTTGTTATTGCCGGTATCGACAATCCGCCCGTCAGCTAATAGAAAACGCTGTTTGTATTGCGCCCAACCGCTGTCGGCAGCTTCGGCACCAAGGGACAGCACCAACCCCAGCCAAAGCAGGAATACGCGGAGCCTACCAAACCTGCTTTTCATCATCATATTTACCTTCGCTGCTCGGTTCTATAGCAAAAGACCAGGGTGTTATCCTTGGCCGGGCTGCGCCAGCGCAGGGAAACATGCGGTTCACCGCCCTGAGCCAGCAACCAGGCGTCATATGCCCCCTCGAGTACCGTGGCAAAAGAGAGTGCCCAGACGTCCTCGTTGGCCGGATCGGCACTGTGCGGGTAAGCATAATGGGTCAGGATCATCTGTTCGCCACTCGCCTCAATCTGCACCCTGCCCCAGTCAAACTGACGTAGCAGGGTATTGAGGGCATCCTCCAACTCGCCCAGCGTTTCCACCTCCGGCAACGGCTGCTTCTTCGCCAGGTTGCTGCCCATCAAGCGCAGAAAATCCCGGCTGTCCGTATCATCGGCAGAAGCCAGAATGCCGGAGAACACCACTTCGATCAGATCCTGCCAACCCGCCTTAAACTGACGCTGGCGATAATAATCAAGCTCATACCAGGTAGTGTTAATATCTTGCATGGTTATTTTCCATCTAACAGATATTTAAAATAGAGCAAAGCCGTGCTCTCGGAATAGCTGCCGAAAGTGTCATAACCCAACTGCCCCCCAACCAACACGCTTGGCGTGACCTTATAGGTTCCCCCCGCCTTCAGGCTGTAGCCAATGCCACTCTTGTCTTCGCTGGCATATCTGGCCTCTTTGCCGTAACCCTGGCCGACCAGACTTTCCAACTGAGACTGGAGATCCGGATCGTTCGGGTAATACAGGCTTTCCTGATTGTTATAGGTCTGATAGCCGACGTTGCCGCCCAGAATATAGGTGAAGTTATCCTGTGTTTTGGTGTATTCCACCGGCAGCGAGATGCTGAGATAGTCCTGCGGGCTGAAGTAACCCCCTTGGCCGTAGCTGAAGTAGCTGAGGTTTTTGTCAAAATCCATATAGTTGACGTTAACGCCCACCTTCAGCTCGCTATCATCATCCTTATAAGGGCGGATGTAGGCTCCCAGGATACCGGTTACGCTATGGTTATCGGCCACGTTATCACCCATGTAGCTGTAATACCCCGCGCCACCGTAAGCTCCGAGCACGCCATCATCGTAGCCAAGATTGACGCCACCGCCGTTTTTGGTCACCGCCCCCCATTTCTTGCCGGTGATGGTATCTTCGGTCCCGACATAAGAGAGCAGGCTATCTTTTACCGCGCGGCGTTCAAGCGTCACATCCAGCGTTGAATGCTCGGTCAGCCTGGGCGACCATTTCACCCCACCCACTACCGAGCTGATGCTGCTGCCCATCGGCGTACTGCCCACGTCCAGCTTATAGCTGTCACCGCTTAATGCTAACGCCAGCTCTACTCCGGTATCTTGCTGCTGACCCGGTGAATCGGCATAGATATCGTTCGGGCCAAAGGTCTTCGGCTGTGTCACCAGGCCAGCCAGCGTCTGCCTTTCGGCAAAGGCCTGATCCTGCGCCACCGTTGCGGCAGCACACTCTGGCGAGGTGGCGTCAATCGAACACAGGCTATCGCGGGTAGCATGCAGTTGCTGATAACGCAGATCGGCGGCCTGCGCGGCAGCAATCGAGGTCTGTGAAGCAACGACGGAGGCCTGAGTCGCGGCCTCGATAGCCCTGGCCTGTTGCAACGCCCCGGTACCAAAGCGGCTGTTGGCACTGTCGGATGGCGTACCGGATTTCAGCATCACCGGCGTCACATCAACACTGAGCCTGCCATTATCGAACGGCATGCCTGACAGGGTGATCGGGCTTCTCACTTCCGTGATGTTACTCAGGCCGTTTTCACCACTGCTGTTATCGCGTAGCGAAATATTCCCCTGAACCCAGGTGGCGGTCTTGCCCTGCACCTCGTCCATCAACTTATCAATCTGCTGCAAGGTCGGGTCTTTCACCACCGCAGCTGGAGCGCGGGCGTAACCCGGGGCGGCAACCTGCCAAGGCAGCACCTCACCGTAAGCCGAGGAAGAGGTATTCACGCTCGACGACGCCGTGCTCTGCGCGGCAAACGGGTTATCTGCCAGCCGCAAACCGCCAATCACTGCCGGCCCCCCGCCTGGCGCACCGGTTACGCCATTGACCCGGTTTTTCGCCTCGCGCAAAAACACCATCGCCTGTGGATAGTTACCGTCCGCTTGAGCCACGCGCGCCGCCAGCAGCAACTGATCCGGCGTTTTAAGCGCAGGCAAGCCGCGCAGCAACTGTTTGGCTCGATCAACATCGCCATCGGACAATGCGACCCCAACGGCGCCTTCGCGCGCCCCCTGGTTCAGGCTGTCACGGCTGAGCAGGTAGTTGTAAACCTGCCCGGCCTCTTTGTTCATATTGCCAGACTGATAGAGACGCCCCATCGCCAGCATGATATCGGTATTTTGCGGATCGTTTTGCAGCGCGCCGATCAGCTTGTCATACGCGGCGCTGTACTGCCCCTGTAAACGCAGTTTATCCGCCTCATTGATCACGCTGCCGTTGCGCAGTTGGCCAATCTCGCGGGTTGAACTGCGCGCCCGCAACGCCGGGTTATTCAGCCAAGCATCGGCTTCCAGGCTTAATCCGGCCTGATTGAGCACCGCGATCTGGGCCGCGTAATCACCCGCATTGCCTTTAACCCCCAGGCGCATGTTGTCACGCACCAGTTGCACCGCCGTTGAGGTATCCCCCACCGTCATCAAATCTTTCGCCAGTTCCCCAAGGGCTGCGGGTTCCGTAGGCGGTTTTTGCGCCAACTGCCGCAAGATAACTGCCGCGCTGGCCGTATTGCCCTGACGAAGATAGTTCTCTGCGCTGGCTCGCTGCCGGTTGGCCGACGCGGTGGCCGCCAATGTCCGCATGCTGCTGTTCTGCCTCCCTTGCGGGATACGCGCCATCAGGGTGGAAACGTTCAGCCAGTCATTGCGTTCTGAGGCAAACAGCGCTGCCGCGTACAGGCTGTCTGGCGAAGCGCCAACCTGCATCAGCGGAGAGATCAGGGTTTGCGCCTGCAACTCTTGGCCCTGTTTGTTCAGGATGCGCGCCATATCCAGCCGCACCCAAACGTTGGAGGGCTGCTTTTCCAGGGCCTGTTGCAGGATCATCATCGCACGCTGCGGATCGCCATTCTGCATGGCGGCCTCAGCCTGCCGGCGCTGGGGATCGACATTCACCCCTACCACCGCCTGCGGGACTTTAGGCCGTTGATCGGCGGGAATTGTTTGCAGTATCTGCGCAGCTTGCGGGCCTTTGTCACGCTGTTGCTGCAACAGATAATACAGCCCCAGCCTGGCATCATTATTCTGCGGATTTTGCGTCAGCAAGCCGCGATACATCTGCTCGGAAGCGGTGAAATCTCCTTTCTTACGAGCCAGATCGGCCCGGAACAGCGTCGCCGCGTTGCCTTTATCCCCTGTGGCACGGCTCAGGGGCGCACTGATCGCCAGGGCTTCATCCAATTGCCCTGCGTTGGCAGCCTGCTTGGCTTTGTCCAGTGTCGCGTAAAACGCCGCTTCCTGAGCCAACGCTCCCCACTGCGCACTCTGTGGGCCGCCCTGTTTTGCCGCCTGGGTGAGGTAGTTTTCTGCCTGCGCAAAATCGCCACTGCGCATCGCCGTAAATCCCATCCCTGCCAGAGCATCCGCATCGTTCGGGTTGCTGGCCAGGATAGCGGCAAACTGATCCTTGGCGCCGCCCAGATCCCCTTTATTCAGTTCGGAGAACCCAATGCCTTTGGCCGAGCCGGCAATATTCTGCTGATAATAGGCCGCCACAGCCTTGTCCGCCGGGTGACGTTGCTGATAGGCATCATACAGCGGCTTGTCCGCCGGTTGCGGTGCCAGCCACAGCAGCGCCTGTTTCAACGCCTGATCCGCCTCATTATTGCTTGGGGCCATTGCTGCCAACATATCGATCCCCTCGCGGCGGGTCGATTCCTGATAGGTCAGCACCTTGCCCAGCACCACGCGGGTTTGTGTGTCATTGGGCTGAATGGCCAGCCTCTGTTTGAGGCCGTCAATCGCCTCCTGCCTGCCCGCCGGTGACCCCGCCAGGGTGAGGTAATACTCATTGGCAAGGTTATCGATCGGTGTCTTGCCGTTGAACACCGTCTGATAGGCCGCAGCCGCCTGGGCAAACTCCCCCTTGGCCGCCAACTGCCGAGCCTGTGCTAACAGATTCTTGGAAACCGACGGAGCGGCTTCGGTGTTACTCAACGCCTGGAGACGAGGATCGTTAGGCGCGACGGCGCTCAGTTTTTTGCGCCAGATTTCGGCCTTGGCCTTATCCCCGCCCTGCATGGCATACAGGGATAGCAGATACATTGCCTCGGCGTTGTTCTCGTCGATCAGCAGGACTTTCTGCAACGCCCCCTGGGCCAGCTCGTCATGCGATTTGTCATGCCAGTAAGCCGCCTGTTGAAACAGGGCTTTCAGCGCCGGGTTATTGTCATCCGCCAACGCTGACACCGAAAAAATCGTCAGCCCGGCCAGAGAGACCCAATACAGTTTCTTTTTCAGCAATAGGTTCATTGGTGGCTCCTGTCTAGCTTCTGGTCGAGACGTGTTTTACCTTTCATCTTCTGCATCTCTCCCCAGGCGTTTGGTGGCGTGCTTGCGTAGCAAAATATACAACCCCAGCCCCAACACCACGGAAATCCCCAACCCGGTCAGGGATAGAAGCACCACATGTTTACTGGCATACCAGATAAAGATCAGATACCAGGGCAGCTCCCCGCTCGGGAACTGTTCGCCAACCTGGAAACTGCGCACACCGTTCTGATCGGTGATCACCGCCAGATCGCCACGCACCCCGGCGTTGATCCGGGCCAATTTCAGATCGCCATAGATCTTGTTCAGGCCATCGTCGGAAGAGGCGCTGGCCACCACCACCACCCGTTGCGGATCCCAACCGGAACGGAAGCTGAAAAATCCACGCCAGTCCGACAATGAGGAGAGATAACGATCGGCGTCAATGCCCTGGGTCCGCCAGTTGCCTCTCAGGTAGGACTGCAGTTTTTCCAGCGTAGACTGCGCCTTCACCACCAGCCCACCACTATCGTTTAGCGCAAAAGGCACCTGTTGCAGCAGCCGCTGATAGAAGGCGCTCTGAGCCAGTGAGGCGACCACCAGCACGTCCTTGCCCTTGAAGTCGTCCAACTCGCTCTCGTTGCCCCGCAGGCCAAAGCGGATATCCACATTGCCAATCGAGCTGCCGGTAGCCGCGCCTGAGCGAGCGGTTAGGTTCAACAGCGCGCGCACTTCGTTGGCCGTGGGTTTTTCCGCCATCAGCATCACGGTTTGCGAGAAATCCGCCAGCTTGGAGAATGGGAAAGAGGCCCCGACGTAATAAGAGAGATTGGGCAACTCGGTGAAATGGTAGGTATCGCTCAGATCAATATACGAGTTGGGCCCGATATGGCTCTTGAGAGTGTTGCTATCCGCCGGATCGCAGGAGGTGCCATTTTTCGGCACGATAGAGAAATAAAGCTCCAGCATGTTGTCGCCGTAAATCAGATACGGTGGCAGAGCCAAGGGGTAACTTTCCTGGCGAATATCGCCGCCAAACTGGTGCCACAGCAGCTCCAGCAATCCGCGTTTGTTCACAGAAAGGTTACGCAGGAAGGTGCCGTTCAGCGTGGCACTGAGCTGGGATTTATTCTCATCGATCCAGTTGTCGGTGGGGAAACGGTAGTTGATTTGCAGCGGGACGTTTCTGCCATCCCACATAAACAGGTCCGGGGCGGCACGGAAAGCAATGCGCACCGCGTCATGATAAACGCCGGTGACGGTCAGTTCCTCATTACTGGCCACCAGCTTATCAAAGCTGACCGGTTTGCTGGTATCGATCCAGCGCGGTGCATCGTAGGGCTGACGCAGCGGAATAGTCACCGGCTTCACCGCCAGCAATGCGGTTTTCTCCGGCAACGGTTGGCTGACCAGACGATAGGCGGCCTGGCGCATCTCGGTGGCGTTATGTCCCATCACCAGCAGCAGCTTGTAAACCGGGTTCAGCGGGTTATCAATCATCTGAATGGTCGGACCATCGGCCTGCGGCAGCGTCAACTGGCCAACCTGCTCGCCGGGGCGCGCAAAGATAATGCCGTTCTGCTCGGGCAAGCTATCCTGCAATACCTGAAAGGCCAGGTTATTATGGCGCGTGACTTTCCCCAGATATGAGCTGACGATGGCGGCTGCGGCCACCTCTTCAGGCCGTTTTTCCTGGCCGAAGATCACGTCCACCTGGGTGGGCTGCATGGCCTGAGGATCGAAGAACGGATTGGGGAAACGGCCAAGGTTCGGGCTGATATTCAGCACCTGGTTTTCCAGATGCAACTGGCTGGTTGGCAGCACCTTGAGCCAATATTTATTAGCCGCCCCCTTTTCGCACAGCATGGCTGCATTGCTGCCGTTGCCAATGCTGAAGCTCAGGTTGTTACGCGCCACAATCATGGCGGCCGGGATCGGCACCTGTAAACTCACCTTGGCTTCCTGCAATTGGTTAAGCTTCTGGCTGCTCAAGGGTTGCCCATTGAGCATCAGTTGCAGTTCGGTATCAGTCCCCATCAGGGCCGGTGAGACTTCGATATCCAGCACCAGATTACCCTCCGTTACCACCCAATCCGAGGGTAAGGTAAAGGTGAAGCCGGACTGCTGCTGCCAGTTGCTCAACGTCAAGCCAGTGGTCTGCCCCATCTCGCCCACGCTGAGCGTGGAAGCGAGCGACTGGTTGAAAACGGTAACCGGCGGCATAGCGATATCAAGTGGAGCTGTTTGCGTAGCAGGTTGCTCAGTACTGCTCGGCACCGAATCCGAAGGTGGTGCATCTGTTGGCCGTGGCAAGGTAGGAAAACCTGGCATCTCGGCACCATCGCTGGCAAAGGACGGTGCGGGCTGCGGATCGGCCGCAATCGCGAGACCAGAAAGCCCCATCCCCAACAGCAGGCCGCTAATCAGGGCAATGAGCGTAGATCTGCCTGTTGGTAATTTGGTTATCACCCGGCTCATAGGGCCTGTTCCTTATCCCGCTTTAGCTCAGGCATTTTCTGCTGCTTCTTGGCCCGACGATCGCGCCAGGAAAAATAGAACAGCTCGAAAATGCAGCGCAGGACGCCCAGCAACGAACGCAGTGGCCGATCCTGTGGGAAAGGTTTGGTACGGATCCAGGCATCGGCTCGCGCCAATACCACCCGCACCAGTTCCCGCCGTTTTTCAATCGGCATCTCTTTGAACATTAAGCGGGTCACCGACTTGTCGGCCTCGATCAACTCTACCGGGAAACTGACGGCACCGGACTTGAGCGCTATTTCCACCTCTTCGATCGGATCGTTGAGGAAACGTTCGTCCGGCGTTTGCAATTTGACCCCGCCCATCGAAAGATCCAGGGTTTCGGTACGCATCGCCGCGCCGCTGGCAAAATACAGCACCGCAGGCAAAGTGGCATCGATACGGATGGTTTTTCGGACCTGACGCGTTTCCCGCGCCACCGCAATGGCAGCCAGCAGGATAATCATGCTGAAACTGGCCCAGGCGATGTTCAGCATAATAACCTGCGGGTTGGCGCCGTAGTGATCCGGCATCAACAGGCGGATCACGCCCCAGGCAGTACCGAGTAGCAGCAAGGACACGGCGATAATATGCGGCCGTACGATATGGGAATCGAAATAGTTAACGTCCAGCAACGCACCCTTATCCGTCACGTTGAACTTGCCGTGTTTTGGCGAGATCATCGTCAGCAGGGTCGGTATCACCAGATGGAAACACATCACCGTTTCATAGATTTCACCCCAGAACGAATAGCGATAACGCCCGTTGGCTCTGGAGTTGATATAGATCGACATCACCAGATGCGGTAACACATAGGCGAAAATCAGCCCGGCAGAGGAGGCGATGATATTGAGGTTGAACAGCAGATACACCAGCGGTGCCACGCAGAATATCACTCTGGGTAAGCCATATTGGAAATGCAGCATGGCGTTCAGGTAGCATAAACGCTGCTGCCAGGTCAGGCCGCGCCCCAGCAAGGGGTTATCCACCCGGAAGATCTGCGTCATGCCACGCGCCCAGCGGGTACGTTGGATCACGTGTAGCCCCAGCCGTTCGGTGGCCAGCCCGGCTGCCAATGGCAACGCCAGGAATGCCGTATTCCAACCCCGGCGCTGCATCTTCAAGGCGGTGTGGGCATCTTCGGTCACGGTTTCTACCGCAAAGCCGCCCACCTCTTCCAACGCAGAACGGCGGATCACGGCACAGGATCCGCAGAAGAAGGTGGCGTTCCAGTTATCATTACCCTGCTGCACCGGCCCATAGAACAGCGCGCCTTCGTTAGGAACTTTGCTCGCCTCTGACAGGTTGCGTTCAAATGGATCCTGGGAATAGAAATAGTGCGGGGTCTGGATCAACGCCAGGCGCTCATCCACCAGAAAGCTGCCGACCGTCGCCTGCAAGAAGACACGGGTTGCCACGTGATCGCAGTCAAACACGGTGATCAATTCACCCTGAGTCACTTTCATTGCATTATTCAGATTGCCCGCTTTGGCATGGTGGTTATTATTGCGGGTAATATAGCCCACGCCCGCATCGGCACAGAATACGGCAAATTCATTGCGCTTGCCGTCATCCAGCACGTAGATTTTCATCTTGTCTTTTGGGTAGTCAATGCACTGTGCCGCCAGAATGGTGTCGCGCACCACGTCCATACTTTCGTTGTAGGTAGGAATATAAACATCTACCGTTGGCCATAGCGAAGTGTCGTCGGGCAACGGTTCAATAGTGCGTTTTAATGACCAGGTAGTCTGAATATAACCAAACAGTAATATCACCAGGGCATACAGCTCGGTGATAAACAGGGCAATACCCAGCACCGCCTCCAGGGTACTGTTGAAATGCAGGGTTTCTGTCGCGCGCCAATAGATATAACGTAATGACATCAGGGTCGACATGACAATCATTATCAGGGTAACTTTTTTGCTTTTACTTACCCCTAAAATAAACACGATCGCAATACAGATCAGACCAAAGATATACTGGTTATCACTGCTCATCGGGGCAATGATAATCAACAGGATAAAAGGTAAGGCCAACAGCAGTAAGAAATAAAAGAGTATTTTATTCATAACTATCCAGACAATCCTTACGAAGAGCCATAAATAGACGTAGTATGATGATACGTACCATCTCCAACACTAAGCCCTAAAATTACTGCGACCTTTTTACTGATCTGCTCAATATCAAATGCAGCAGCCGACACCGGGCTTATATCCATGATCGCCCGTTGCGATGCGTTGGCCTCTGGAACACACTCATCGCGGTGAATGGTACCCAGCAGTTTGTCTTGCAAACGCTGCTCGAAGAATTGCGTCACGTCCCTGCTCAACGTGCGCCGCATGTCACTCTGGTTTACCACGTAATACTCGCCGACTTCATTGCTGGCGGGCGCAGTCATAAACTTATGCTGCTCGATAGTGGGCAATAAACTGAGCGATGCGGTATCGGCCAGCAATACCATAATGCGCATGTCCGCCGCGGTCTGCATGGCCTGTACTGCCGCGTTGCGCCCCGGCGGCATATCGGCGATCACCACCATGCCGGGGATCTTCAGCACCGCACTCAGGCCGCGTTGAATGAACATTGGCTCATTGAGCAGATTGTCATCGAACTGAATGCGCTGCTCATCGGTGACGTCACCGAAAGGTAAAACGAACAGGTTCGGCCCGACCTTGAGAATAAACTGACTCCAATCGGATAAACTTGCCGACTGGGCAACAAAACCTCGGTTATCGGAAATAGGAACGCCAAAATGCAGCCGCAGCGCATTCTGCGTGTCGAAGTCGACCACCAATACCTTACTGCCGCTACGGGCCAGTGCATAAGCCAGATTAGCGGTAACCGTGGTTTTCCCTACCCCTCCTTTCGGAGAACAAACACAGACTAACGGCATGAGGCAATAGACTCTAAAAGTGGTTTGAGTAATGTATTGCGACCGGCGTCCATCACTTCACCGGCAGAGGACGTTTTCCTGCTGAACATTTGCTTAAAACGTTGGTTCTCTGGCTGCGGAGCGGGCGGCGGAACGCTGGCAGGGGAATGAAAAGGATTACCCTGAGCAGGAGCGGCACGCGGGCTTTCCGGCTGGGTGGTTTTGGTGAGTTTAGGCCCCACCGGCGGAGCGAAACGATCAAAATCATGAGGAATGTGGCCAGGCAAGGCGGTATTTTCGGCTATCACCGTCTTGGGTTGTGCAGGCGGCTCGGATCCTAAAGGCGCACTGGAAGAGAGATCCGAACTAGTGATCGGCCTTGGCTGCGAGCTGCTGGCAAGGATACTGTCATTGCCAGCCACCTGATCAACAATAGACCAGCGTTGCGTGGCCGATGCCACATCTTCACGAGGAAATTCTTTATAATCAAGCTCTTTAAGATTTGTCTTGTCTTTAAATCCTTGGACATCATCATATTTACTCATAATCCAGACCTATAAGATTACACTTGGCACTGTATGAATACATACAAATCACGAATGCAAAATAACGTGATCTATAACCCAAATACATAATGGAAAACCGTCTATGTATTTTAAGCGCTTCTCTTCTTATGGTTTAGATAGAGTAGCTTACAAGTCCTTTTTTACAACCAAGACGGAGCAAACCTCCGACATCGATGGAAAATCATGCAAGACCCCAAAGCTGATGGGCTGAGTGTAATCTACTTCTTTAAAGTTATACACTGAGTTTTAAACGCTTTTACCTCGTCTTATGACATACCCCACCTGTTTATGTCATAATTTATATAGTTAACAATATATAGTCTGGCATTTGGGATTTTTTTTTACTAAAAATAACCAATACAACAGTGATAAATACTCGGGGCAAAGGTATTCGCCCCTGGTAATAGAAGGTAATAAGGCAGATTATCGCAACCTGACCAACCCCTGCTCCAATGTCTCCACCAGGCCGGTAGCGACCAGACAGCAGGCAACCTGCCGGGCGATAGGCTCGGGAATGGCAACCTCGCCAGCCAGACAACGTTCCGTCCAACGTGCCGTGGTTGCAGCATCCTTGGCGGCGGGCACCTCAGCTAACGCATCCTGTTCTGGCCGTTCCAGCAAAATCTGCTGCTCACCACCGACGATATAGTGGATTTTTGGACAGCGTTGCGGATTGGCGTAAGCCTCCCCTTCGGTGCCATGCATCAGTAATCCCCGCGCACCGATCTGGCAGAAAAATGAGGCAACGCGCTCGACGTATTCCGGATGAGAAACGCTGGCAATGCGCAACACGTCCTGCTCACCAAACGGCGTCGCCAATTTTGCCAACGTGTGGGCGCTGTTACGCACGCCCATCTTCCAGCGCAGGCCAAGCTGGCTTTCCAACGCTGGCGCAAGCGCCGACACCGGGATAAACACCGCATCTCCGCCGTCCAAACGCCGTTGGGCAGCCTGAGGATCTTCAGACCACGGCACCCCAAGCTCACGGAAAATCTCTGCGCTGGTGACGCGCGTGCTGTCATTCACCACGCCGTGAACCACGACCGGCAAGCCCACCCTGGCCAGTAATAGCGCCAGTAACGGCGTCAGATTAGCCTGTTTACGAGCGCCATTGTAACTGGGTAGCACCACCGGCATCGGGTGGCCCTGCGGGGGTTGCAGCCGCATCACCTGCTGTTGCATCGCCTGATAGAAGCCAAGCATTTCCTCCTCGGCCTCTCCCTTGATACGCATGGCGATCAGGATGGCTCCCAACTCCAGAGGCGGCACGGCATCGGCCAGCATTGCCTGATAGAGCTCAAAAGCCGTTTGCCGATCCAGATCGCGCGCATGGTTCTTGCCACGGCCTATTTCTTTGATAATTTTACTGTAATCCATCGCTCGCTCCGCGGATAAGGTTTGCGATAAGCATACCTTATCCGCGACGGCGCTCAACCCCGGTAGATTGGCCCGCGCCAAGGCTGTCAGACATAGCAAGATTTACCCGCCATAGCGGAATAAGGTAGTATGCGTAAACATACAATGGAATGATGTATTCCCCGTCAAACATGGAATGAAAAATGGAGATCTATCTCGTTCTGGCCGCGATCGCCGTGGTGCTGATCTGGGCCGTGATGACTTATAACCGCTTTATCTCACTGCGCCGTTTCAAAGACGAAGCCTGGAGCGGTATAGCGGTGCAGCTCAAACGCCGCCACGATCTGATCCCCAACCTGTTAAGCCTGGTGAAGCGCTACGCCCTGCACGAAAAAGAGCTGTTTGAAGCCCTCTCACACCAGCGCAGCGATCTGGTTGGCAACACTCGGCAGGTTGCCGAGAATGAAAGGGAACTCTCAGGAGCCTTGGGCCGCATTTTTGCGCTGGCAGAAGCCTACCCGGAGCTGAAAGCCAACGAGAACTTCCTCTCCTTGCAACAATCCCTGGCAGAGATCGAAGAACAGCTGCAAATGGCACGCCGCTATTTCAACGGTACGGTGCGCGATTTCAATATTCTGGCGGAGTCGTTCCCCAGTTTAATCCTTGCTCGCCTGTTTAATTTTAAAGCGGATGCGTTCTTCGAACTCGAAGATCCCGAGGAAGCTAAAGTTCCACGGATGGACTAGCACTATGGCTGCATTATCTGGTTGTGTACTACGCGTTGTATGGGTGTTATCGCTATTGATGACGGGAGCCGCGCAGGCTGAGGCCGATGTGGTCCCTGTTGGTGCAGCCCCCGTTGCCGAGGTACCCGACAGAGAGGTGGCTCCAGCAAGTGCTCCCCGTTGGGTGCGCGCCTATGAGCATATTCTCTCATTCGATACCCATGCGCACTTTAACCCGGACGGTAGCATGGAGATGCGGGAAAACCTCAAGGTGCTGGCTTTAGGGCAAGAGATACGCCGTGGAATTTTCCGCACCCTGCCGCTCACCTGGAACCGCCAGGACGGCAAGATTTTCAGCGTCGATTATCAGGTCAAAGAGGTGTTGCGCGACGGGATCGCCGAGCCCTATAGCCTGGATAAAACATCGAAGACGCTGACCGTGCGTATTGGCAGCGCCAAACACACCCTGCAACCGGCGATCTATAACTATCAGATCCGCTATCAGGTCAGTAACCACTTCAGCCGCTTCCCCAAGTGGGACGAGCTCTACTGGAACGTCACGGGTAACGATTGGGCCTACCCGATCACCAAGGCCAGCTTCCAGCTGGAACTGCCAGACGCCAGCAACTCTGTGGATCGCGAAGGCAGAGATACCCGGCTGCGCTCTATTGATGTCTATACAGGAGTACGGGGAGCGAAAGAGCACCACGCCAGGATACTTCCCAACGGCGGAGTGCAAACCACACAACCACTCCGCCAAGGCGAAGGGCTGACCGTTGTCTATACCTGGCCACGCGATATTCTGGCTGATGCCGCCGCCCCGCAAGCCTCTTCACCGTTGGTTCACCTGCTCTTGCCCTCGCTGGCAACCAGCACAATCTGGCTACCGGTACTACTGCTCGTGATTTATTGCCTGTGGTGGTGGCGTAAAAACGTCACCGCCATCGGGTTGCAGATGCCAACGGTTGTACCGCTGTATGAGATGCCCGCCAACATGTCGCCAGGTTACCTGCGGTTTATTACCCAGCGTAAGTACGACGATGTGGCCTTCAGCAGCGATCTGCTGGGTCTGGTCGCCAAACGCGGCGCGGCGATCACACCCAAAGCGAGCAAATCCAAAGGCTCGTGGTTTGCCAGGTTTCAGTCAGCGGATGAGCTGTGGCTCTCGTACCGGGCGGATGACAAAAACAAGCGGTTGACTATCAGCGATAAGCAGGTGCTAGGTCTGTTGTTCAGCAACAATCGCAAAAACATCAACCTCGGCCTGGCCCATCAGCGGCCAATGCAGAATGCGCGTAAACGGTTGGAAAAACGCAGTGAAGACCAGCGAAAGCGATTATTCAGCAAATGGGGTAAACCAGTACGCCGCGCAGTCTATATAACACTCATTATCCCATTGATTTGCGGTGTGTTTTTCAACTTCAGCGCGGCAATGGTCACCATTCCTGCCCTGATTTTCCTGCTGTTCGGGATCTCGCTGCTCTCTTTACCGCTGAGATTTTTATTTAGCCCAAGAAAAACCTGGAATACTTTTGGGTTCATCCCCTTGGTTATTGCGCTACTATTTGGCCCGTTAATCACCTTTGGCGGTGGCTCTTTCTTATTTGACATATTGCCCCTGACTCAGTTTCCAGCCGGGTATATTGGCGCGCTGCTGGTCGCCATTCTGCTATGCATAGCTTTTGGCTGGATGATCCCGCGATACACCCAACGGGGGCTGAATGATTTAGCCACAGCGTTTGGGCTGAAACTGTACCTGGGTACGGCCGAAAGAAATCGCTATCAGGCACTTTACCCACCCGATCAACTGGTTGCCCATTTTGAGAGCTTGCTGCCGGCGGCGCTCGCGCTCGGTGTAGGCAAGACCTGGGCCAATACCTTTGCCGAATATCTCAATAAATCCGGGGCTATGTCGGATGTCTTCATCGACGCAGACTGGAAGCGCGTGAATCGCTTTAGTCATTCCTGTATTGCATCGTCTATGGCGACATCCAGCAGCAGTTTGGGTTTGGGTTCTTCTGGCTCCAGCTCATCAGGTTCCAGCTATAGCGGCTCAGGCTCGTCCGGCGGTGGCTCATCCGGAGGGGGTTCCGGCGGCGGAGGCGGCGGTGGCTGGTAAATCGGCGCGATGATGCCTTAACCGCCCCTGCCTAGCTTCCTGTGGGTGCAGAGCAGCAGGACCAAGGCAACCAGCATCGCCAGCAGGTTGTAGCTCATAGCGCCAGCAAAGGCCCTGGCATAGTGCTGTGACTCTGCGCCCCCGGCCAGCAGCGGAACAAAGAACATGCCGCTGGCCGCTATCCCCAGAGCACCCCCTACCTGCTGAACCGTTGACACCAAGCCGGCCGCCATACCGGCTTGATGCTCCCTTGCCAGGCCAAGCACCCAATTAAGCAAAGGCGTCATACTCAACGCCTGACCAAACCCCAAAATCATCAGGCCGGGTAAAAGTTGTAACGGATGACTGAACGCGCCTCCCCATAGCACCTGCACCACCAGCAATACCATGCCACCGGCGTAGACCACCACCCCGCCAGCCAACACAATATTCCCCCAGCGTTGCACCCAGCCCGGAGCCAAAAAGGAGGCTAGCATAAAGGCGGCGCTGGCCGGAGCGAACAGGCAACCTGCCTGGAACGGCGTCAGCCCTATTCCGGCCTGTAACAGCAGGGCAAAACAGAGGAAGAATGAGGATGCGGTGGAGTAAATCGCCAGCACAATCACCGTGCCGCGGGCAAAATGACCTTGGCGAAATAGCGCCGGATCCAGCACCGCATCACCGGAGTGACGGGCAAGTTGCCGTTCCCAACGCACAAACCAACCTAACAGCACCACCGCTAGCACCATCATCGGCACAATCCACCAAGGCCAGTGGCGCGCTGGGCCTTCCAGTAACGGGAACAGTACCAGCAGCAAACCGCCAGCGGCCAGCAGCAGACCTTTAGCATCCAGCCGCTGCGCCTGCGCCAGTCTGGACTCAGGAATACGTCGCGCCGCCATGACCGCCAGCACGCCAATCGGCAGGTTGATCAGAAATATCATCCGCCAACTGCTGCCCAGAATGTTGACCTCAATAATAAAACCGCCCAACACCTGGCCACAAATCGCCGCCAGCCCCAGCGTCATCCCCAAACGAGCAAAGGCTCGCCGCCGCTGCTCTTCGCCATACAGTACGCGCAATAAGGCATAAATTTGCGGGAACAACAGTGCCGCCGCTGCACCTTGCAAAAAGCGGGCAATAATCAACACCCACAGCGAACCCGCCAGGCCGCAAAGCATCGAGGTCAGCGCAAAAGCCAACATACCGTAGCTAAACATACGCCGCCGACCGAAACGATCCCCCAACCGTCCACCGGCAATCAGCAAGATGCCGAAGGCCAGTTCATAACCGGCGACAATCAGCCCAACCCCGGCAAAGCTGGCGTTGAACTGCTGCTGGATCACCGGCACCGCCACGTTAACCACAAACAAATCGAACATGGTGACGAACCCACCGAGTAGCAACACCGGCAGCCCCGGTAATCCAGCCTTGCTGTTAGACAAACTCTGTTCCATAACGCCCCCTGATATCATTGATGACGGCAGTATGGAACATGCTTTAAACTGTTACTATATAGCCAGTTATACTATTACTAAAAGTAACAGGACCCGCCGATGCCACCACGTACCCTTAACCGCACTCGCCAAGAGTTGGCAGACTTTCTGCGTATGAAGCGTGAAAAACTCTCTCCCCAGGCCGTTGGCCTGCCGAGCGGTACAAGGCGGCGTACGCCTGGGCTAAGGCGTGAAGAGGTTGCCGCATTAGCTGGCGTGGGCCTGACCTGGTACACCTGGCTGGAACAGGGGCGGGAAATTAACGCTTCGGTGGAGTTTCTGGAGGATCTGGCGCGGGTCCTGAAGCTGGATGCGACCGAACGCTATCATCTGTTTTTACTGGCGCATCAGCGGCCACCGGTGGTAGCAGGCCATCAATGGTGCCAGGTTACGCCATTGGTACGCCGCTTGCTGGACGATCTCACCCTGCGCCCGGCCTATGTGATGAACCTGAGCTGGGATATTATCGCCTGGAACACGGCGGCAGACCGCCTGTTTGCCATCGCAGAGCGCCAGCCGCAACAGCGCAATATGCTGTGGATGCTGTTTGCCGATCCCGAACTTAATCAACGGTTGATGGGGTGGCAGGAGCAGGCCCCGCAAATCCTGGCCAGCTTTCGTCGTGATTACGCCCGTGCCCCGCAAGATGCCACCATGTTGCAACGCATTCAGGCTCTGAGCGATGTCTCCCCCCAATTTCGCCAACTGTGGCAACAGCACGATATTCATGGCCGCTGCCAGGGGCAACGCACTTTCCTGGTTGAGGGGGCTGGCGAGGTGACGTTTGAGCACGCCTCGTTTATTGTCGATGAAGACAACCACCTGCGGCTGGTCATGTACAGCGCACAGCCTGATTGCCCTGCCAGCGCCGCCTTTGAGACAATGCTGTAATCAGCGGGTACGGCGGCGAGCAAACGGATTTTTGCGCTTTTTCTCTTTTTTGGTGGCCTCTGCCGCAGATTTTAACGCCGCCTTATGGGCTTTGTCCGCTTCCGGCACCTCGCGCTGTTCAATCGGGAACACCGGCAGCGCCGCCAACAACCGTGAACCGTAGCTCTTGGTCAACAGGCGGCGGTCATAAATCACGATCTCACCGTGGCACTCGTTGCTCCGGATCAGGCGGCCCACCTGTTGGATCAGGTTAAACGATGCGCTTGGCAGGCTCTGCACCTCAAACGGATAACGATTGAGGGATTTAAGCCATTCGCCCTCGGTGAGGATCACCGGGCTGTCGATCGGCGGGAAGGCGATCTTGTGGATATGCACCTGAGTCAGCAGCTCACCTTTCAGATCCAAACCTTCAGCAAATGACTGTAACCCGACCAACACGCTGGCTGTGCCCTTCTCTACCCGTTTACGGTGCTCTTCCACCAGCCGGTAACGTGGCTGATCGCCCTGCACCAGCAACATCAGACGCAGATCGGTGACATAGCTGAGGAAGGTCTGCATCGCACGGTAGCTGCTGAACAGGATCAGCATCCCTTTATGCTGGCCGCTGGCCTGCTCGCCACGGAAAAAGCGCGCCATCTCTTCCAGATGCTCGGCCTCGTTGGCCATCGCCGGTTCAAAACGCATCTTGGGAATGACGATTTTACCCTGTTCGACGTGATTAAACGGCGAAGACAGCGTTTCGAAGCGATCGCCCGCCTTTTCGCTCAGCCCGCTCATCTCTTGCAGCCGTGAAAAGCTATTCAATGAACGTAACGTTGCCGAGGTGATCACCACGTGCGGCACCTTGCGCCACAGCAGTTTTTCCAACTGATCGCTGACGCGGATGCCCACGCAATGCAGATAAAGATGGGTGACGTTATCGCGTAGCTCACGCGCAATCCATTTGGAGATCGGCGCATTGGAGGATTTATCCATTGCCGCCAGCCGCCACAGTTTGCTCATCGCCTCCAGATAGCCTAGCGTGCGGCTCATCTGGATGATGGTGCGATGCAGCCGCACAATATCGTGCTTGCCGGTCTGCTCGGTGAGATCGTTAAGAATAAATTCGGCCAGGCCGCGCAGGCCGTCCGTCAGTTTGAACAGGCGCGCGCAGATCTCGACCATCTCCGCAGGCAGTTCGCCCATTTCGAAGCGATATTCGGCGTTGCCGCTGTCTGGCGGCAGATAGGCGTTGGCCTGATGCTCAACAATCTGGATCAGCTCGCGCAATTCTTCGCAGTGGTTTTTTAGCCGTTCGCTATTGGCCAACCCTGGCGGGTTCTTTGGCCGATACTGCGTCATGCACTGTTCTACCTGGCGCACGATCATATCGAGCTGGAGGTTGGTTGACAGCGCGGTGATCTCACCGTCAATCTCCAGCGCATCCCGCGCCACCTCCGGCAGATGATGGCCTTCGTCCAGCACCAGCAGCAGCTCTTTCGGGTTCGGCAATACCGACTCGGTTTCCAACGCCGCCATCACCAACGCGTGGTTGGCTACCACCACATCGGCGGTTTCAATTTCTTTACGGGCGATATAGAACGGGCATTCACGAATATAGTGGCAGTTGCGCCCCAGGCAGTTGGCCTTGTCGGTACTCAGCTTGCCCCATAGAGGGTCATCGATCGATAGCTGGTAGTGATCGCGCAGGCCATCCCATTCATGGCGCGCCAGGGCTTTCGCCAGCTTTTGGCACAGCGCCTGCTCTTCGCCGCTGGACGGTGCCAGCTCGTCTTCGTCCAGGTACAGCATCAGATCGCCCTGTTCGACCACGTCGGTGCTCATCGCCGCCAGATTGCGCGGACAAACATAGCGCCCACGGCCAAACGCACCGGTGAATTTCAGATCGGGAATGATCTTTTTCAACAGCGGTAAATCTTTGCTGTAAATCTGATCCTGCAACGCCACGTTGGCGGTACTGACCACCAGCGGTTTGCTTTCGGCACGGCCAACGGCAATACCCGGTATCAGGTACGAGAGCGTTTTACCCACGCCGGTTGGCGCTTCGATCGCCAGATGGCGCGGGTAATCCCCGGCCAGGGTCTTCGCCACTTCGGCAATCATCTGCCGCTGAGGGGCACGCGAAATAAAATCCGGTATTTGCTGCTGCAGGGCTTTGTACCACTGGCCGATTTGATCTTTAACTGCGGGGGAAAGCGCCATTCAACTCTTATCTAAACGAAATGATGGCGCTATTGTCCCACAGACCGCCCGCGGCGTCAGCCCGAGTTACGGTTGGCTGGCCAACATTGCGAAACGCACCACAAGGCCCCCCCCTTCTCTCACTGTGTGACACCAGATTTTTTGCGTATAGCCTCGCATGTTTACACAACAACACCCCGCCCATCTGCAACAAAAAACGCGCCACCTGGGTTATTTTTCACCATTCGATATCCATTCACCTGATCTGTCATAAATACATCACACAACTGCGGTAAAAAATCTGCGCTGCGCTAACTCTGGCAGCAAAGTAAAACAGTGATACAACTGATGATAAGCGTCTTTCAATCGTATACCCGTCATCTTTCAAACTGCCGCGTTGTTACCGGCACTATCTCACCCCGGTCACTTACTATAAGTAAGCTCCTGGGGAGGAGATAGATTGGCGCCTAGCCGCAGTTTGAAATCTATAGGGTATATTAAATAAGGGAACACCATGAAACCTAATCTTCTTGCCGTTATTGCGGCACTTTTCATTGCCCAGACCGCACAGGCAGCAGAGATCTACAATAAAGATGGCAATAAGCTTGATTTTTATGGTCGGGTCAAAGCAATGCACTATTTCTCTGACGATACCAGCAATGATGGTGATAAAACCTACGTGCGTATCGGCTTTAAAGGGGCAACCCAGATTAACGATATGCTCACCGGCTATGGCCAGTGGGAATATCAGATCGCCGCCAACCATAGCGAATCGGATGGCACTAAAGACACTAAAACCCGTCTTGGTTTTGCTGGCCTGAAAGTGAAAAACTTTGGTTCATTCGACTATGGCCGTAACTACGGTGTTATTTACGACGTTGCAGCCTGGACGGATATGCTGCCGGAATTCGGCGATGACACCTATATCAAAACCGACAACTTTATGACCGGGCGCGCCAACGGCGTGGCTACCTACCGTAACAACGACTTCTTCGGCCTGGTCGATGGCCTGAAGTTCGCGTTGCAGTACCAGGGCAAGAACGAAAACGATGCCCGCGCCAACAGCAAAGCTAACGGCGACGGCTTCGGTCTGTCTTCCAGCTACGAAATCATCGATGGCGTCAGCGTTACGGCCGCCTATGCCTCTTCTAATCGGACTTCCGGCCAGAAACAGAGCAGCTATGGCAAGGGCGATAAAGCCGACGTGTGGGCAACCGGCCTGAAATACGACGCCAACAGCGTGTATCTGGCCGCCACCTATGCCGAAACCCATAACCTGACGCCAATTTCCGGCACCGCGACCATTAATAATGCCCCTACCTCCGTAAGCGGCTTTGCCAATAAAACTCAGAACGTGGAAGTGGTTGCACAGTATCAATTCGACTTTGGCCTGCGCCCGTCACTGGCTTATGTCCAGTCCAAGGCCAAAGACATTGAAAATATCGGTGATACCGACCTGGTAAAATATATTGATGTGGGTACCTACTATTACTTCAATAAAAACATGTCCACCTATGTGGATTATAAAATCAACCAGCTTGATGACAACAATAAGCTAGGTCTGAAAACCGACAATGTAATTGCCGTGGCTCTGACCTACCAGTTCTGATTTACGCTGTGACACATAACCACTACTGCAATTTATAGCTCCGGCTATTTCTGAAGTGACTTCGCCGGGCGAGTTCGCCCGGTTTTTTCATCACCACTTTTGCTCACAAATCCGGCACAAACGGCTTAATACTTGCCTGATTGGCCGATCGCAGCTAGATATAGAGGTCTCATCGCTGCCTTTGGAACCGCCATGTCTATCGATAGCCAGTTCGAGTTTCACACCGCCTTGTCCTACAGCAGTATGCAGCTGGCACAAATACTCAGCCACTGTTTTGAGAACTACATTGTTCCCTTTGTGATCGACGGCGAAACGTTTAGCAGCCGCTTTGCCGCCGAAGACCTCAGCCTGAATCACAGCATTATCGTCAGCCACCAGCAACACCCGGTGGCGCTGGCCCTGATCGCGCGCCGGGGCCAACATAGCCGTGTAGCGGCCTTATCTATCCGCCCGGAAATGCGTGGCAGAGGGTTAGGCAGGACGTTGATGCAACGCATTATCGCGGATACCCATACGCGAGGCGATCGCCGGCTGTCGCTGGAGGTGATCGCCGGTAACCAAGCGGCCCTGGCACTGTATCAACAGGCTGGCTTGGCCATCACCCGTACGCTGTTGGGATTTCACGCCCCCTTGGCAACCCCGGAACCCTCGGCAGCCTTGCAACAGCTCGACCCGTTGGCACTTGCCCAGCGGATGACCGCCGACGGCCAACGTGGTTTGCCGTGGTTGATCGCCCCAGAATCGCTGTACAAGCTGCCCGGCACCCCGCGCGCCTTCACTCTGGATCAGCAGGCTTTTGCTTTGGTGATGCCGGGCGCACAGCAGTGCCATCTGCGCATGATTTATGTGCCGCCAGCGCTTCGTGGCCAAGGCCAGGCGCGCCGTCTGTTGCAAGCGCTGCAAGCACGGTTTGCCCCACTGGCGCTATCGGCCAATGTGTTTGTTCCGGACGATGTCGCTCCCTTCTTCCAGCACCTTGGCTGGCGTGAAGATCCTTTGCGTCAGTTTGAAATGACAATGGCGATGTGATGTTCTCCCCCTGAATGATTCAGGGGGAATATTTTGCGGCGCGGGTTAAAGCAGTGTGCGCAGCAGAATAAATATCAGCATACTCAGCACCACAACCGCCAACGTATTGCGCAGGAAAACGGCCAGAACAATGGCGAACACGGCCCCCCACAGATAAGGGTTTTCAGGCAGTGCGCGCCACTCATCCCCGTTGAAGGCGATGATTGGCCCGCAAATGGCGGTCAGTACCGCAGGTACCGAGAAGCTCAACAATGCCCTCATCCGCTGCGATAGGCGCACCGGCAGGCCAGGTGCCAGGAAACAGTAACGGTTGAAGAAGACGATCACGCCCATCAACACAATGGTCAGCCAGATCATTCTTTCCCCCTACTGCACAGCAGCCCAACCAGCATCGCCAGCACGGTGGTAATAATCAAAGCGCCCGGCACCTGATAATGGTGCAAACCAATCGACAACACCAAGGATGTCAACACACAGGCCAGCACCGGCAGATTACGTACCAACGGCACAATGATGGCGATAAAGGTCGCGGCGATCGAGAAATCAAGCCCGTAACGATCAAGATCAATGCTGCTGGCCGCCACTACGCCAAGCAAGGTGGCAAAGAACCAGCTCAGATAAAACGCCAGCCCGGCCCCCAGAGCATACCAGCGGTTGAAACGCGCCGGACCATGATCCCCCGTCAGGGCAAACAGCTCATCGGTCAGCAAAAACGCCAGCGCGACACGCCACCTCAGCGGTAGCGGAGCGATACATTCCCGCAGGCGCAGGCCGTAGAGGAAGTGTTGGGCGGTGACAAAAAAGGTGGAGACCAGGATCGCCAGCATACCGGCACCGGTCTTGATCATCCCCATTGCCACCAGTTGGGAGGCCCCGGCAAAAACTATCGCCGACATCCCCAGCCCCTCTGCCGCCGTCAGGCCACTCTGGATCGCCATTGAACCCGCCAGGATCCCCCAGGGCAATACCGCCAGGCACAGCGGCAGGATCGCCAGCGCACCTTGCAAGGCCGGGCGCAGGCGCAACGTTGGCGGCTCCGTGAGTGTTGATTGGTAAGTCATTATTTTCTCCTTCGAACGAGGGAGTAGAATAGCGCAGGTAAAGAGGGCGAGTATTGTATTCGCTTACGTATTTATCAGGTGCGTCGTAAAACCCCGACCTTCAGGGCGGGGATATAAGGCGCGGTTTTCCGACTAATCTGCAACACTTCCAGCCCACCGAGATCGTTGACGTGCATGAAATTAGCCTGTTCCTGACGCCCTTTCCTGCTCACGCTCTCTGCCATACCTACCTTCCCCGCTGAATGAAAAGCATTCTAGCACTCACCTGAACCCGGCGTTTGTACAAAATTGCTCGACTCCCCGGCTGGCTGGTTAATGGCCGCACTGCGCCAGGCGCTGTAGATCGCCAACAGCGGGGCCAAGGCGAACAGCAGGAACAGCCAATGGGCAGCGGAGGCCGCGCCCTCAATGCCACCCGGCGTGGTAAATCCGGCCAGATTGGTAACCATCCCCGCCAACGCCGCGCCAAACGCCGTGGCGAACAACTGCACCGTGGTAATGGAAGCCCCGGCGATATCTTTATCGGCCTGAGGGGCCACCTGCAAAATGCGCGTCAGCAGGTGCGGCCAACCAAAACCGATCCCAAAACCGACCAACGTCAAAGCCAGCACGATCGGCCCCAGTGCCTGCCAGTGGCCATTAGAGGGAATAGGCATCAGCACTGCCAACCCCAGCAAACCAAGCAGCACCAAAATCGGCCCGCTGATAATCGCCAAACGGATCCCCACGCCGCGCCAACCGGAGCTGAGGATTTCCGACAGAGTCCAACCCGCCGCCATAGTGGCAGCAATATAGCCGGAAATCAGCGGTGACTGACCATGCAGAGTTTGCAGGAAGTAAGGCACAAAGATCTCGCTGGTCATGCCGATCACCAACAGAGTTACCGTAGCGTACAGCGAGGCCAGAGCCGAACCACGACGCAGTGCCTGGTGTGGCAGCAGGCGGGCGCGTGAATGTCCCTCACGCCGGATTAACCCAATCAGCAACAACAACGCCAGCACGATGCCGCCCACGTTTAACCAACCGCTATCTGCCAGACTGCCAGCCGACACCACCAATACCGCGCCAGCCAGCAGCAGTAACTGCATCAGCGGTAATGGCGTTGGCCGCTGCTGTGATTTGCCCTTCGGCAGAATACGGAACGTAAAGGCAGCGTACAGCACCATGATCGGCAGCAGGATCCCGAACGCCCAGCGCCAGGCGTTCAATTCGGCAAAAATCCCGCCGACGGCAGGCCCCACCAACGTAGCAATTCCCCACATTGCGGAGATCAACGCCATGGCGCGTGGCCAGAGTTTCTGTTCAAACACCAGGTTGATCATCGCGTAGGACAGTGCAAAAATCAGGCCGCCGCCAAACCCCTGTACCGTGCGGCCAATCAACATCACCGACATGGTAGGGGCCAGTGCGCACAGCATCGCGCCCACGATGAAGAACAGCGACGCCACCAGATAAGCACTACGTGCCCCGTAGCCACTCAGCAAACGTGCCGACAGCGCCGAGCCTAGTATCGAGGCCACCACAAACAGGGTGGTGTTCCAGGCATAGAGATCCAACCCACCGATGTCCTGCACCACCGAAGGCAAAATGGTGGTCGCCACCAGAATATTGATCGCATGTAAAGCGACGCCGAGCGAGAGTGCGATAGCACTGGCGGCATTTTTGCCGGAAAAAAGATCGCTCCAACGGCTGTTATCATCGGTTATCACGGTTATCGTCCTGTTTTCAGAGGAATGGCATTGAGTTGATCTGACTATTAGGCTAAATTTAACAAGCAATATCTTGGAATAATTAAGGGCGAGGCGCTGTAATATGTCAAGAATTAACTTGGAAAATGGCGAATGCACCGCACATTCGGTCAGTGACCGCTTGCTGAAGCTGTTGAAAACCCAGGGTCCGCAGCAAGCCTCTGAGGCGGGAAAAGTGCTCGGCACCACCGGTGAAGCCGCCCGTCAGCAATTCGTCAAGCTGGCAAAAGAAGGTCTGGTGGAAGCCAAGGCTGAAACCCGCGGCGTTGGTCGCCCGGTGCAGCTTTGGCAGTTGACCGCCGCAGGTAACGCCCACTTTCCCGACGCCCATGCCGAATTAACCGCCCAACTGCTGCGCACGGTGCGTGACAAACTGGGTGAACAGGCGATGGGCCTGCTGATCGACAGCCGAGAGCAGGAGACCCGAATTAATTACCAACAGGCAATGATCGGTGCAGCCGATCTGCGTGAACGTGTTGCTCGTCTGGCGGCCATCCGTTGCCGTGAAGGGTATATGGCCGAATGGAGCGAAGGGAAAGATGGCGAGTTTCTACTGGTGGAAAATCACTGCCCCATCTGCAGCGCCGCAGCGGTTTGCCAGGGATTTTGCCGTGCCGAACTGAACGTATTTACCGAGGTGCTGCAAGCCAAGGTTGAGCGCAGCGAACATATTCTTACCGGTGCCCGCCGCTGCGCCTATCAGATCTCCCAATCATAATCCCTTGATTTTGGCCAGGGACTGGCAGCCTCCCCCGGAACCACAACACCATTCAGCGGGCAAAAAAGCATTGCTTATCGGCCATGCCTTAAGGTTTACTGAGGGTCCTAACGATTTTTCACCCTACCGAATAAAAACCCATGCTGAGCCAACAAAATCGTCATCTGCTGCCGTTAATCGGGGCGCTGTTTACGTTATATATTGTCTGGGGATCGACCTACTTCGCTATCCGAGTGGGGGTGGCAAGCTGGCCCCCTTTGATGATGGCGGGCATTCGTTTTCTGATTGCCGGTATCATCCTGTTCGTTTTCCTGTTGCTGCGGGGTCATGCCCTGCCCACGCTGAAACAGTGGGTCGCCGCTGGCACCATCGGCATTCTGTTGCTGGCCGTGGGTAACGGCCTGGTCACGGTAGCCGAGCATCAGGATGTGCCTTCCGGCATTGCTGCGGTGATGGTCGCCACGGTTCCGCTGTTCACCCTATGCTTCAGCATGTTTTGGGGTATCCGCAATACCAAACTGGAGTGGACCGGCATCGCCCTTGGCCTGGTGGGCATTGTGTTGCTCAATACCGGCAATAACCTGGTGGGTAACCCGACCGGCGCGCTGCTGATCCTGTTGGCTTCCGCCAGTTGGGCTTTTGGTTCGGTACTCGGCTCACGCATTTCGCTCCCTGCCGGGCCGATGGCCGGTGCCGCAGAAATGCTGGTGGCCGGCGTGGTGCTGACCATCGCCAGCCAACTGAGCGGTGAGCATTTGGATAAAATGCCCACCTTCAGCGGCTTTATGGCGCTCGGTTATCTGATTGTTTTCGGCTCGATGCTGGCGATCAGCGCCTATATGTTCCTGCTGAAAAACGTACGCCCGGCGGTAGCGACCAGCTATGCCTACGTCAATCCGGTGGTGGCGGTACTGCTCGGCGTCGGTTTTGCTGGCGAATCCCTGGGCCCGCGCGAGTGGCTGGCGTTGGTGATTATCGTCTCGGCGGTGGTGTTGGTGACGCTGGGTAAATATCTGTTTGCCCGCCCGGCCAAGGTGCAACCCGCCGTGAAGTAAGGCATTTGTACCACACAAGGAAAGGGAAGCAGGCATTCTTCCCTTAGCCTGTCTGCTGGGGAATAAAAAACTGGTGTCACTATGTCACCAGCCCGGCCGTCAATGTGAGTGGTGAATTTGTGCCAAATCGTTTTCCGAAAGACCGGTCAACTTCATCACCATGGCACGTTCAAAGCCTTCAGCCAGCATAGAACTCGCTATTTCCAACACGGTTTCCCGCCCTTTTTCCATGCCTTGCTTTATCCCTTTCTCGAAACCTTTTTGCTCAAGATATTCTGCAATAGTCATCAATTCCTCCTCATGCCGCGGCGCGCGTCTGGCCAACTCACGGAGCAACGTCTCCGGTTCGGTTGCCTTCCCCACCAACAGTATATAGTTCACCAATGATATGAGTTGCTCTTTGGTAGTGTATCCGGCCAACAACAATGTGACCAGTTGTTCTAACAGCTCAACCAGGTCACGCTGGCGTACATGCTTTTGCAACAACTCAAGAATGGCCATGCGGCGGTGCTGCATGATTTCATCGTCCGGAATGACGGTAACGTCAACCAACGGAAAATGCCCCGCATAGAGCTGCCTCGCTAGTTCAGGCTCACTGAATTCCTCTAACCAACTCATTGAGTAGGGATAAGGCGCCACCTGGCCGTGATAAAAGAGCACAGGAATAACCAGAGGAAGCTGGTCGTGTCCTGCCTCAAGGTGGCGTTGCATTGCCGCAATGGCATAGCGTATTAAACGAAATGCCATATGTTTGTCGGGCGAGCTTTGATGTTCGATCAAAACGTACACATAACCATCCCCTCTCTCGGTTCGCAACGAGTAAAGTACGTCAGAGTAATGGGCACGCAGGTCGCTCTCGATAAAACTACCGGGTTCCAGCTTTAGCGTGTTCAGATCGCAATACTGCAGTAAGGCAGGCGGCACATGTAATTCCAAGAAATCACGGGCCGTGTCTGGATGGGTGAGGAACTGCTTAAATACCGCATCATGCGGGGTGGAGGTGGCTTTTTTCATGTCGGTCATCCTTGGACTTAACATAAAAAACCTACCATAGGCTGTCATCGGCGCACATTATGAACGAATGGGTTCTGAACCCGCCTCGCAAAACCTTTGAACATCAGTTGCGAACCAGATCCCGCCCCAAAAGACGAGAGGATCGGTGCAGCCCGCATACCCCCAATTAAACGAGTGTTGTTTCACCCGGTGAAGGGGCTATAATTCCCGCTGTTCTGGACAACCTGCGAAATCATCATTATGCGGAAAAAAGCGTTCCTCATCGTCATCGCCTTATGCGCCTTCGGCTCTCTGGGCGGCGTGTTCCTGGCCGGGCTGAATATGTACACCCGTTCCACCACGCCACAAGAAGAAACCACAACCACCAACGATGCCGCAGCCGATAGCGCCCCAACGGCCACTATCCAAGCGAAATAACCCGCTTTATAACGCCGTTACGCCAGCGTTGGCCGCCAGCCTTTCAAGCTCGACCACCCGCTGATAAGCGGCACGCGGCACCAGACTGAAATCGCCGATCAGCAGGCTTTCACTGGCCGTATGGTTGACCATGGCGCTGGCCGCAGTGCGCAGGATTGCCAATTGTGAGTCTGGCGTTCCCGCCGCCGTGATCAACGGCAAGCCCGGTACCGCAGCGGTACGGCCAATAATCTTCAGACCAGCAACGGCCTGTGGCCGTGCCCGTTTCAATAGGGCAAAGCTGATGCAGTCGATAGCCGCAATATCCGCCTGCCCCTCCAGGATCATCTCCAGTGAGCGATAGTGGCCGCCAGAGGCGAGCGCCTGGCGGAAAAAACGCCCTTCCCGCGCCAGCGGTGCAATCAACGCCCGCAGGCTGTTATAGCCCGACTGTGAATCCCGGCTGTTATACGCCACCACGCGATCGCGGAAATCTTCCAGCCGTTCAGCCGGTTCATCCTCTCGCACCACCAGCCAACTGCTGTAGTTCGCTCCGCTGCAACCTTCCACGCGGTAATGGTAAGTGCCCACCAGCTGTACCTGTGGTAGCACCGTCACCAATGGATAACCGCAGGTTTGGCTAAGTAGCAGATCCGGCCGCTGCCAGTGTTGCGGCAAATCCTGCGGCCAACTCAGCTCCTGGGGAACCTCCGCCATACCCAGTTGCCGCAGCTTATCGCGTAGCGCCTGCCAGAACGGTTCCACCTGTTGGTGGCTAACGCCGTACATCGGTAAAGAGATTATTGCCATAATCGTTACCCCGCAGAAGATGAGACAGTCAGCCGCTGCTGACGCCAGGCGGTGAGGTAGCATACCCAGCGTTCGAACAGCATGTCGGTAATGATCGCCAACAACGCCACTACCACCGCTCCCTGGATCACATACGCCGTATTGAAGCCACTCAGGCCAATAATGATCGGCGTTCCCAACGTTTTGGTGCCCACCGTCGAGGCTATCGCCGCCGTGCCGATATTGATAATCACCGAAGTACGGATCCCCGCAACGATCACCGGGGCCGCCAACGGCAACTCAACGCGCCACAAAACTTGCCAGCGGTTCATCCCCACCCCTTGAGCCACTTCACGCGTCCCCGCCGGAACCGACTCTATCCCGGTCAAGGTGCCTTGCAGGATCGGTAATAACCCATACAGCACCAGCGCAATAATCGCTGGCTGCTCACTAAAGCCCATTACCGGTACCGCCACCGCCAATACCGCGACCGGTGGAAAAGTCTGCCCAACGGCAACCACGGTTTCCACCAATGAGCGAAACTCCCGCCCGGCATCGCGCGTCACCGCAATGCCAGCGGTTACGCCAATCATTACCGCAATCAGGCTCGATACGGCTACTAGCGATAAATGCGCAACAACCAGCGAGAAGAAGCTGTCCTGCTGATACACCGGCCTGTCCAACTGTGGGAACCAAGCGGCAAACAGGCCGTGCAAATGGTTCATGCCGAAGACCAACGCCACTAGCAGAGCAAAAGTCCAGGGTAGCGGATCGCGCCACCAACGCGTGATGTTCATGATAGCGCCTTATGTGCGATCAAATCGCTGAAATGCAAAACGCCAAGCGCTTGCCCCTGATCGCCGACCACCGGTAAACGTTCGCTGCCTCGGGCAACAAACACCGACAGCGCCTCACGCAGGCTCATCATGGCCTGGATCGGTTCCCCTTCCGCCTCGCCCGGCCGCACCCTTTCGGCTACCGTGCCCAACGCCAACAGCTTGATCCCCCGATCGCTGCGGCCAAAGAAGTCACGCACAAAATCATTCACCGGGTTGGTTAACAGCTCCAACGGAGTGCCCTGCTGCACCACTCGCCCCTGATCGAGCAGCACGATCCGATCGGCTAGCCCCAGCGCCTCATCGATATCGTGCGTCACCAATACGATGGTGCGGCCAGAAAGTTGATGAATGCGGGCAATCTCAGCCTGCAACGAGGCCCGGGTCACCGGATCGAGCGCTCCAAAGGGTTCGTCCATCAGCAACACCTCAGGATCGGCGGCCAGCGCCCGTGCCACCCCAACCCGCTGCTGCTGTCCGCCGGAAAGCTGATGCGGATAGCGCTGGCGGAACTGTTCCGGCTCCAGTTGCAGCAGCTCCATCAGCTCAGTCACCCGATCGCGGATCCGTGCCCGTGGCCACTTCAGCAACTGCGGCACCGTGGCGATATTCTCTTCTACCGTCCAATGGGGAAACAGGCCGATCGACTGGATGGCGTAGCCCATTCGGCGGCGCAAATCCTGCGGCTTGAACTTATGGATCTCCTCACCGGCAAACCTGATCTTGCCTTTATCATGCTCGATCAGGCGGTTGATCATCTTCAAAGTGGTGGATTTGCCAGAGCCGGAAGTGCCGATCAGCACGGTAAACTCCCCTTCCGCCATGCTCAACGAGAGATCGTCCACCGCCGGTTTCCCCTGAAAAATCTTGCTTACCCGGTCAAAGTTAATCATCTGGCAGTCACTTCCAACATTGAAATTATGAATTTAAACAGCGAATCGACGATCACCGCCATGGCAATCACCGGGATCACCCCGAGCAGCACCAGATCCAGCGCACTGCTGAGTAATCCTTGAAACACGATCGCACCAAAACCCCCGGCCCCGATCAGCGCGGCCACCACAGCCATTCCCACTGTTTGTACCGCCAGGATCCGCACGCCGGTCAGGAACAGTGGCAATGCCAGTGGCAGCTGTACGCCAAAGAAAATCTGCCCGCGCGTCATTCCCATGCCGCAGGCGGACTCAATCACGCTGGCGGGCACGCTTTGCAAACCGGCGACCACGCTACGCACCAGTGGCAACAGGGCATAGAGCACCAACGCCACAATCGCCGGGGCCATACCGATACCGCTGATGCCTAAGTTAGCCAGCCAAGGTAGCGCCGCTGCCAACCCGGCCAACGGGGCGATCAACAGGCCAAACAGCGCAATGGAAGGTACGGTCTGGATGATATTCAACGTAGAAAAGATCGGGGCCTGCCAGCGGGTTGAACGAAAGCACAACACGCCCAACGGCACACCAAGCAGCAATGCCGGTACCAGGGTGGCCAGCAAGATGGTCAGATGCTGTAGCAACGCGGCGTCAAATACCTCTTGCCGGTTGTGGTACTCCTTCAGCAGGGAAAGCTGGTCCAACTGATGGGTAAACAGCAACAACGCGGTAGGTAGCATCACCAAGGTGTTACCCAGAATGCGCCACAGATGCGAGGGAGTGATCCGCGTCATGGCATCTGCGGCGATCAGGCCGCTCAATGCCACCATTAGTGCACAACCGCTGCTCCAGGAAGTCCGTGCCAACGGTGAGCCCTGCAATGCCAGTTGCTGAGCGGTATAGCCGCTCAACCAAAAGATCATCGCCAATAGAACAGCGGCAACGCAGGCGGTCAGCCGCGCCCGATTGCGCGTGGGGGTCAACAGGCTGAGCACGGCCAACACCAGTAACGGCAACAGCAGCCATAGCGCTGGACCATGCAATAGTGAAATCAGAGAGATACTCTTGCCAGACAGCAGGCGATTTGGGGCATAACTGAGAAACGGCAGGCCAAAGGCCGCAAGCAACAGCAAAATAAACAAGGTCAGTAATACGCGGTTTTTCAAGACAATAATCAAAATCACTCCCAGGGTCTAATCAGCCAGTTAAGCGCAGAATGCAAAGCTACGCGTAAGCTGCCTCCCTCACCCTAACCCTCTCCCACAGGGAGAGGGGACTGAACGTGCCACAAATGGGCTCCTGCACCTAACCCCAATGCCGCTCCGTTCCATCTCCTGCGGGGAGGGGATTAAACGTTCTAAAGCTTGAATCCTGCCCTTAATGGCTACTCCATATCCGCTCCCTCTCCCTATGGGAGAGGGTTGGGGTGAGGGGCAATATCAGATTCAGTCGTCGAATCAAGGTTACTTAATCAACCCTTTCTGTTTCAGGTAATTGACCGCCACCTGTTTGGCATCCTGGCCTTCTACGGCGATCTGCGCGTTCAACTGCTGCAAGGTTGGGCCGTCGAGCGTGGCGAATACCGGCTTGAGCAGTTCGGCGATATTGGCGTGCTGGTGCAGCGTTGCCTCACGAATAATCGGTGCTGGTGCGTAGATCGGCTGTACGCCCTGTGGGTCTGCCAACGTTTGCAGGCCCAGCGCGGCTACCGGGCCATCGGTGCCATAGGCCATTGCCGCATTCACCCCAGAGGTTTGTTCCGCCGCCGCTTTGATGGTCACCGCCGTATCACCGCCAGCCAGTGACAGCAACTGATCCTGATTCAGCTTGAAGCCATAAGCATTCTGGAAGGCCGGTAGCGCGTCTGGACGTTCGATAAACTCTGCCGATGCCGCCAGTTTGAACTTACCGCCGCCGTTGATCCACTTGGCCAGATCTGCCAGCGTTTTCAGCTGGTTGGCCTGCGCCACATCCTGACGAACGGCGATCGTCCAGGTGTTGTTTGCCGGGGCGGCATCCAGCCAGACGATCTTATTCTGGTCATAGTCGAGCTTTTTCACCTTCTCAAACCCGGCCTGAGCGTTTTTCCACGCCGGATCTTTTTCATCTGAGAAGAAAAAGGCACCGTTACCGGTGTATTCCGGGTAGATATCAATCTCGCCGGAAGTGATGGCACCACGCAGTACCTTGGTGGTACCCAATTGCAGTTTGTTGGTGGTTTTGATGCCGTTGGCTTCCAGCACCTGCACAATGATATTGCCAAGCAACGAGCCTTCGGTATCAATTTTAGAACCCACGCGTACCGTATCGGCCGCCTGTGCAACACCGCTGGCTCCCGCCAGAACGGTCAAAGCCAATGCCAAAAAACGTGCGCGTAATGGGGTAATAGCCATGCTTTATCCTCTTTGATGATGCTTTCCGGCTATTTCGCCAGATCGATTGGAAAATCCTGCGCGGTATGAGTCCAGCCTATCACATGCTGCTTCCCGACACTCTCCTGTTCAAACGGGTGTACTTCAACGGTAATCGGCGTCACGGCATAGTCGACAAACCAGTTACCATAGCCCTGCACCACAAACCCCTGGCTGCGTTGCCGATAGGCCAGTTGCTCTGCCAAATAGACTTTTCGCAGCCCATACCATGGCAAACCGGGTAAATCATGATGGACTAAATGATAGTTCAGATTGAGAAACAGCAGCCGCCACGGCCAAGAGGCCTCATTAATAATAGAACGTGCCTGTGGAGCGTCCACCGCGCGATGCTCATAAAACGAACGGATCTTGGTCAGCCCCAGCGCCGGGTAGCTGACCGCCAGCAGATAAAAGGCGGCAGAAATGCCCCGGGTTTGCAGCCACGCCAGCAGCACCACCAGCAGCGCTCCCTGAACCAGCCACATTGCCAAGGTCCGCAGATCACCAGCCAGTATGGCTTTCAGGGCGTTGGACAGCGTAGCGATAATATCCCATGCCGGGCCAAGCGTGACTCGCCCAATCAGGGTATTACGTACCTTGGCCAACAGAGGCAGCAAAACAGGAAACCGTTGCCACTGCGCCTGGCTGAAATAGTAACTTTCCGGATCTTCGGCAGGTTGGGTCAGATGATCGTCACGGTGATGCTGAATATGGCTGTCGCGGTACAGCCCGTAGGGATACCACACCGCCAGGGGAAGCAGGCCGAACAGTTGGTTGAGCCGTGGCCAGCGGGTAGGATGGCCGTGGATCAGCTCATGCTGCAACGAGAGATACCAGGTAGTCGCCAGCGTCAGCAGTGGTGCGCCCAGCCAGGGGCCAAGCTGCTGCCAGTAATGCACCACACCGAACCAACTGCCGTAAACCAGCAGCATAATGCCCCAGGTCGGCAGCTCCAGCCGCCAGACCCAATGCCGGTTAAGCTGTTGGATCCAGGCACGTTGTTCGCCGTGCAGATAGTGGCTATGGGGTTTGGCTGAGGGCATTTTTCGGCTCGCTGAGGCTATTTTTCTCAGTATCGGCGAAGCGTATCGGCGCTCAAAATAACAAAAGTGGTAAAGCAAAGTTAAAAATCAGCATCATGACGTTAGCTGCATGGATAACGATCCTGGCAGTCTTCCAGGTTTAGTCTCACCCCTTTCTCCCATAGATAAAAAAACTTAACAAGAAGGTAAAAATTCTACGCTATCTTTGAAAACGGCACCTACCTACCATTCACTCCATTGATACAGTGCATCTATCTTATTCACGGTAATTCTATTGGAAGGTACATTATGTCTAAGTTTCAACTGCTTGATCCGAAAAACTCCGCACTCATCTTTATCGATCATCAACCGCAAATGGCTTTTGGCGTAGCCAATATCGATCGCCAACAGCTGAAAAACAACGTGGTAGCGCTGGCCAAAGCCGGCAGCATCTTTAATGTTCCCACTATTTTTACCTCGGTCGAAAGCGAAAGTTTCAGCGGCTATATCTGGCCGGAACTGCTGGCGGTGCATCCAGAACTCACCCCGATTGAGCGTACCTCGATGAATTCCTGGGAAGATGCGGCATTCGTTAAAGCCGTGGAGGCCATCGGCCGTAAAAAACTGGTGATCTCCGCCCTGTGGACCGAGGTCTGCCTGACCTTTCCGGCATTGATGGCACTGGAAGCCGGGTATGAGGTTTATGTGGTCACAGACACCTCTGGCGGCACCTCGGTGGATGCCCATGAGCGCGCTATCGATCGCATGGTGCAGGCTGGGGCCATTCCGGTAACCTGGCAACAGGTGCTACTCGAATACCAACGCGATTGGGCACGTAAAGAAACCTACGATGCGGTGATGGATCTGGTACGTGAACACAGCGGTGCCTACGGAATGGGCGTTGACTATGCTTACACTCTGGTGCATCACGCCCCGGCTCGCAGCGGCAAGTAAAACCGCGCAAGGCTCACCTTGACTGACCGCATTACCCTCCCGGCCGCGCGCCGGGGTTTTTCAGGAGCTGGATCCATGTCCCATCAGCAACACGTTACGCTGGTGATCACTCACCATCTGGCTCCAGGCCAGGAACCAGCCTATGAAGCCTGGTTAAAACGCATCATGCCCGATGCCGCCCAGTTTGACGGCCATCTAGGCGTTAACGTCATCCGCCCCTCCGGTAATCAGCAGGCTTATACGGTGCTGGTACGCTTCGATAATCTGGACAATTTATACCGCTGGATCCACTCGCCACAGCGACTGAAATATATCGAAGAAGTCACACCACTGCTGCAGGGGAGCGATCATATTGAGATCCGCCCCGGAGCCGAGTTCTGGTTCACACCTGCCAGCGCCAACGTACGGCCACCGGCCAAGTGGAAACAGTTTTTAATCACCCTGCTGGTGATATTCCCTTCGACCAATCTGGTGCCCTGGTTTTGGGGCAAGCTGCTGCCGGAACTGAGCGGCACACTGGCTGGGCATTTACTCAATGATGCCAGCGTTGTCGCCCTGGTGGTATTCCTGTGGATGCCGTTGGTTACCCGTCTGTTTCATCAATGGCTCACCCGCCATTAAGGAAAACGCTATGAGTCACACCGCTTCATTGATCATCCGCAACGGTAAATTCCATACCGTCGATCGCGAGAATCCCACCGCTCAGGCCGTGGCGATCAAGGACGGCAAGTTTCTGGCCGTCGGTAGTGAGAATGACGTCATGCAACACGTCGGGCCGGAAACCCAGATCATCGACTTACACGGCCATACGGCGGTGCCCGGCCTGAATGATTCACACCTGCACCTGATCCGGGGGGGATTGAATTACAACCTGGAACTACGCTGGGAAGGCGTACCTTCGCTGGCCGACGCCTTGCGTATGCTCAAGGAACAGGCACTGCGCACGCCTAGCCCACAGTGGGTCAGAGTAGTCGGCGGTTGGACCGAGTTCCAATTCGCCGAGCGCCGTATGCCTACGTTGGATGAAATCAACGCCGCCGCCCCAGACACGCCGGTCTTTATTCTGCATCTGTACGATCGCGCCCTGCTTAACCGCGCTGCGCTGAAAGTAGTGGGCTACACCAAAGACACGCCAAACCCGCCGGGAGGTGAAATCCAGCGCGACGGCAACGGCAACCCAACCGGGATGTTGATCGCCAAGCCCAATGCCATGATCCTCTATGCAACCTTAGCCAAGGGGCCGAAGCTGCCGCTGGAACAACAGGTGAACTCCACCCGCCAGTTTATGCGCGAACTCAACCGTCTGGGCCTGACCAGCGCGATTGACGCAGGCGGCGGTTTCCAGAACTATCCCGAGGACTATCAGGTCATCGCGGAACTGCACGATAAAAAACAGCTGACCTTGCGTATCGCCTACAACCTGTTTACCCAAAGGCCAAAACAGGAGCTGGAAGACTTCCAGCTATGGACGGATATGCTCAAACCCGGCCAGGGAACGGACTTTTACCGCCATAACGGCGCGGGGGAAATGCTGGTGTTCTCGGCGGCCGACTTCGAAGACTTTCTGCAACCTCGCCCGGATTTGCCTGAAGGTACCGAGGATGAGCTGGAACGCGTAGTACGCCATCTGGTGGAACACCGCTGGCCGTTCCGTTTGCATGCCACTTACGATGAATCCATCAGCCGAATGCTGAACGTGTTTGAGAAGGTCAACCGCGAAATCCCCTTTGCTGGTCTGCACTGGATTTTTGACCATGCGGAAACCATTTCTGAGCGTAATATCGAGCGAGTGAAAGCCCTCGGGGGCGGTATCGCCGTACAGCACCGCATGGCGTTTCAAGGGGAATACTTTGCCGAACGCTATGGCATCGAAGCCACCAAACAGACTCCACCGGTCGCCAAAATGTTGGCGGCAGAACTGCCGGTTGGACTAGGCACCGACGCCACCCGCGTCGCCAGTTACAACCCTTGGACAGCGCTGTACTGGCTGGTTTCTGGCCGCACGGTCGGCGGTATGGCAATGTATGACGATCAGGCTCGTCTGGATCGCGAAACGGCATTAATGCTTTGGACACAGGGCAGTGCCTGGTTCTCTACCGAACAAGGGAAAAAGGGCCAGATCAAGGTGGGACAGCTGGCGGATATGGCCGTGTTGTCACAGGATTACTTCAGCGTACCGGAGGAGCAGATCAAGGGAATTGAGTCGGTCATGACCGTGGTGGATGGTAAAGTTGTCTATGCTGCGGACAGTTTCTCGCCGTTCTCTCCGCCGCCGTTACCGGTACTGCCTGAATGGTCACCGGTGGCCAATGTACCGGGGCATTATCGCTCAGCACCGCCCGCAACCACCGGCAAGGTAGGTGCATTAAGCCAGCCGCACCAGTGTTGCGGCCCTTGTGGCGTTCATGCTCACCAGCATGATATTGCCCGCCGTTCCAGCATTCCCATCGCCAACGAGAATGCCTTTTGGGGTGCCTTCGGCTGTTCTTGCTTTGCGTTTTAAGCGTCCAAGGGCCTTGCATGCTGCCAAATGGGCGCAGCATGCAAGGCCCTACGGGACAGCACAGTTAGCGGCCTCCCGGTAACAGGGTCAATCGCAGTTGATGTCTAACCAGCGGCGCTGTTCGGCAGAGGCGGCAATCGCATCCAGCACGCAGGATACCTTCCAGCCTTCCTCAAAATCTGGCCACAGCCGATCACCTGCGGCAATGCCATTGACCAAATCACGGATCTCCACCGTTTTCTGATCGTTAAAGCCGATGCCATGGCCGGCACTGACGCAGAATGCGGCGTAATCCGGGTGCTTTGGCCCTACCATGATGGTTTTGAAGCCCTGCCGCTCGGCCGGTTCATCATGGCGATACAGTTTCAGTTCCGCCATGCGTTCCTGAGTGAAACTCAGCGTGCCCTTGGTGCCGGTCACCACATAGGTCAGGCCCATTTTGCGCCCGCAGGCAATGCGTGAGGTTTCTATGGTTCCCATCGCGCCATTGGCAAAGCGCACCAGCGCGCTGGCCTGATCTTCGTTTTCGACTTCACACATCTTGGCCGGATTGCCCGGATCGGGCCGCTGTTTGATCAGGGTTTGCATATCGCCCGACACCGCGACAATATCCCCCACCAGATAATGCGCCATGTTCACGATGTGCGCCGCCAGATCGCCCAACGCCCCCAACCCGGCGGTGGCTTTACGGCAGTGCCAGTCGATCGGCGTACGCGGATCGGCCAGATAATCTTCATTATGCGTACCGTAAAAATGTACCACCTCGCCAATTTCACCGTTGGCGATGATTTCCCGTGCCAGCTGGCTGGTCGGGTTTTTCATATAGTTGAACCCAACCAGGGTTTTGACCCCTTTGGCGCGCGCGGCCTGCACCATCTCGGTGGCATCTTGCGCATTCAGCGCCAGCGGCTTCTCGGAATAAACATGCTTGCCCTGTGCAATTGCCGCCAGAGCCATCTCTTTATGCAGGAAGTTCGGAGCACAGATATCCACCACGTCTATGGCAGGGTCGGCCACCAGTTCACGCCAGTCGCCGGTTGAACGCGCGAAACTGAACTCCGCCGCCCGCTGAGCTGCCAGTTCGGATGTCACTTCCGCCAGCATCTCCAATACCAGTTCCCCTTTCAGCGGGAACACCGTGCCAGCCTGTGCATAGGCGATAGCATGACAGCGGCCAATATAACCAGTACCGATCAATCCAACGCGCACCTGTTTCATCGTTTTCTCCCTTGCTTATTTTTGGAAAATAAAAATCATTATGTATTTATATGAAATTTAAATTTCATTAACAAGCCGATAATCAACTTTGACCCGGATCCGTGACTGCCTTCATAAAACGCGGTGGATAAAAAACATGCGTTTATAACGCATTCAGTGGCCAACCCCATCCCGGCAGCGGTATTACCGCAGAGCCATTACGCCAACATGGTTTCGAGGTGTTTTGCGCGCACCAGCTCGACGCGTTAATCGAGCATGTCCGGCCAGCCGAGCTGGGCCAGGCGATCCGCTAGCCGCTGACGCAGATGGGCAATACCCTGTGGGTGACGCACAAACTCATCCGTAGGCATCATTTGCCAGCACTGTCCTTCATTGCCAAAGCGGATCGCTGCAATCTGCGCAAGGGTGATTTCCCCCACCATAAACCAGGTGGGCGGCGAGCCAGGCTTGATCCCGGCGTAACGCTGCTGCCAGACAATTTGCCGTGCGGGCAATAGAATACCGAACTCCTCCCCGGTTTCCCGTTGCACACATTGCACCGGAGTTTCGTCCCCTTCACGCCCGCCGCCGGGCAAGTCCCAGCAACCGGGCCAGGGGATCGCCGGGTTGTCATCACGCTGGTAAACCAGCACCTGGCCACCGTACAGCAAGGCGATTTTCGCCCCGCCAAAGTCTTGGTCAATCATCTGCCCTGCTCCCTTTCAAACCACAGCATACCAATATGCAAGATCGTTGAGGTATAGTGAAAACCTTCTTTGTCCTGACAGGCGAACAATGACCATGAACTCTGCTTTTTTAGTGACCGCGCAATGGCTTGAGCAACATATCAACGATGAAAATCTGACGCTGGTTGATGTGCGTATGGCACCTGTCGGTCAGGTGCCGAAGCAAGACATGTTGGCCGAATTTGAGCGGGGCCATATACCAGGTGCGGTATATTTCGATATTGACGACGTCGCGGATAAAAATACTACGCTGCCGCATATGCTGCCCACGGCAGAAGCCTTTGCCGCTGCCGCAGGTAAACTGGGCATTAATGACCAACAGACCCTTGTTTTCTATGATGAAGGCAATCAGTTTTCTGCCCCACGCGGTTGGTGGACGTTCCGTAATTTCGGCGCACAAAATGTATTCGTGCTCGATGAAGGTTTGCAGGGTTGGACATCACGCGGTAACGCCTTGGAAACCGGCCCTGCACAGCCTACCCCCGCGACCTTCCGCGCGCACTTTAATGCCGAAGCGGTGGTGGATATGCGGCAGGTTGAGCAGGCGATGAACGACCAGCGGCAAATCCTCGACGCCCGTGCCGCACCTCGTTTCTATGCCCAAGCCCCGGAACCGCGCCCTGGCCTGCACCGTGGCCATATTCCGGGCAGTATCAATATTCCGTATGGCGAGCTGCTGGAGAACGGACGTTTCAAATCGCTCGAGGCGCTGAAAAAAACCTTCGAAGAAAAAGGGGTCGATATCGACGCGCCCACCATCGTCAGCTGTGGTTCTGGCGTCACCGCCGCCGTGCTGGCCTTTGGCCTGCAATCACTGGGTGCCAGGCAGGTGAAACTCTATGACGGTTCCTGGAGCGAATGGGGCGCACTGAGCGGCAAGCAGTCGATCGCCCAAGATGAGTCAACTAACCATTACAAAGAGGCTATCGTGTTCACGATCCGTCAAGCGTTGCCCGCTGATTTAGCGACCGTGCGGGATATCGGGATTGCCAGCTACCTCGCTCACTTTGCTGAACTTTGGCAAAACCAGCAGGAGTTGCAGGCGTTTCTGACCAAGGATTTTGCCGAACAAGCGTTGGAGCCCTCATTGCGAGACCGCGATACTTGCTGGCTGCTTGCCTATGAGGGGGAGACGCCGGTAGGCTTTGCCAAGCTTAATTTCGACAGCCTGCAGGCAGCGACCGCAACCCTCGGGGCCGAGCTGCAAAAGATTTATTTCCTGCCGCAGTTTGCCGGGCGCGGCTATGGGAAGCAGTTATTTGCCGAAGTACAGCGACGAGCCGTTGAGAGAGGGCAACCAATCCTGTGGCTGGACGTGCTGAAAAGTAACGTGGCTGGCCAACGCTTTTATCAGCGCCAAGGTATGGCGATCGTGGGTGAGGAGAGCTATACCAGCGTCAGCCAATCCGTGGCCATGTGGGTGATGGCGAAAAACCTATAGCCACTTCGCATTATGGGTAAAGGAGATGGTCAGCCAGCGGTGCGGGCTATCTTCACCAATGGCGTCGGCTATCTGGTCACGGATTTTATCCAGCTTGTGGACGCCGCTGTGTTCCATCTCTGGCGGGATCACGATGTGGATCTCAATAAACAGCCCACGGCCAACGCGGGTGGCGTAATTGGAATAATCCAGGAAGCCATACTCCAGCGTCAGCTGCGCCATAATGGATCCCACCTTGGCATCCAGGCTGTCCGGCGTCATCTGCAGCACTTCCTGAATGGCAGATTTTACCGTTTTGATTGGCACCGGGATCAGGACCAGCGTCAACAGTGCCAGTGCGACAGGGTCGGCATAGACGTTGAGATATTCATAACGGGTGCCTTCCATTAGCCAGGAAAGAATAAAAGCCACCAATAACGCCGAACTGATGCAGGCCGACATCAGCCAGCTTTTGTTATCCAGCGCGATCAGCTCCGATTTGACCTGCTTATTCAGCCGGCTTTGCTTAACGTAGAGGGTAAAGCAGAAAATACTGACGGTAACGGCATAGACAATCGCCCAGCCCAGCTCAAGCTCGCGCCCTCCGTCGGCAATCCCTTTGACGGCGTTTACAAAGGCATACAGACACAGCAACGTCAGTAAACTGCCGTTAAATGCCAGCACCAGCGGCTCGACATGCCAGAAACCATACTGAAAACGACGGCTATGGGGTTGCCCCAGCAGGCGGGACACCAGCAGGGATAATGAACACATGCCCGCGTCCAACGCCGAGAACATGCCATCAAAAACGATCGACATCGAACCGCAGACAATCCCAAACACGATCCCGGCACTGGCGATAAACAGCGTACAGAAGATCGATCTGCGCAGTATTTTTTGTTCTATTGCCGTGCTGGTTAACACCGCTGGCAACGTGGTGGGGGCTGTCGTCATAATTCCCTTATTTCACACGGAAAGTTCGGACATGTTCTACCGTCAGGCGGCATAGTACTGAGTATGATCGACAAATGCAGGGCGCACAAAAAAAAAGCGCCCTCGATGAGGACGCCTGATGCCGTGATACGCAACATTATGCGCCGCGTATGCGCTGGGTCAGCCCTTTCAGGAAATAGCGCAGCATCTGATCGCCACAGGGGCGGTAGTTTTTAGTGCCTTCTTTGCGGAACAGCGCGCTCAGCTCAGGCTTGGAGATACGAAATTCCACCGCGGTAAAAATCTGGTGCAGATCGACATCTTTCAGTTCAAACGCCACACGCAGCTTTTTCAGCACCAGGTTGTTGGTGATCGGCAGCTCTACCGCCGGTGCCGGGAATTTATCGTCTTTGCCACGCTTGAAGAACACCAGGCCATTGAGGAAATGGGCCATCACTTCGTCGGGGCAGTGGGCAAAGCCCGGCTCGCCTTCCTTGATCATGTAGGTCCCCATGGCTGCGACATCGACGTCAAAACCGTCCAGCTTGACGATCTCTACCATCTTCGCGTCATTAATAGCCAGCATGTAGCGCACGCTGCGCAGCACATCATTGTTAATCATGGAATACCTTTCGCTTGTCAATCAGGAGAGGCGTGCAGCGCTGCACACCTTGCATGGCGGCAGTATAGGGATCCGGCGGGGGTTTCTCAATGGAATTTCCACGGGCAAACCTGGGTTTACCCGCAGAGGTTAATGATTTTTCGGGTAAAGCGGAATTTCTTCACCAACGATATATTTGTTACGCAGGATGGCGGAGATCTTGTCCATCAGCATCACGATAACCACCAGGATCAGGGTGATAAACATCACCACGTCCCAGTTCCATAGCCGCATGTTCTCGGCGTAGACCAGGCCGATCCCCCCTGCTCCAACAAAACCGAGCACCGCCGCCGAACGGGTGTTGGACTCAATCTGGTACAGGCTCAACGCCAGGAAGGTCGGGAAAGACTGGGTGAAAATGCCATAACGGTGTTTTTGCAGCCCATTGGCCCCCACCGCCGTCAGCCCACGGCTGGGGGATTTATCCACCGCTTCGTGGCCTTCGGCATACAGTTTGCCAAGCAGGCCGATATCCTGCATCACGATGGCCAACACCCCGGCCAGCGGCCCCATACCCACGGCACGCACAAAAATCAGCCCCCAGATGGCCATATCAATCCCCCGCAGCATATCCAGCAGGCGGCGTACCAGCGTTGCTACAGGCCGTAGCGCCGGTGAGGACATCACGTTGCGCGCGGCAAAAAACGACAGCGGTAAGGCGATCAACGATGCCGTAATCGTGCCGGCAAACACGATCGCCAGGGTGATAAAGATCTGTTGGAAATAGTAGCCAAACGGCCAGTTGGCAAAGTCATGCCAGACAAACATGCGCATAAAGTAGCGGCTAATCTGTTGGCAACCGTTGGCAAATTGCGGCCAGGAAATGCCAAACACCAGGAAAAAGAAGACGTAATACAACACAATCGCTACGGTAATCATGCCGAGGGTACGCAGATAGCGCCCTTGGCGTGAGAATATTTCCGGGTTCTGCTGCTTAAGTCGCTGCAAATTTTCGCTAGAGATTGGCTGAACGGACATTAGGCTTTCCCCTCGACAACGCGTTTACGTAATTCACCGGAAGCGTAATCCAGCAGCGAAACCACCACGATAATCAGCAGCAGCGTCATGCTGACCTGATCGTAACGGTCGAGCTTGATATTGGTCATCAGTTCCTGACCAATCCCGCCCGCCCCTACCAGGCCGAGGATGGTCGACTGGCGGAAGTTGATTTCCAGCCGCATAAAGCTGTAGGACAAGAAGATCGGTTTGACCTGCGGCCACAGGCCGAAACGCATGCGCTGTAACGGCGTGGCCCCACAGGCGACCAGCCCACGCACCGGCTTGTTGGAAGCGGTTTCGATCGATTCATAGAACAGCTTGGTCAGGCTGCCGATGGTGTGCAGCGCCAGCGCCATAAAACCGGGAATGGCACCGATGCCAAACGCCATCACAAACATCACCGCCCAGGCCAGCTCCGGCATGGTGCGCAGGAACGCTACCAGCGTGCGGATGGCAAAGCGCAGCGTCGCCGGGCTGTGGGTATTATTGGCTGCCAAAAAGGCCAGCCCGCCCGCCACCAGCACGGAGAGGATAGTCGCCGCCAGCGCCAGCTGTAAGGTTTCCCAAATCAGCGGTAATTGGATATGCAAGCGGTAGCCCCAATAGGCGAAGGAGCCTTCGGTATGGCCGTCGGCGAACAGCAGCGGCCAGTGCAGCACCGGGATGGTTTCTGCCAGATAGTCAAAGAAATGGGGGATCGACACCCAGACGGTATGCAGGTTGAACTCGGCGATATTGCCTGCGCCAAGATAGAGCGCTACCAGCCCGAGTGACCAGAGCAGGGTTTCACGCTTCTGCTTACTGCGGATCCGTTGGTAGTAGTGTGCAAAGTCGGTATTCAAAATCGCTTTCCATCTTCTTGTAGTGGAGAGTATTGTCCCCTCACCCCTACCCTCTCCCACAGGGAGAGGGAGCTAGATCGGTGTTATGGGCAAGGACATGAAGCCAATCTGTAGCACGTCCAAGGTACAGGTTGAATACAGTCATTAATTTGTGACTCGGTCAGTCCCCTCACCCCTACCCTCTCCCACAGCGAGAGGGAGCTAGATCGGTGTTATGGGCAAGGACATGAAGCCAATCTGTAGCACGTCCAAGGTACAGGTTGAATACAGTCATTAATTTGTGACTCGGTCAGTCCCCTCACCCCTACCCTCTCCCACAGCGAGAGGGAGCTAGATCGGTGTTATGGGCAAGGACATGAAGCCAATCTGTAGCACGTCCAAGGTACATAATTTGTGACTCGGTCAGTCCCCTCTCCCTGTGGGAGAGGGTTAGGGTGAGGGGCCGGGAACGTAGCCAGCCTTAGCGATCGCCCTTGGTCAGCTCACGCTTCATATCGATAATGGTCTGGTATTCCGCCAGCTTGACGTCGCCAATATGCTGCTTGCCGCCCATCGCCTTGATAAAGCACTGATGGTTGTCGGTATCCAGCTTCTTGATGGCGGTGACCACCTTGGCTTTGAAATCCGCAGGCAGAGCATTGCTCACCAGGATCGGGCCATTCGGGATCAGCGGCGACTGCCAGATAATCCGGATCTGCTTCATCAAATCCGGGTGATCCATACGGATCATGCGGTTGAAGGCTCCGCTGGTATAGCCGGTGTTGTAATCTCCAATCATCGAGGCCCAGGTGACCGCACCTTCAAACTGGCCGTTCAACACGCCAAGCACGTCCTGCTCATGGCCACCGGAGAAGGTGACGCTGGAGAAGAAGTTGTTGTATTTGTTATCCGGCGTGCCGCCAAACTGTTTCTTGAACACCTGGTTTGGCACCAGGAAACCGGAGGTCGAATCCGGATCCGCAAAGCCGAAGGATTGACCTTTCAGGTCTTCCAGCTTTTTGTAAGGGCTGTCGGCTTTCACCACCACCACCGAGTGATAACCGCGTGACTGATCGGTATCATCCACCGCGATCCCCACCAGATCGACTGCCTTGGGATCCTTGATATACACCGAAGCAAATGACGAAGGTGACATGCTCAACACCAGATCGATCTTGCCCCCGAGCAGGCCCTGGATCACGCCAGAGTAGTCGGAAGAGTTACGTAATTTGGTGTCTACGTTCAGCTCTTTATCGAGAAAATCTTTCACACACTGGTTATCACCAATCTGTTGGGTGGCGTTCTGCCCGCCCAGGATCCCCAGGTTCAACTCTTTCGGCGCATCCGCTGCACCTGCATTAAATACCATCATTACGCCGGCCATCATGGTGGTCAGTGTGAATATTTTTTTCATTGCGCATGCCCTGTGTGTAAAGGTAAAGGTGACGTTCAAGTGATTAATGGATCTGATTGGCTTCTTCGCCATACAGTTGCTGCAAAATACGTTCGTTAAGCTGCGACGGGTGGCCATCGAAAATGATTTTGCCCTGGGCGATGCCAATCACCCGGGTGCAGTATTCCCTCACCAGTTCGACCGAGTGCAGGTTCACCATTACCGCGATATCGTTCTCGCTGACTTTCTGTAGCGCATCCATAATGCGGCGGGTGTTTTTCGGATCGAGCGAGGCGACCGGTTCATCGGCCAGCAGGATTTTGGGGTTTTGCATCAGCGCACGGCAGATGGCGACGCGCTGCATTTGGCCACCGGACAGGTTCTCGGCACGTTGCAGCGCATGTGGCAGCATATTCAGCCATTGCAACAGCTCGATGGCCCGCGCACGGTCAGCATCGTCGAACACTTTGAAGAAGGATTTCAGCGTTGAAGTGTGGCTGAGGCGGCCAAGCAGCACGTTGGTGATCACATCCAGGCGGGGGACCAGGCAAAAATCCTGGAAGATCATGCCGCAACGGGCGCGCCACTGGCGCATCTGGCGGGCCGAGAGCTGCGCGATATCCTGTGCAACTCCATCGTCCTCAAAATGCAGCATCTCGCCACAGCTGGAAGGTATGGTGCCGTTCAGCGTATGCAGCAGGGTAGATTTCCCAGCCCCGGAGCGACCTATCACCGCCACAAACTCCCCGGCGTGCAGATCAAAATTGATGTCGTCGAGGACGCGTTGCTGGGATTGGTAAGCCTTACCCAGCCCTTTTACCGCCAATACCTTGCGTAAAGGGATCGGTTGCTGCCCTGGATAGTCGGTCGGTGCCAGTTTTAACAGTGCCTGCGCCATATGATTTCTCTGATTTCAGTGGCTAATCTTATGGGCACCTATTAACGAATAACTGTATGACACGCAGATGATGGTTTTATGGCCGGGAAATGACGCGCAACGCCATTTCCCGTGATAGAACGGTATTGAGATTTTCCCCTCACGGCCAGCACGCTTTCTATCAGCACCGCGAGCATCAGGTTTTGCTTCTCCAACCGGAGAGGGGCCTTCAATCCAGGGCAAAAAAATTCAGACCCAGCGCGGATTTGACCTGTGCCAAAGTGCTCTGGGTGACCTGATTGGCCCGCTGGCTGCCCTCTCTCAGGATACGCATCAGCTCGCCCTTATCGGCGCTGTACTCGGCCCGCCGGGTGCGGATAGGCTCCAGCAGGGTTTGCAGGCAATCCTCCAGCAAGCGTTTAATCTTCACATCCCCCAATCCGCCCTGACGATAGTGATCCTTCAACTGTGCCACCAGCGCCACATCCTCGCAAAATGCGTCCAGATAGGTGAACACCATATTGCCTTCCACCTGGCCGGGATCGCTGACGTTCAGGTGGTTAGGGTCGGTAAACATGCTCATCACCGCCTTATGCACTTCGTCGGCACTGGCCCCCAGCATGATGGTATTACCACGTGATTTCGACATCTTGCCCTGCCCATCCAACCCCGGCAACCGACCCACACGACTCAGCAGCGGCTGGCACTCCACCAGCACCTCACGTTCGACGATGCGGTTAAAACGCCGGACAATCTCGTTGGTTTGCTCCAGCATCGGTAACTGATCTTCCCCGACCGGCACATGGGTAGCCCCAAAAGCGGTGATATCCGCCGCCTGGCTGACCGGGTAAATCAGGAATCCGGCAGGCAGGCTGCGCGAAAAATCTTTCTCGATGATTTCGCTTTTCACCGTAGGGTTACGTTCCAGACGGGCGACGGTGACCAGATTCAGGTAATACATCGTCAATTCTGCCAGCGCCGGGAGCGCCGATTGCAGGCACAGCGTGGTCTTGGCAGGATCGATTCCCACCGCCAGATAATCGGCCACCACGTTTAGCACATTGGCACTGATTTTTTGCGGATTGCTGCCGTTATCGGTCAGCCCTTGCAGATCGGCCACCATCACCGTTTGCTGGTGATGATGTTGTAGCTCAACGCGCTGGCGCAGTGACCCGACGTAATGACCCAAATGCAGTGAACCGGTGGCGCGATCGCCAGTCAGAATGGTGTAACTCATAGCCTTGCTCCTGGAAGTAAACAGACCGCCGGATCAACGCTATAAAAATGCCGCCAAAACCGGCGGCATTAAAAAAGAGGGATGAATACCCGTGCCGCCCTTAGAAAAGGCGCCACCAGCTAAAACAAGATGTGAACTGCGGGAAGATATTCATCCGGTTACGTTACACCCCGCTCAGAACCGCGTCAAGGGCGGCATCCGGCTCAGAAACTCACTTCGGCTGTAGGCACCGCGCGGATCGCCACGCCAAAACTTTCGATACTCGACAAGGTGGCATTATGATGGGTACGGATCTGTAGCCCGCTGGCGTGGGGTTTGTCGTGGCTGGTATGTGCATCAGCCGCCAGCACCACCGGGTAACCCAGGCCAGCAGCCCGGCGGGTAGTGGTATCGACGCAGTATTCCGTGGAATAGCCGCAGATCACCAGCTGTGTCACTCCCTCGGCAATCAGCAGTTTGCCCAGATTAGTGCGTAAAAAGGAGTCCGGCGTGGTTTTATCAACCCGATGATCGCCGTTTTTCAGCTGTAACCCGGCATGAATTTGCCATGCTTCGCTGCCGTGCGGCAGTTCCTCATGAGCCGTCTGATGCTGAATAAAAATCACCGGGGCGCCAGCCTGCCGGGCACGTTCACTCAGTTGATTAATCCGCATGAGCACCTGCTCGGCCTCTGCTGGCGGGGGATTAAACAGCCCCTGCTGCACATCGATGACTAACAACGCTGACTTCATGGGTGGCTCCAAAAACGATCGTTAAATAGACAGTAGCACTCGTTAAATCAGAGGCTGGCGTGGGCGGAAGATATGGTCAACGCCCTGTTCACGCAGCCTTTTTACCAAATCGTGACCCCCGTTCGGTGTGGCCTGCGCCAATTCTCGCTCGGCGGCAAACACCGGGCTGGCCCAGAAAATATTCACCGGATCACCATGCTGTTCAGGCAACACCAGATGTTCACCGTAAGGATAGAACGATGAAGAGAGAATATAGCCTTCATAGCCCTGAGGGGCCACCGCCGACGCCAGCGTATGTCCTTCGCCAAACCAGGTGATGTTCGCCCAGGGTACATGGGCAAACCCCGCTAGCGCGCTGGCCATCTGCACCGCGTTCTCTTCGGTCATAAACTGCCCATCAATGGCTATCGCCATCTCCATCCGGCGGAACCTGGCAGCATCGTCGTTGAACAAAATCTCTACCCACGGCATCGGCCGGATGCTGGCCCCCATGGTCAGGAAATAGTAAACCCCGTCGCGCTCATGCTGGGTGATGGCCATCGGCGGCCATTTGCCCTGATCGATAGCGTAATACTTCACCGAAGGGCCAAAGTGTTGTTCGTATTGTGCCTGATAATCGCTCTGCATTTTTGGCCAGGGATTCCCCTCTGCCCGCTGCCAGCTACGCCAGAACTGCCGGGTATTTTCCGCCAGCGCATATTGCGTATTGGTGGATGCAGAGCCGAGCGGATAGGCCAATGGATTCTCTTTGATGCAGCTGGCGGAATAGCAGACCGAGTGATCGATGTATAAACTCCAGCCGGGGATCACGGCTAGCAGTTGCCCGTGATACCAAAGGGCAGCCCCGTCGTCGCTTTCCGTCCAGATCACCATCAACCCTGCGGGATCCAATGGCGCTTCGCCTTCCAGATTACGGCAATATTCGGCTGCCAGCATTGGGGGAAGACCGGCCTCCAGAGCGGCACGATCCTCCTGCTGCGGAGCCGTAGCCAGGTTGCGCAGCCAGCAGGCACGCACCTGAAAACGTTCACTGTACTCTTCCGTTGGGTAGATATAAAAATAGGCGGCCCGGCTATCTTGCTGAACCACCGCGACCAGCGTTTGGTTCTCGTTATTCACTTCAGCAAGTACGTTTGACTCGTTCATATCACCTCAAGGGGTTGCTGGCGCACAAATAGGCTGTACGCTAAAAATAGAATATTTCTCTGGGCCAGTGTAGAACGCATCATCAATCGGGATCACGGGCAATAGTCTCAAAAGTGCTTTTTGCAGGCTGGGCAGCGGTATTTCTATCGCTGCACGCATCGCTTCCATCTCCCCCACCGCCAATGACGCAGTTTATCATGCTGCGGGGCAGTTTTAATCTTGCCCCCCGCAACCACCAGCACGCGGTCATTCGCCAAACTGATGCCAATAATTCACCGAAAGTTGATAAACTCTGTATCTCAGAGCGCTATCATGGCGCATAACGCTTTGATAGCTGAAATGACAATAGATTGAAAATTTCGATGATAACGATAAGAACGCGTGTGGCTGCGGATAACGCGCAGCTAGTAGAAATCTGGCAGCGTTCGGTGCACGCCACCCATCACTTCCTGGCCGAAGAGGATATTGCGCGCTTGTATCCGCTGATCCTCAACGACTATCTCCCGGCGGTAAACGTCTGGGTTGCCGAAGATGCTGCAGGGCAGCTATGCGGTTTTATCGGCCTGGACGGCAACAAAGTGGAAATGCTGTTTATTGATGCCGATCGGCGTGGCGAAGGTATTGGCAAGGCCTTGCTGGCCGAGGTTGAGGCCATGCATCAGGAACTGCTGCTGGACGTCAACGAGCAGAATCCGCAGGCATTGGCGTTTTATCAGCATTACGGTTTTGTGGTGACGGGCCGCAGCGAGCTGGATGGCCAAGGCAAGCCTTTTCCATTACTGCATATGATGCTGACTGCGCGGTAAAAACCGGCCCCTTTCTCACAATGAGAGAGGGGCTGTCTAGCGGCAGATCAAACTTTATTGCCAACCTGGCTCAAGCGCGGCCACACCATCATGGTGGTCTCCAGCAGCCGCAGCAGATCTTCACGGCTGGCCCCTTCACGCGCCTGGGCGGACATCCCTTCAATCAGGCAAATAATGTATTTCGCCAACAACGCGGTATCGGTGCGAGCCAGCAATTCCCCTTGCTGCACCTTACGGTCAAAGCAGGCTTTCAGGCTGGTTTCCTGCGCAAAATGCTTGTTGCGCAGCATCTCGGCCAGATCGTTTGAAGAGGAGGACAAGGCGGCGTTGGCACAAACCATAAAACAACCGCTAGGGTTTTCCGGATCGGTAAATACCTCTGCCGAGGTGCGTAAATAGGCTTCGACGATATCGGCGATCGGTAACTCCTGGGCCAGCAGGCGGTTGTAACATTCCACGTAGCGGCTCAGATAACGCTCAACCGCGGCGCGAAACACCCCTTCTTTGTTACCAAACTCCGCATACAGCGTTGGCGCTTTAGCCCCGGTCGCTTCCACCAGATCGGCCAACGAGGTGGATTCATAGCCATGGCGCCAGAACAGCTCAAGCGCTTGCTCAACGGCCTGATCGCGATCAAACTGCTTCGGCCTGCCGCGTGATTTCTTCGCGCATGCGTCTTCATTATTGATACTCATAGACCCCTCACTTTCCCGGTGGCCCAACGCGGGCACAATCATTAAATTATCGATCGGTACAAAAAATACTACGCCGCCGATGATAAGCGAGCAACTTTTAATTAGCGATCGGTAAGCAATATGGCCAATGGTGCCCCTGCTGGGCAGAAAACAGCGGTTAAACCCGGGAGACTTCTGGTACAAGGCAGGTAGAAATCATCGCCAAATTTTAAATAACCATTGAATAACAATTAATTAAACAGAAAATAGTCATTAAACGCCTTACCCGGCAGCCAGCAGCCTGAACGCAATAGCACGAATTAATTAACGAACACTAAAAAAATATTTGCAATCGGTTAGGCAGGAGCCTAACATTAAGTTATCGACCGTTAAGTAATTAAACGGGATAACACAAAAACTTTTATTGCTCATCTAGAGATAGGAAACCACATTATGAAAAACCTGAAAATGACCCTCGCCGCCATTGCACTAGCTTCCGTATCTTTCGGTGGTTTCGCCGCAGAGTTGGTCAGCAGCCAACCTGCCGATCTGCAAAAATCCGGGGTGATCTCCGTGAGTGGCGCTTCTGACCTGACCTCGCTGGAAAACAAACTGGCAGCCAAAGCGGATGCAGCAGGGGCTAAATCCTTCCAGATCATCGCAACAACCGGTAGCAATAAACTGCACGGCACCGCGATTATCTATAATTAATCGTTAAACGGCTTTATGCAAAGAGGCGGCCTTGGTGCCGCCTTTTGCTCGTCAAGCAAACCAGCCAAATAGCCGAACCACAGATAATCCAGCGGTACCAACAGCCCAAAAGGTTAACAGGGCCTGCTGGCCGAAAGCTGGAAGGTGCCAAACCCTACCACCAACGCCACGCGATCCTTCCGCCAACCCGGCACGTTCAGCTAGCGCCATGATGATCGACATCAGCAGGGTAATACGCCCATCGGGTAATCCCTACTCCCTGTCATAGTTGGTTTTTTGTTATCAACTGGTTATAAGTTTATATAACGGAAACGCCCGAACGGTGAAACAGCTCACAGTTCACGGGCAGAGGGGAAATCGGCCATACTCTCCCCGCGCCAAGAGGCTACTCTGCTTGCAGGCTAGCGCCAGCTATTTTCCCTTTTGCCAAAAGTGGCCCATGCTTAGCAGGGCGAGCGTTTGGCGCACGTTTACTGACGAACCGGGGTACTGACTGATGACGAAAAAGACCACACTGTTACAGTTTTTCCATTGGTACTACCCGGATGGCGGCAAGCTATGGCAGGAGGTCGCCGAACGAGCCCCCTCCCTGGCCGAGATAGGCGTGACCGACCTATGGCTGCCACCAGCCTATAAGGGGGCTGCTGGTGGCTATTCGGTGGGGTATGACAGCTACGATCTGTTCGATCTGGGGGAGTTTGATCAAAAAGGCACCCGCGCCACCAAATATGGCGACAAAGAAGCGTTGACGCTGGCCGTTAATAGCCTGCGCGCACAGCAAATCCGGGTGATCTATGACGTGGTGTTCAACCACAAGATCGGCGCCGATGAAAAAGAGCAGGTACACGTCTATAAGGTAGATGAAGATAACCGTAACCATATCGCAGAGGTTGGCATCGACGCGCTGGCCTACACCCGCTTTACCTTCCCTGAGCGGCAAGGGACCTATTCAAAATTTATCTGGGACTACACCTGCTTTAGCGGCGTCGATTATATCGAGCAACCGGATGACAAAGGCATCTTCAAAATTGCCAATGACTACGGTGAAGAGGGGTGGAACGATCAGGTTGACGACGAAAACGGCAACTTTGACTATTTGATGGGCGCTAACGTGGAGTTCCGTAACCAAGCCGTCGTCGAGGAGCTAAAATACTGGGCGCGCTGGTTGATGGAAAACCTGCCCTGTGACGGGTTCCGGTTGGATGCCACCAAACATATCCCAGCCTGGTTCTTTAAAGACTGGGCAGATCACGTGCGCGATGCGGCACAGCGCGATCTGTTTATCGTGGCCGAATACTGGTCACACGATCTGGCCGCATTACAACAGTATTTAACACGGGTCGATGGTAAGGTGATGCTGTTCGACGTACCGCTACAGCTGAAATTCCATCTGGCGTCAAAACAGGGCGATGGTTACGATATGTCACAGCTGTTTACCGATACGCTGGTCGCCGTCGATCCTGCCCATGCGGTAACCCTGGTGGCAAACCATGACACTCAGCCGTTGCAATCGCTCGAAGCACCGGTCGAACCCTGGTTCAAACCGCTGGCCTACGCCCTGATCCTGCTGCGTGAGCAAGGCGTTCCTTGCCTGTTTTACCCGGATCTGTACGGTGCCAGTTATAGCGATCAAGGCAACGACGGCCAGGAATACCAGATTGAAATGCCGGTGATTGCCGAACTGGAGAAGCTGATCCAGGCGCGTCAACGTTTTGCTAACGGCGAGCAGCGCGACTATTTTGACGATCCGCACTGCATCGCCTTCAGCCGCAGCGGCACTGCCGAGCAGCCGGGTTGCGTAGTGGTGATGACCAACGGGGCCGAAAGCAGTAAAACCATCGCGCTGGGCGAAAATTTTGCGCATAAATCCTGGCGTGACTTCCTCGGCAACCGCGAGGACGATATCATGACGGACGAGCATGGTAGCGCGGCCTTCCCGGTCAACGGCGGCAGCGTTAGCGTCTGGGTCATGGCCGAAGCAGAGTAAGGTCCTCCGGGGAGGCAATGTACCACCCCGGCGGCAAAACCCATTTTTGCCTTTTTGGTCTGATTTTTCATTAAGACCATAAGCAAATATTCACAGCGGAGCCTAAATAGGGTACAAGGCTGCATGAAAATTCCAAAACGACTCCAGCCATTGGTAGATGATGGTTTAATCGACGACGTCATCCGCCGTTTGAAAAGTGGCAAAGAAGCCGACGTATTTATCGTGCGTTGCGGTAAAGAGATCCGCTGCGCCAAAGTGTACAAAGAAGCCGATAAACGTAACTTCAAGCAGGCCGTGAACTATCAGGAAGGCCGCAAGGTGCGCAATAGCCGCGACGCTCGCGCCATGAGCAAAGGCTCCAAATTTGGCCGCCAACAGCAGGAAGAGGCTTGGCAGAATACCGAAGTGGACGCGCTATACCTGCTGGCCAAGGCCGGCGTGCGTGTGCCACAGCCGGATATCTGCCTGGACGGTGTATTGCTGATGGAGCTGATCACCGATGAAGAAGGGCTGGTAGCCCCACGCCTGAGCGACGTCACGTTAACGCCGGAACAGGCGTTGAACGATCACGCCTTGATGATGAACTATGCCGTGCGCATGCTCTGTGTTGGGCTGGTTCATGGCGATCTGTCAGAGTTCAACGTGCTGATGGATAAAGACGGGCCGGTAATTATCGATCTGCCGCAGGTGGTAGATGCCGCCGCCAACAACCATGCCAAAAGCATGTTTGAACGCGATATCAACAATATGACTCACTACTACGGCCAGTATGCGCCGCAGCTGCTGGGCAGCAAGTATGCCAAAGAGATTTGGGCGCTGTACCAGGAAGGCAACCTGACGCCGGAGACGGAGTTGACCGGTAAGTTTGTTGAAACCAGCAAGCGGGCCGACGTGGACTCGGTGCTGGAAGAGATCCAGGCGGCCAGCGATGAGCACCAGCGGCAACTGATGGCGCGTAACGAAGAAGAAGATTGATATTCAACATCAAAATTACCCCTCACCCTAACCCTCTCCCACAGGGCGAGGGGGCCGATCGCGTTCGCCATCAAGATGGAAATTTACCTCATCACGGCACTAAATCAGTTCGCTGTTGCAGTGAAATAACTCGCTCGCAGTACCTGATGACAATGCCGAATCAGCTCCCTCGCCTTTTGGGAGGGGCCGGTAGAGTGGGTCTGAAAACTCAGTGACGCACCTTGGCTGAGGGGCGATAAAATTTGCCGAGATGACTAAATTACTACCAAATGAGCAGGGGCTAGTAGCTCCCTCTCCCTGTGGGAGAGGGTTGGGGTGAGGGGGCTCAGACAAGCTGTGGGATGGATTAACAACTCAAAGCCAACGCCTTACCCGGCTGCAAAACGCATGGTAGTCTTGCCCAAAGTTAGCTCGTAGAAACGCCTCTTCACGCGGGATCTGCACGCGATCCAGATAGGCAAAAAACAGCCCCCACCATAACCAGACGTAGATCCCTCCCAGCAATAATCCCCAAGCCGCCAACAGCAGGAGCTGCCCCAGATACACCGGATTACGGCTGAAACGGAAAACTCCGTTAACCAGCAGCACGCTGACCCGCTGAAATTTTTGTGGATCCAGCGTGGTACCTGCCCGGTGAAAAGCATAACTGGCACTAAACATGATTATCACGGAAGCCACTACCAATAGGCCAACGACCAAGAGCATAGACAGGCTATCTTGCCAGTCCCCCTCGGTTAGCCTGCGGGTTACTGCCATCCCCGCAGCACAAACTGCCATCACTACCGGCGGCAAAACCAGCCGCTGCAACCACGCTACCATTTTCCTTCTCCCTCTCGACCACGTAATGCTATTTACGCTATAACAAGCTCTCCCTGTAACGACGTCAGAGAAGAAACGATGAGCCAATATGCCCCACAATTCTGGCGTGATGAACGCCTGCCGTTCGTTGAGGCCCGTGCCGTCGAAGATGGCCGCAAGCTCTGTTATGCGCTGCATAGCCACGAGTTTTTCTGTATTGGCACCATCACCGCCGGTACCAGCACCTATGTTAACGGCGACCAGCACCTCCAGGTTAAAACCGGTGACGTGGTGATCATCAATCCGCAGCAGGCGCACGGCTGCAACCCCATTGGCAACCAGCGCTGGGCCTATACCATGTTTTATATCGACCAGCACTGGTTGGCAACGTTTCAGCAGACCCCTGGCAGCGGCTTTGTGCCGTTCAAGCAGATTATCAGCCAGGATAAGGTGCTGTTTAACGGCCTGAATCAGCTGTATGGGGTACTGATCGATCCGCTCTGTTGCCATCTGGAAAAGCAGATCGCCCTGGTGGATTACTTCAGCAATCTACCGCAGTTACTCGGCGAGTCTCCGATCCCACAGCAGGATATGACCCCAAAACTGGAAATGGCCGCGGCGTTTATCCGTACTCATTGCACCCAGTCGCTGACGCTGGAGGCGATCTGCCAAGCGTCGGCCCTCTCCCCTTCTTACCTGATCCGCGCATTCAAGAAGCGCTACAGCATGACACCCCATGCCTATCTGGTCAATCAGCGCGTCCAGCACGGCCAGCGGCTTCTGAAACAGGGCTTCTCCATTGCAGCCGCCGCCAACGAAAGCGGGTTTGCCGATCAGGCGCACTTTCAGCGCACCTTCAAACAGCTGCTGGCAGCCACCCCCGGCCAGTATCAGATCCCCTCAGCCAGCAAGTAACAGGCGCTGAACGCCAGCAGCAGCGCCATCAGGCGATTAAAGCGCCGCAGATTGTGCGCCCGCTGCAACAAACTGCCAAGCATCGCCCCAGCGTAGGCCCAACAGGCTATCGACAGGTAGCAAATCACAAAATAGAGCCCGGAAAATTGCCACAGCAGCCGCATCTCCCCATCACCGACAAAGGCCCCCATACTGGCAACCGAAGCCAGCCAAGCCTTGGGATTCAACCATTGCAACAGGGCCCCATACCAATAAGACGGTGTTTGCTGCCGCTTGCCCTGGCTCAGTTGCCCGTCATCCGCAGCAAGCTGATAAGCCATATAGAGTAGAAAGGCCACGCCGGCCCAGAGGATCGCGGTGGTCAGCCCCGGCCACCAGGTAAGCACTTCATGCATTCCCAAGCCAACCGACACCAGTAATAACGTGAACCCCAAGGTCGCACCGGTCACATGCCGCAAGCTGGTCGTAAAGCCAAACTGCGCGCCACAGCTCAGTGCCACGATGTTCACCGGACCGGGAGTAATAGAGGAGGCCAACGCAAAAGCGGCCATGGAAAGGTAAAGCGTCATAGTCAGCACCTGTAAAAGTGGGTTACAGGTGCCAGCGTGCCGGGTTACAGCGGGAGTGTATTGAAAGAAATTGCCCTGCCCGCGCCTTAGAGCCATCAAAGTCTATGGGGTGGGAACCAGTTGCCCCCCGCCAACCCGCGCCAACAGCTGATCCATGTGATTATTCCCCTACAGAAACAGTGTAACCACCACAGATGGATTTATTCACCGCTCATCGCTGCGTAAATTGTGATCCCGATCACTCGTACAGCTGTCGTACGACGTGTTTATTCACCTGAGATGAGTGCTATTATGCTGAATTATAAAGATAAATCTGCATCATCACCGTGGCTGGCGATCTTCTCGCTGGCGGTCGCCTGTTTTGTCATGGTCACTACCGAGTTCCTGCCCATCGGGTTACTCACCAACATCGCCCCTTCTCTGGACGTCAGTACCGGTAACGCTGGCCTGATGGTCACCATCCCTGGCCTGGTTGCCGCCGTGGCTGCACCGGTTCTAAGCCTGCTGTCTGGGCGGCTCGATCGGCGGTTGCTGATGCTGGGCCTGTCCGTACTGCTGATTATTTCCAATCTGATTTCCGCGCTGGCGGTAAACTTCCCTATGATGCTGCTAGGCCGCGTGCTATTGGGCGTCTGCGTTGGGGGATTCTGGTCTTTCGCCGCCAACTATGGCCGCCATCTGGTGCCGGTTGCCAGCCAGGGCCGGGCGACCGCGCTGATCCTGAGCGGCATCTCGGTAGGTGCCGTCTGTGGCGTGCCCGCCGGGGCATTGATCGGCGATCTGTTTGGCTGGCGTGCGGCCTTCTTTGGCAGTTCAGTGTTAGCGGGTATCGTGCTGTTGGCACAAATACGCCTACTCACGTCGGTGCCAGCAAGCCGCCCAGTGACCCCGAGCGATCTGCTGTTGCCGCTGCGCCTGCCAATGGCGCGCATCGGGTTAATCGCCATCGTGTTGCTGTTTGTCGGCCATTTTGCCGCCTATACTTACCTGCGCCCACTGTTGCAGCAGGTGTTTGTCCTCAGCCCTTCGGCGATTTCGTTGCAACTCCTTGCCTATGGAGCCATCGGCCTGCTTGGTACTTTCCTGGGTGAGCGTTTGGCGGAACATAACCTGCGCGCCACCTTTATCCTGATCACCGCCATGCTGGCCAGTATCCTGATGGTTTCCCCTTTTCTCAGCGGCATCCCAGGAGCCACCCTGATGGTGTTGGTCTGGGGGCTGGCATTTGGCGCGGTGCCGGTCTGTGCCACCAGTTGGATGTTTGCCGCTGTACCCCAAGCACCGGAAGCGGGGCAAGCATTATTGGTGAGCGTGGTCCAGATTGCCCTGGCCTCTGGCGCATTGCTCGGCGGAGAAGTGGTTGACTGGCAAGGTGTCAGCAGCGCAATGCTGTTTGGTGGTGCCCTGATCCTTTCGGCTATGCTGGTGTTTGGTTGGTCATTACGCAACGACATGATTAGCGTCAAGCAGCCATAATCATTATTCCCCTTGAGAAACATGCCCCGGAAAATTGCCGGGGCAACCGATTGAGAACGTTATGGACCACCATTTGCTAGCTATTCGTGTGTTTAATCGCGTGGTGGAAACCGGCGGCTTTACCCGTGCCGCCGATTCGCTGCGTATGCCAAAAGCCACCGTCACCAAACTGATCCAGAACCTGGAAAACCATCTGCAAACCAAGCTGTTCAATCGCACTACCCGCAGCGTTTCCGTCACTTCAGAGGGCGAATGTTATTACCGCCGCACGGTAAAATGGCTAGCGGAGTTGGAGCAGATGGAAGGCTGCATGACCGAATCGCAATCCGCACCTCAGGGCGTATTGCGCATTGATGCCGGAGGTTCCACTGCCCGGTTGGTGCTGCTACCCGCACTGCCTGAGTTTATCGCCCGCTATCCCCAGATCCAGATCGACCTCGGCGTAGGCGATCGCAACATCGATTTAATCAACGACAGCGCAGACTGCGTGATCCGCAGCGGCCCGTTGGCAGATTCCAGCCTGATCGCCCGGCGGTTGTTCGCATTACAATGGGTGACCTGCGCAACGCCAGCCTATCTTGCCCGCCACGGTACTCCGCAACACCCTTGCGATCTGGAGCGGGGATACCCTCTGGCGCACTACCGCCACGCACTCAACGATCGCATTCAGCCGCTGCAATTTGTTGTTCAAGGCAAAACCATTGATATCCAGCACCGCTATCAGGTTAGCGTTAATGAAAGTAACGCGCATCTTGCCTCCGGGTTGGCGGGCCTGGGCATCATTCAAACGCTGCGTTTTATGGCACAGCCGCATCTGGACAACGGCGAATTGATCAGCCTGTTGGATAGCTGGCAACCGCCGGATGAACAGATGTACGTGGTTTACCCTTCAAACCGCCATCTCAGTGCCAAACTGCGGGTCTTTATCGACTGGGCGGTAGAACGATTCCGCTAGCTTGTCTGCATGCGGTTTGTGGTAATATTGAGCGCAATATTATTCTGATCCTGTAGGTGCCCACATGGCATATATTCCAAAAAACTACGCGAGACTGGAAACCGGTTACCGCGAAAAAGCACTGAAAATCTTCCCGTGGGTCTGCGGGCGCTGTTCACGCGAATTTGTTTACTCCAACCTGCGTGAACTGACGGTGCATCACATCGATCATGACCACAGCAACAACCCGGAAGACGGTAGCAACTGGGAAATGCTGTGCCTGTACTGCCACGATCATGAACACTCCAAATACACCGAAGCCGATCAGTATGGCTCCACGGTGGTCGCCGGTGAAGATGCACAGAAAGACTTAGGGTTAGCCACACACAATCCCTTCGCCAATCTGAAAAACATGATGAAAAAGTAAGACCGTAGGATCTTCATATGTAGGGGCGCTGCTGCGCCCGTTTACCTGCTTTACCCCCATTCTGACTGCCTTTTATCTCAACAATAACTTATCAAGTTAATGAGTTACTAAAAAATCAAACCCACAAGTTAAGACCTTCACTACTTGGCAAGCCGCTGCCAATGGGGCATATTGTCGTCATACGCACTTGTTAACTCATTTAACTACCAACCTAACAAGCGAATTAACTTATTAAGTTAATCATTTAATAAGTTATCCGCTTGGCAACTTGAGAGATGGCAGCATGATTGTTTTGATTGGTTCGCAGAAAGGCGGCGTCGGCAAATCGACCATGGCGGTAAACATCGCCGGATATCTGATCCTCAAAAAGAAAAAAACGGCCATCATCGTCGATGCCGACGACCAGAAATCCATCATGACCTGGTTCAACGACCGTCAGAATGTCGAAGGGGTTCCGCAGATCCCGGTGGTGGCCGCCTCAGGCAAGATCAAAGAAACCCTGCTGGAACTGAATCGTCACTACGATTATGTGATTGTCGATACCGCTGGCCGCGACAGCGCAGAATTACGCTCCGGGCTGCTGGCCGCCGATTTGTTTATCTCGCCGTTGCGCCCTTCGCAGATGGACCTGGATACTGTCGGCTACCTGTCCGAGATGTTCTCCACCGCCCAGGAATACAATGAAAAGGTAAAAGGCCACATTGTGCTCAACCTGTGCCCAACCAATATCTTCATTAACGAGGCTAACGAAGCGGCCGAAGTGCTAAGCGAATACCCGGAACTGAAGTTGGTACACAACCGCCTGTGCGATCGCAAAATTTATCGCGATGCCTGGGGCGAAGCGCTAACCGTGCACGAAGCGCACAATGAAAAGGCCCAGCACGAAATCGAAAGCCTGGTAACCGAGGTGATCCTGTGAAAAAACGTACGCCAACCCATCGCATGTCGGAAGATGAATTTATCAACAGCGCCACTTCGCATACGTTGATCGTTCCCGCCCCCGCCGCACCTGTCGAAAAGCCCCAGGGCCGTAAGCGCATTTATAAAGCGCTGTCCGTCAGCCTGACGGATAACCACGTGGAGATGATCGACGAGGTGATCGGCCATGCGGCGCGTAATGGTATCGTACGCATCACACGTTCCGATGTGATCAAGTTGGCCATCGACAGTTTGAGCGACAAGAGCGAGGCGCAGCTGCTGGCCCTGCTGAAGAAGATCTAAGTAACTTAATAACCTACCAGCTTATTAAGCCAATAAGCTGGTGGCGCAGACGATAAATTAACAACCAGGTAATTTGATAACTAATCAAGTCATTAGGTTATTAAGTTAACAATCAAATCCCTTTGATATTACTGAAATTAATCTGTCGGTAATAAACCAACCTGCCGAGTTACCCCTTGCGGGAAAGGGCTACAGTGAGTGGGACTTAACGGGCCGCAGATTGAGTACGGCCCTGAAACATTAGCGGTTAACGGAGCGGGCAATGCGTGTGTAAGTGTGCCGTACGCCGCGGATTGCCACGCTGTAGGCAAAGATATTCTCCGGCAACGCCAAGCCAAGATAGCCGGTATCGCCGATATGATGCAGGTCTGCTCCAGCCATTTTGCTCATCAAGGCAATCTGGCGAATGGTTTGCACATCGGCCCCCTCCTGTGAAGTGCCGATGGCGGTCATCGCCAGCCCGCCCTGTTGCTGAGTAAATGCAATCAGCGCAGCGACCTTTTCCTGCGACATTCCAGGGATGGTGCCCGGTGCAGGTAATAGAACAATGTCAGCCCCGTTTTCAATGAATAGTGCAATATCTTGCTCGGTGATCAACTGACTGCCGCTTTCACGCACAATCCCGGCACCGTGCATTTTGCCGGTCACCAGCACCAGCTTATCGCCCACTTCATCACGAATGTGCTTCAGCGCCTCGGCAATCGCCTGGTTGCTGACGCCGTTATTCGGGTTACCGGTCAAGACCACCATGCGAGCGCCAAGCTCATACAATTTTCGGGCGTTTTCCGCCGTGGCTGCGCGCCCCGCCGTCATCTGCCAGAACTCATTATGCGTGGTGGCAAACGCCGGATCGACGGCTTCCAGATTGACCCCAATGACGCGCCCGGTCAGCCGTTGTAGCTCACGTATGGCTTCTTCTGGCGGCACATCGGCAGGCAGCCCGGCAATGTGCGGCTGATTGACATCAAACAGGTTCAGCAACAGGATGTCGGCCCCCTGGCTGGCAGCCAGTTCGGCATTGGTGACGTTATTGAGCAGCGGCTGAGTGACCGCGATGGTCTCACTGACCAGAATGCGCCCTTCGCTGGCACGGATGGCGTAGATCAGATCGTCTTTGCTGATGTTGGCCAGATCGCTGGCGCTACAGTCCAGATATCTTTTCATGATGGGATCTCCGATGATGGGTACTCATAGAAAAGGGAGAGCAGATCTTTAAGCTGGTAAAGATCCCCTCACCCTAACCCTCTCCCCCAGAAGAGGGGATTTAACGTGCCACAACGTAACTCTAGTATTTGATTTTCGCTCTAGATTTAAAGTGCCAAAAATTGACTCCGGCACCTGACAACGGCTCCATACCTGCTCCCTCTCCCTGTGGGAGAGGGTTGGGGTGAGGGGTCAGTAACAAAAGTAAACGCTCACAAACTTATTTCAGGATAAAGCTCTGCTGTTGCAGATTGTCCGAGTCCAGGCCAACAAACACGTTGAATTTACCCGGCTCCGCGCCCCATTTCAGGCTGGCGTTATAAAACTTCAGATCGTCCTCGGTAATAGGTAGTTCCACCCGCTGTTCCTGTCCGGCACGCAACGTCACCTTCTTGAAGTTACGCAGCTCCTTGATCGGGCGGCTGACCGAGGCGCTCACATCCTGCACATACAGCTGTACCACGGTGGCACCGTTATATTTACCGGTGTTTTTCAGCATCACGCTGGCGGTAATTTTGCCGTCGCGCGCCATCTCGGGGCTGGAGAGTTTGAAATCGGACAGGGCAAACTGGCTATAGCTCAGACCATAACCAAACGGATACAGCGGGCCATTTGGCGAATCAAAGTAGCGCGAAGTGTACTTGCCCGGGTTTGCCTTGCCGAACGGTCGGCCAGTGTTGAGATGGTTGTAGTAAATCGGGATCTGCCCCACCGAACGTGGGAAAGTCATTGGCAGCTTACCGGAAGGGTTGTAGTCACCAAACAGCACGTCGGCGATGGCATTACCGCCTTCGGTGCCGCTGTACCAGGTTTCCAGCATCGCATCTGCCTGTTCACTTTCCCAGCTCAATGCCAACGGACGGCCATTCATCAGCACCAGAACCAGCGGTTTACCGGTGGCTTTCAACGCCGCGATCAGGTCACGCTGGCTTTGCGGAATGGTGATGTCCGCCCGGCTAGAGGCTTCATGAGCCATTCCCTGCGCTTCACCCACTACCGCCACTACCACGTCGGCCTGTTTGGCGATCTTTACCGCTTCATCGATCATCTGTTGTGGAGGACGCGTGTCAAAGGCCACCGCAGGTTCATACTCGTTGAGATAATCAACAATGTTCTTGTCCTGAGTAATGTTGGCCCCTTTGGCGTACAGGATGCTGGCCTTATCGCCCACCGCATTCTGCAGCCCTTCACGCACGGTGATCGACTGCTTCACCACGCCCGCCGCCGACCAGCTTCCCATGATATCGCGCTGGCTGTCGGCCATCGGCCCGATCAGCGCTATGGTGCCCTGCTTTTGCAATGGCAGCGTCTGCTTGTCATTTTTCAACAGCACCATCGTTTTACGGGCAATCACGCGGGCCTCCGCACGGTGCAGACGGCTTTCGGCATTGGTATCCAGCGGATCGGAGCCTACCGGGCCAAGGTGGTTGTACGGATCTTTAAACAGGCCCATATCATATTTGGTGTTCAGCACGTCGCGACAGGCTCGGTCGATCTCGCTTTCGGAAACCAGGCCATCCTTCACCAAACCCGGCAAGTATTGATCGTAATACTCGTCGCTCATGCTCATGTCGACCCCGGAGGTGATCGCCAAGCGCACCGCGTCACGCGCATCCTCGGCCACACCGTGCTTAATCAACTCTTTAATTGCGCCGTGATCGCTGATGGTGATGCCTTTGAAGCCCCACTGGCCGCGCAGCAGATCTTTCAGCAGCCACGGGTTGGCCGTCGCCGGTACGCCGTTGATCGAGTTCAGTGAAACCATCACGCCACCGCTGCCAGCATCTACCGCCGCCTTATACGGCGGCAGGTAATCCTGATGCATACGTAACGGGCTCATATCGACGGTGTTGTAGTCACGGCCCCCTTCAACTGCGCCATACAGGGCAAAGTGCTTCACGCTGGCCATCACCGAACCCGGCTTGGACGGATCGCCATTCTGGTAGGCATCCACCATCACTTTGGCAATCTTCGATACCAGCCAGGTATCCTCACCAAACCCTTCAGAGACCCTGCCCCAACGCGGATCGCGGGTAATATCCACCATCGGTGAGAAGGTCATGTTCAGGCCGTCATCGCTGGCTTCCTGCGCTGAAACACGTCCACTCAGGGCGATGGCCTCCAGATCAAAGCTTGCCGCCAGCCCCAGGCTGATTGGGAACACGGTACGCTGGCCGTGGACCACGTCATAGGCAAAAAACAGTGGGATCTTCAGGCGACTGAGCTGCATGGCCTGATCCTGCATTACGCGGATATCTGGGCGGGTCACGGTGTTGAAGATCGCCCCGATCTGGCCTTTACTGATGCCGTCACGAATGGCCTCTTTCGGGTTATCCGGCCCAACGCTGATCAGGCGCAGCTGGCCGATTTTCTCTTCCAGCGTCATCTGTTTCATCAGGTTGGAGATAAAGGCATCACGCTCCTGAGCATAGATCCCTTGGGTTGCACTGCTTTCCTGTGCAAAAACCGGGCTGATTGCCAAGCCGGACAACATACTCACCACACAAAGCCATTTCATAGTTGGATTCTCAGCCACGTCCCCGCCAACAATGTCGGCCAGGAGGCATTAATAGATGTGAGCAGGCAGTTTGCCATACTCTTTTTGTTTGCAGAATCAATTCGTCTGCGTTGTGGTTAGCAGATGGTGCAATCTGGTCCGGCTGGCTTGCGCCTCTGCCCCCAGCCACTCCACCAGCCGGGTTAAGGCCGCAGGCACCACCGCATGTTCGGGGTAAACCAGATAATAGGCGGCACCGCTCTCCACGCTGATAGAAAACGGCGTAATAATGCGATTGGCCTGAATATCTTCCTCCAACAGGCACAGATCGCCAATGGCGATACCACAGCCCTGTAATGCGGCGCTCATCGCCAGATCGAGCGTATCAAAATGCTGTGACTTGGCTGAGGGCAAAGCCGTCTGCCCCGCCGCTTTCAACCATAGCAACCAATCACGGCGATCGCGCGTAGGATGCAGCAAGGTTGTCTCCGCCAGATCGGCTGGTTCTGGTGACCGAACCAGGTCAGGCAGATAGTTCGGCGTGCAGACCGGCGTCAGGATCTCATCAAACAGGTGGTGCACCACCAGCCGTTTGCCCTGAGGTTTGCCAAACACCACCGCCGCATCGAAATGTTCGCTACCAAAATCCAGCCCGTGCGATACCGACGCGGTCAGTTCGATATGCATCTCTGGCCGTTCATTCTGCAGGCGAATAATGCGCGGCAATACCCAGCGCATCGCACAGGTTGGGCATTTGACGCGTAGCGTACCCGGCTGTTCCCCGGCCTTGGCCAGCGCTTGCGCCAATTGCTCTAACGCTAGCTGCACCGGCACCAACAGCAGCGCACCCTGTGGCGTCAGCGTTAGCCCACGCGCGCGGCGGCTAAACAGCGGGTAACCCAGCTGCTGTTCCAATCCCAGGATCTGGCGGCTGACCGCGCCCTGCGTCAGATGCAGCGCCTGAGCGGCATGGGTGAAATTGAGACGTTCAGCGACCACCACAAAGGTTTTCAGCACGTCGAGCGACGGCAGCGATGTTTGCATAATAAATCCCGATACCTGCATTTATTTTCACTGTCAGCCATGATCTGGCTGCATGGCAAGCATGACGAATTTTCTCTTGTTAGCCCATCCTAACTGATGCTTAATCATTCGACACTCGATTCTTTTGCCAGGAGCCCACCATGCACAGCGCCTGCTCGCAACGTTCGAAACTGCCGGACGTTGGCACTACCATTTTCACCGTGATTGGCCAACTGAGCGCCGAACATCAAGCCCTGAATCTGTCACAGGGCGCACCCAATTTTGCCTGTGATGTGCAACTGGTTGAGGGCGTCGCCCAAGCCATGCGTGCAGGTCATAACCAGTACGCCCCAATGAGCGGTGTAGCAGCATTACGTCATGCACTGGCGGAAAAAGTTGAGCGGCTGTATGGCGCCCGCTATGACGCCGACGACGAAATCACGGTGATCGCCAGCGCCAGCGAAGGGTTGTACTCCGCCATCAGCGCGCTGGTGCATCCCGGCGATGAGGTGATCTATTTCGAACCCGCCTTCGACAGCTACGCCCCGATTGTACGCCTGCAAGGGGCAACTCCGGTTGCCATCAAGCTTTCGCTGCAAGATTTAACCATCGATTGGAATGAGGTGGCGGCGGCAATCAACAGCAAAACGCGAATGATCATCGTCAACAGCCCGCATAACCCTACCGGCAGCGTATTCGATGAACACGATATCGAGCGCCTGACCGCCCTGACCCGCCATACCGATATCGTCATTCTTTCCGATGAAGTGTATGAACACGTGGTCTTCGACGGCGGCATTCACCACAGCATGGCCTGCCATCCTGCTCTGGCAGAACGCAGCGTGATCGTCTCTTCCTTTGGCAAGACCTATCACGTCACCGGTTGGCGCGTCGGTTACTGCATGGCACCGGCAGCGCTGATGGACGAAATCCGCAAGGTGCACCAATTTATGGTGTTCTCTGCCGATACGCCGATGCAATATGCCTTTGCCGCCGCCCTGAATAATCCACAAAGCTACCTGGGGTTGGCAGAGTTCTATCAGCAGAAGCGCGATCTGCTGGCAGCCGCGTTGCAAAAGTCACGCTTTGAGTTACTGCCTAGCCGTGGCAGCTTCTTTATGTTGGCCCGCTTTAGCGGTTTCAGTCATGAAAGCGACAACGACTTTGCGGTGCGCTTGATCCGCGAAGCCAAGGTGGCCACCATCCCGCTGTCGGCGTTCTACAGCGACGGCACCGATACCGGCATTATCCGCCTGAGTTTCTCGAAAGATAATGACACCCTGCAGGAAGGCGCTCGCCGTCTGTGCCAGGTGTGATCCATTGATTTTTACCATGGGGAAGCAACAACAATGAAAAAAACACTGAAAACGCTGATCGCGGCGGGATGTTTACTGGCTGCCGGTTCCGCACTGGCGGCTGAGAATAGCCTGCGTTTTGGGCTTGAAGCGCTATACCCACCTTTCGAGTCCAAATCCGCCAGTGGCCAGTTGGAAGGGTTTGATATCGATCTGGGTAACGCCGTGTGCGCCGCCGCGCAGGTCAAATGCAGTTGGGTAGAAACCTCGTTCGACAGCCTGATCCCGGCGTTGCAGGCCCGCAAATTTGATGCGATTAACTCGGCGATGAACGTCACCGAGCAGCGCAGACAGGCGATTGCGTTTACCGATTCGATCTACCAGGTGCCAAACCGCCTGATTGCCAAGGCCGACAGCGGCCTGAAGCCCGATGCCAAATCGCTGGCGGGTAAGCACGTCGGCGTGTTGCAGGGTTCCATTCAGGAAAACTATGCCAAGGCACATTGGGCACCGGAAGGGGTTGATGTGGTGTCCTATCAGGATCAGAATCAGGTCTATCTGGATCTGACCGCTGGCCGCCTGGATGCCACACTGATCATGGCTCCTGCCGGGCAGAGCGGTTTCCTGGCGCATCCGGATGGTAAAGGCTTTGCGTTTGTGGGCGAGGCGGTACAGGACGACAAGATCCTCGGCGAAGGCATCGCCTTCGGCCTGCGCAAAGACGACACCGCGACGCTGAAAAAACTCAACGACGCCATTGCCAAGGTGAAGCAGCAAGGCACCATTGGCGAACTGTCCAAGAAATACTTTGGCGATATCGATGTGACGGTGAAATAAACCGTTGTTCTCTGGCACTCTTCAACTCGGAGAGTGCCAGGAAAACGCCATTTACTTGCTGTCAAACACCGAACTGTTCAGCCCGCGATCCTGCTGATGGCGCTCCAGCGCCAGCTCAATCAACGCAGTAATCAGCTGGGTATAATTCACCCCGCTGGCCCCCCACAGTTTTGGATACATGCTGATATTGGTGAAACCAGGCAACGTATTAATTTCGTTGATAATCACGTTATTGTCCGGCGTCAGGAACACGTCGACACGTGCCATACCCAAGCAATCCAGCGCTTTGAAGGCTTGCAATGCCACCTCGCGGATTTTATCGCTGACGTCCTGATCGATCGCCGCCGGTACCACCACCTGCGCGCCTTGCTCATTAATGTATTTGGTGTTGTAAGAGTAGAACTCATCGGTCAGGACGATTTCGCCACAGACGCTGGCCTGCGGATTATCATTGCCCAATACCGCGCATTCGATCTCACGGCCAACAATAGCCGACTCCACCAGCACTTTATGGTCGAAACTGAATGCCAGGGCGATAGCCTGTTCGAACTCAGCCTGGTCATGCACCTTGCTGACACCAACCGAGGACCCCTGATTCGCCGGTTTAACAAACAGCGGTAGCCCCAGGCTTTCACTTAATTGAGCAAAGCTGTACTTGTTGCGGTTGGAACGCGTCAGCGTGACGAACGGAGCTACTGACAGCCCGGCATCTCGCAGCAGACGTTTGGTAACGTCTTTATCCATACTGACCGCGGAGCCCAACACGCCCGCCCCCACGAACGGCATATTCGCCATGCGCAGCAGCCCTTGCAGCGAACCATCCTCCCCCAAGGTGCCGTGGACAATTGGGAATACCACATCAAGCTGCCCCAACGCACCAGCACCATCGGCTTCAATCAGTTGCTGCTTCTCATACCCAGGGACCAGCGCCACGTTTTTATTCGAGTGGTTCAGCGCGATCAACGCCGGGTTTTCCGCATTCAGCAGGAAGTTGGAGGCATCGTTAAGGTGCCATTGCCCCTGCTTATCAATGCCCAGCAGCGTGACGTCAAACTTCTCTTTGTCGATGGCATCCAGAATATTTTTTGCCGACTGCAGCGAAACCTCATGCTCCGCCGATTTGCCCCCAAAGATCACCCCAACACGTAGTTTAGTCACGCCCTAAATCCTTCTTTAAAATGTCATGGCAACAAAGCCGACGATCACAATAAACGCATTGTGCGACCCCGGCAATGACCATTGGCCCTAAAATGCCTGCACCACAGAATGCCAAACCCATAGCATCCAAAACGTATACACTCCGTATATTGTTCACTGACGGAGTCGGCTATGGGGATAGTAAAAATCTCGGAGACGCTACATGACGATCTCAGGCTCGCCAGCCTGACCATGTCGCGTTCTATCAACGCACAGGCGGATCACTGGATCAGGATCGGTATGCTGGCAGAACTCAATCCGGAGCTGACCTATCCGCAACTGGTAAAGAAAATGATGAAAGAAAACGCGCTGACGCTGAAGGAGATTGTTGGGTGAAAGAGATTGTGATTAAAACGCCGCAGGAGATTGCCATCATGCGCCACTCCGGCGCGCTGCTGGCCAAGGTGTTTGCGATGCTCGATGAGGTGATCGGCGAAGGGATCACCACCATGGAGATCAATGACCGTACCGAAGCCTTTATCGTCAATGAGCTGAAATCACGCCCTGCCAGCAAGGGCCAGTATGATTTCCCCTACGTGCTCAATACCTCGATCGACGAAGTGATCTGCCACGGCATTCCGTCGGCCAGCAAAATTCTGCGTTCCGGGATGATCGTCAATGTCGATATCACCTTGGAAAATAACGGGTTTATTGCCGATTCCAGCAAGATGTACTGCATCGGCCAAACCACCCCGCTCGCCAAGCGGCTGGTCAACAATGTCTACGAGTCAATGTGGCAAGGCATACGGGCAGTGAAGCCCGGTGCTACGCTGGGTGACATCGGCCACGCCATTCAGCAGCATGCAGAGCAGGCGGGTTACAGCGTGGTGCGGGAATATTGCGGACATGGCATTGGCCGTGAAATGCACGAAGGCCCAGCGGTGCTACACTTCGGCCAGCCCGGTACCGGCACGGTATTGCAGGAAGGGATGGTGTTTACCATCGAACCGATGATTAACCAGGGCGAGCACCGCATCAAGCAGAAGAAAGATGGCTGGACCGTGGTCACTCGCGATAAAAAACTTTCCGCCCAATGGGAACACACCGTGGCGGTTACCGCTGACGGCGTGGAGATCCTGACGCTGCGTGCAGAAGAACGTGAGGCGGGATATCAGGAACGCTATTAAACCTTAAACTCCCGTTGCAGCCAGACGGGGACATGGAGATGGGCATGACGCAGGCATTTATCACTCAGTTGAAGAATATCGTCGGCAACGCGCAGGTGCTGACCGGCGAGCGTAGCACCGAACGTTATCGCAAAGGTTTCCGCTCCGGCGGAGGCAAGGCATTGGCCGTCGTGTTCCCTACCCGTCTGCTGCAACTATGGCAGATCCTGCAAGCCTGCGTCGCCGCCGATAAGATTGTCATCATGCAGGCGGCCAACACCGGCCTGACCGAAGGCTCCACCCCCAGCGGCCAGGATTATGACCGTGAGATTGTCATTGTCAGCACCCTACGGCTCGATCATATTCAGGTGTTGGATAACGGCAAGCAGGTGGTCGGCTTCCCCGGCAGCACACTCAATAAGCTGGAAAGGCTGCTGAAACCTTATGGCCGTGAACCGCATTCGGTGATCGGCTCTTCCTGCATCGGCGCTTCAGTGATCGGGGGGATATGCAACAACTCTGGAGGGGCTCTGGTCAAGCGCGGCCCGGCCTATACCGAAATGGCGTTGTACGCCAAGCTGGACGCCGATGGCCAGTTACGGTTGGTCAATCATCTGGGGATTAACCTGGGCGATACGCCGGAAGAGATCCTCACGCGGTTGGAAAAGGGCGATTACCGGCCAACGGATGTTGAACACGGCGAGCTGCGCGCTTCGGACAACGAATACGCCAGCCGGGTGCGCGATGTCGATGCCGATACCCCTTCCCGCTTTAACGCCGATAAACGCCGCCTGTTCGAAGCCTCCGGCTGTGCCGGTAAGCTGGCGGTGTTTGCGGTACGCCTGGATACCTTTGCCAAAGAAGACAAGGAACAAGTGTTCTATATCGGCACCAACGATACCGCAGTATTGACCGAGCTGCGCCGCCATATGCTGAGCCAGTTTGAAAATCTGCCGGTGGCCGGGGAATATATGCACCGCGATATTTTCGATATTGCCGAGGTGTATGGCAAAGACACCTTTATGATGATCGACAAGCTGGGCACCGATCAAATGCCGCGCTTCTTCACCCTGAAAGGCCGGGTGGATGCCACGCTGAACAAACTGCCACTGTTACCGCACAACCTCACCGATAACCTGATGCAGAAGTTGAGCAAGCTGGCCCCTAACCATTTGCCGCCACGAATGAAAGAGTTTCGCCAACGCTTTGAACACCACCTGCTGCTGAAAATGGCCGGGCCGGGCGTGGCAGAGGCCGAACAGTATCTGCAAGGCTACTTTGCCCAGGCCGACGGCGGCTTTTTCGTCTGCACGCCTGAAGAAGGCAAGAAGGCGTTCCTGCACCGTTTTGCCGCAGCGGGCGCCGCAGTGCGCTATCACGCGGTACATGCCGACCAGGTCGAGGATATTCTGGCGCTGGATATCGCCCTGCGCCGCAACGATAGCGAGTGGTTCGAAACCCTGCCGCCGGAGATCGACAACCAACTGGTACACAAGCTGTATTACGGCCACTTTATGTGCCACGTGTTCCATCAGGATTACGTGGTGAAAAAAGGCGCGGACAGCCATGCGCTGAAAGAGCAGATGTTGGCCATCCTCACTCAGCGTGGTGCGGAGTATCCGGCCGAGCACAACGTCGGCCATCTGTATCATGCCAAACCGGATTTGCAGGCGTTCTATCAGGATGCCGATCCTACCAACAGTTTTAATCCCGGCATTGGCAAAACCAGCAAGCAAAAAAACTGGGGTAACAACATCCAGTAACATTTTATCCTACTCCCTCTTCCACAGGGAGAGGGAGCTGGTAGAGCTTGCCCTTTTGAGAGCAAAGGATCATCTCAGCACACTCGTATTAAGCCTCTGCATGCGGGGCACTGGCGCGCTATCGCCCTTTATGCCCCCTCTTCTGCTGCCCTGTCGTCTAGACTTAAGGTTCTGATAAGGCGTCTGTCAGGCGTCAACATGAGCGATGAAAGGAGCACTTCATGCCATACCAGACAGTAAACCCCTTCAATAATCAGCTAATTAAACAATATACCCCGCATAACGACGATCAGGTGGAGCTGGCGCTGGCGCAGGCCGATGCGCTGTATCACTCTGACTGGGCCAAGGGCGAAATCATCCAGCGCCTCCCCGTGTTGCATAAGCTGGCCGATCTGATGGAGAGCAGAGTGGAGGAGCTGGCGAAGATTGCCAGCGTTGAGATGGGCAAGCTGATCGCCCAAAGCCGTGGCGAAGTGAAGCTGTGTGCCCAGATTGCCCGTTACTATGCCAACAATGCACAGAAATTCCTGGCGCCGGTAAGCTATGAGTCCAGCCTGGGTGAGGCCTGGGTCGAGCATCATCCCATCGGGGTGCTGATGGCGGTCGAGCCTTGGAACTTCCCCTTTTACCAACTGATGCGCGTGTTCGCCCCTAACCTGGCGGCCGGGAACCCGGTAGTGGTCAAGCATGCCAGCATCGTGCCACACTGCGCCGAAGCGTTCGAAAAACTGGTGCATGAGGCCGGGGCGCCCAAAGGTGCCTATACCAATCTGTATATTTCCCAGGATCAGGTGGCAAACATCATCGCCGACGATCGGGTACAGGGCGTGGCGCTGACCGGTTCGGAAAAAGCGGGCAGCATCGTGGCGGCTCAGGCAGCCAAGAAGCTCAAAAAGGCCACGCTGGAACTGGGTGGTAATGACGTTTTCGTGGTGCTCGACGATTGCGATCTCGATAAGGCCGCTAAAGTGGGTGCACAGGCGCGGCTCAACAATGCCGGGCAGGTCTGTACCGCCGCCAAGCGTTTTATCGTGCAGGAAAAAGTGGCGAAAGCGTTCCTGCAACAGCTCACCGAGCATTTCAAGAATGTGAAAATAGGCGATCCGCTGGATGAAACCACCACCTTAGGGCCGTTATCCTCCAAATCTGCCTTGGAAGGGCTGACCGAGCAGGTCAATGAGGCGGTGAAGCAAGGGGCCAGACTGCACCTGGGCGGCAAGGCGTTACAGCACGAAGGTAACTTCTTTGAACCCACCATCCTCACGCATATCAGCCGCGATAACCCGGCCTATTTCACCGAGTTCTTCGGCCCGGTGGCGCAGGTCTATGTGGTGAGCGGTGACGAGGAAATCGTCGAGCTGGCCAACGACTCCCACTACGGGCTTGGCGGGGCCATCTTCAGTAGCGATATTGAACGTGCCAAAAAGCTGGCCTCACGCATTGAGACCGGCATGGTGTATATCAACTCATTGACCGATACCGCACCTGAGCTGCCGTTCGGCGGTGTGAAACGCTCCGGCTTTGGCCGTGAACTGTCAGATCTGGGGATTAAGGAGTTTGTGAACCAGAAACTGGTGGTGGTGAGCAACAGCTAACCCATTAAACAAAAGCCCCCCATACCACAAGGTATGAGGGGCAACGATCACGCTAACTTCAGAATAACCAGAAACCATACCCCCACAGCAATACAGTCAGTCCAAGTAGCAATTCAAGTAACAGGATGCCAATCGCCAAGGTTGAGCTGGAGAAGATAAATCCCTCTTTGCGATCGATATTCAGGAAGTGTGGAATGCCGAGATACAGCAGATAGCCCGAATACGCCAGGCCGATAATGCCGACAAACAGACACAGCCAGACCAACGGGTAGAGCGCCACTAATCCGCTGAGAAACATCGGGGTCGCAACATAGCCCGCAAAGACCATACACAGATGCAAGCTTGGCCGTGATTCATAACGCCGCGCCATCCAGTGGATCACCTTACCCATGATCGCCACACCGGCCAACATCAGCAGATAAAATGCGACGGCGGTATAGAAAGCGGTGAACATATCCAAACGGATCGTCTGCCCTTGACCAGAGAGCCAACCCAGCTGTGTGGTACCGATAAACGCACTGACCACCGGTATCAACGCCATTAGCAGCACGTGGTGGGTATACAGGTGCGAGACGGATTCATTCTCGCTTTTGATCTGTTTCAACTCGACGTTGGGATGGGCCAGCAGACCCCAGACATGATTGACCATGAGACACCTCCTCATTTCGCCGCCAACCGCGATCGGCGAACGGAAAACACACCACTGGCGGCTCAGACACCGCGCAAGGGTTGCGGCTATCAGGCTCTCTGCCTTGGATCAATTATAGCCTTTGGCTGAAAAAACGTACGCTGTCAGCAATTTGTAAGTTACTCTGCACTATAATCAATATGTTGCGTTATTTGATGGAGGGAGACCATGACAACCAAGATCCGCACCCGCCAAAGCGGGATTAATAACGTGCAGGCCGGCCAGAACGTGATGGTGATCGAACCCAGCAACCTGTATGGCTGCCAGTTGGGGGACGATGTGTTTGTCGGCCCGTTTGTCGAGATCCAGAAGAACGTCTGCGTAGGCGCTCGCAGCAAGATCCAGTCGCATAGCTTTATCTGTGAATACGTAACCTTGGGCGAAGATTGCTTTATTGGCCACGGCGTGATGTTTGCCAACGATCTGTTCAAAGGGGGCGCCCCTAACGCCGACCCGGCAAGCTGGGGGCACACGCGGCTCGGCAACCGGGTTTCTGTGGGTTCCGGTGCCACCATACTGGCCGTGGAAATCTGTGATGACGTGGTGATTGGTGCCGGTGCAGTGGTCAGCAAGAGCATTACCCGTAAAGGCATTTATGCAGGCAACCCCGCCAGGCTGTTAAGGGAGCTGGAATAATTGCATCAGACGATCGGCATTGAAATTATCAGCGAACTCCCCTTCGGTTACCTGGAATACGGTGATTTTTCCTTTGCCGTCGCCTGTTATGCTCAACCCTGTTTTGATAAGCCGGTCGAGCAGTGGCCAACCCAGCCAGTGGTTCCTTTCAATAAAGTCTATCCGCTGGCCCCGTTCCTCAATGACGATGGGGAGACCTTCCTCGCTCGTTACCAAGGGGAAGCCGTGGGGCATATCACTCTCAGCAAAAACTGGAACGACTATACGCTGATCGAGGAGATTGCCGTTAGCCGCCCCGCTCGCCGCCAAGGCGTAGCCACAGCGCTATTGGATGCCGCACGTCATTGGGCACGAGAGCAGGACACCGCCGGGCTGATGCTGGAAACGCAAAACAATAATCTGACCGCCTGCCGCTGCTATCAGCACTATGGCTTTGTGCTGGGCGGCATCGATCGTTTACTCTATCGTGGGCAACCAGACATTGCCGATCATGAGATCGCGCTGTTCTGGTATCTGCCGTTCAATAATGAAGTGGGCTATTGATTTAGCGCTTTTTGGGTGACACTGGATTTACCCTGCGCACGCCATACTGACCAAACCAATGATCGCTAGGGAGAGAGGGATGCGTTACTTGGCCCTGATAATATTAAGCACGGTGCTGATGGGTTGCAGCGGTAAACAACCGGCCAAAATCCCGGTAGAATCGCTACCGCAACAGGTGAAACCTCTGACAATGGCGATAGCAATGGACGATGACACAGTAAACAAACTGCAGGCAGCGCTGGCCCTGCATGCGGCGGTACCGGAAATTGATAAAGGGCAGACGATCGAGCTGCTCTCGCAGATTTTCCTGGAAACCCCTTACTTAGCCAACAGGCTGATAGGTTCCGCCACCACCGCGGAACAGTTGGTGATCGATTTCCGTGGGTTAGATTGCTTTACCTATCTGGATTACGTGCAGGCGCTCAGAACCGCCACCAGCGAAAACGAATTCGTCGAAAATGTGATTCAGACGCGCTATATCAATGGCGATGTCAGTTTCCCGCAGCGCAAGCATTTCTTCACCGATTGGGCACACGCCCACCAAATCCTTACCGATGACGTCACCGCACAACTCAGTCCGCACGCCGTCACCGTGGCCAAACGGCTCAACCGCAAAGCGGATGGCGAACTCTATCTGCCTAGCGTAGCGGTCACCGAACGCAACATCACCTATATCCCCAGCGAATTTATTGATGAGCAGGTGATTAGCCAATTACAGACCGGCGACTATATCGGCATCTATACCAAGCTGGCTGGGCTGGACGTTACCCATACCGGCTTCTTTATCCTGACCCAGGATGGTCCGGTGCTGCGCCATGCTTCCTCACGCCTGGAAAACCACAAAGTGATGGACTCGGCGTTTGCCAGCTATGTGCTGAATACGCCGGGCATCGTGGTGCTACGGCCACGCTGATCGCCGGTTATGAGCTAGATGATTTTATGCTTAACAACAATTTGACTTGGCTTGGACCATAGGTTTAGCTGTTGCTACAACACTGACCGATCTTATTGTTTTTACAGGGAGTCACTCATGGCAATTGTTTGGCGCTGCACCGTCTTGGCCGCAGCACTGGCAGCAACACTGTTATTACAAGGGTGCGATCAGCAGCCCGATCAAAACCATATCAAGGTTGGCGTAATTAACGGTGCCGAGCAGGACGTGGCGGAGGTCGCCAAACGGGTGGCCAAAGAGAAATACGGCCTGGACGTTGAGCTAATTGGCTTTAGCGGTTCGTTGCTGCCCAATGATGCCACCGACAAAGGGGAACTGGATGCCAACGTATTCCAGCACCGCCCCTTCCTGGAACAGCAAAATAAAGATCACGGCTACAAACTGGTGGTGGTAGGCAATACCTTTGTATTCCCCATGGCTGGCTATTCAAAGAAGGTCAAATCGCTGTCAGAGTTGCAGGACGGCGCGGTGATTGCCATCCCGAACGATCCCACCAACCTGGGCCGCGCCCTGTTGCTGTTGAAAAAGGTTGGGCTGATCGAACTCAAGCAGGGCAAAGGCCTGCTGCCAACCTCGCTGGATATCAGTGCCAACCCGCACAACTACCAGATTATGGAGTTGGAAGGTGCGCAACTGCCCCAGGTATTGGACGATCCTAAAGTCGCGGTGGCGGTGATCAGCACTACCTACATCAACCAGATTGGCCTGACGCCGACCAAGGACGGGATTTTTATCGAGGATAAGGATTCACCGTATACCAATATCGTGGTGGCACGCGAAGATAATAAAGATGCGCAGAACGTGCAGAACTTCGTGAAAGCCTACGAGTCTGATGAAGTTGCCAAAGCGGCGGAGAAGATCTTCAACGGCGGTGCCGTCAAAGGCTGGTAGTTTCCCCGCGATCTGTTACAGGTGCCGGTTGTTGGTGCCTGTAACGCTTCACAAAAATTCTCCACGAGACTGCAGACCTTCCTCACCCACTCACGGCGTAGAGGCAGCTGATGCTGCGCTCGTCTGGATAATCAAGAGGTTAATTGGGTCGATGCGGGGGCATCACCAGCATCAGCATCCCAAGCGGCATCGGGTTTAAATTCCCTGAACCCCACAATCCGCAACTTCACAGCGAATGCTAAACCTGCCCTGTTGCCAACAGCGCCAACGTTATAAACGCCCAATTCTTATGCGTTCGCGCTGCCAACACCCGAAAAAACACATTTCGGGTGTTGGTCATTAATCCGCAGTATCAAGCCTTAAAACGAGCCCGCACCGAACTAATCCCAGAGACCACCAGCATCACAACGCCACCGGCGATCAGGCCGAACACTGCATTCAGCAACGTAGGGGTCAGCCCCCCCAGGATCGCACCTACGCCAGGTACCACCATAGAGTAACTCGCCCAGTCGGTGAACAGATGATGCACCGGCGGTAACCCGTGGGTCAAAATTCCGCCCCCCACCATAAACATGGCCAAGGTCCCCACCACCGACAGCGTTTTCATCAGATAAGGTGCCGCACTGACAATACCTCGCCCTAACGATTGCGCCAGCGCGCTACGCTTACGGGCCAGGTAGAACCCCAGATCGTCCAGCTTGACGATGCCCGCCACGATGCCGTACACCCCTACCGTCATCACAATGGCGATACCACACAGCACAATCACCTGCTGGCTAAAGGTGGCTCCGGCTACGGTCCCCAGCGTGATGGCAATAATCTCGGCGGAGAGTACAAAGTCGGTACGAATGGCACCTTTGATTTTGCGCTGTTCATAGACTGCAACGTCCTCGCTGGTATCCAGTTCCGCTTTCTCTTCTGCCTCTGCGCCCTTGCGGTGCATCAGGCTGTGGTAAACCTTTTCAAACCCTTCATAACAGAGGTAAGCCCCACCGACCATCAGCAGAGGCGTAATCGCCCAAGGGGCAAAAGCGCTGATCAGCAATGCCAGCGGTACCAGGATCGCCTTGTTGATAAACGAGCCCTTGGCCACCTTCCACACCACGGGGATTTCACGATCGGCCTTAACACCACTGACCTGTTGGGCATTGAGCGCCAGATCGTCTCCCAGCACCCCGGCGGTCTTTTTAGCCGCCATTTTCGTCATCAATGAAACATCATCCAGTAACGAAGCGATGTCGTCGATCAGGGTTAATAAGCTACTGCCTGCCAAAATGCACTTTCCTTATCAAAGGGTGAGATAGCCATACGGTTTAGCATAGCGGGTTGAAAACTTTAAGAGGGCAAATCGTGATGATTTTACTGTAGCTGCGGATTTAAGTCGTGAATTTTGCAGCATGGGAAAACGATAGCCTGCCGCGACTGGCGGCAGGCCAAGTAACGCTTTATTCCGTGTCGTTCTTCGCCAGGGCGGCATCTTTCTGGCGGCGATAATCCCGTGCCGCCGCCGGGATCGGTGTTACTTTGCCGGTTTCAATCCAGGTACGCAGGCGGCTAGCATCCGCAAAATGGGTATATTTGCCAAAGGCGTCCAACACCACCAGCGAAACGGAGCGGTTGCCGATCACGGTACGCATCGCCAGGCAATGCCCGGCCTGATTGGTAAAGCCGGTTTTTGTCAGCTGGATGTTCCATTTCTGGTTATAGACAAGATGATTGGTATTGCGAAACGGCAGCGTATAGTTGGGATCCTTGAAGGTCGCCATCCGTTCGGTCGTGGTGCTCAACTGGCCGATCAGCGGGTACTGCTTGGTCGCCAGCATCAGCTTGGTCAGGTCACGCGCGGTAGACACGTTATGAATCGATAACCCGGTCGGTTCAACATAATGGGTATTGGTCATGCCAAGCGCTTTCGCCTTGGCATTCATCGCCTTGATAAAAGCGTTATAGCCTCCTGGATAATGATGCGCCAAGCTGGCCGCAGCCCGGTTTTCAGACGACATCAACGCCAACAGCAGCATATCCTTGCGGCTGGTTTCGCTGTTCAATCGCACCCGGGAGTAGACCCCTTTCATTTCTGGCGTCTGGCTGATATCTACCGACAGCATTTCGTCCAGCGGCAGGCGGGCATCCAACGTCACCATCGCCGTCATCAGCTTGGTGATCGAGGCGATAGGCACCACTTCATCGGGGTTACGTGAATAAATCACCCGATGCGTTTGCATATCCAGCACCATGGCACTGCCAGAAGCCAGCTCAGGCTGGGTAGCGTGCATTGCGGCGGTTGTATTGCTGGCTAATGCACTCGGCACCAGTCCAGCACCGGCTTGCAACGCGAGCAGGGTTAGAACCAAAACACGGATTTTCACATGTATTACTCTGTAACGGAGGAGAGAACCGACTGCGTTGAATTATAAGTGAGGGGTATAGAATTGCACTGTGATTGTGAGTAGCTATTTGTGACAAAATCTATCGGCGCAAAATTTATGCAACCCGCGAGCGTACTGGGTTGTACGCCCGCGAGGTAAAAGTTACAGCGCTGGCTGCCAGGCAGATTGCGGCAACAGGTACAATCCGGCAGCATGCTGCTCACCGGCCCCCACGATATGCCCAATCCCGGCGGCCATCACGGCCAGGGTCACATCGAAGGCATTCAGGCTGTCGCCGTAGCCTGCCGTCAGGTTGAACATCGACCCGTTGGCCAGTAGATACAGCGTTTTGTCTGCCAGTTGGTAAGCATTCACAAATGGCATTGGCTCGCTGTGCGGCAGGGCCTGCAGGAAACCGACGTCGATCTCTTCCGCCACATGCCCAACGTTGAGGATAAACACCCCATCCCTGGCCCGCTCCAGGTGCCGTGCTGACAGCACGTTCTTGGCTCCGGTGGCTGTGGCAATCACGTCGGCCTGCTCTACGGCAGTGGCTAAATCGACTACCGCCCAACCATCGTAGCGCGCTTGCAAAGCTCGAGCCGGATCGATTTCCGCCACGATAACTTGCCCGCCATAAGCTTTGGCAGAGGCTGCTACGCCTTGGCCTACCAGCCCATAACCAATCACCACCACACATTTTTCATGCAGCGTCAGATGGGTGGTCTGGAAGAAAGTATGCCAGGCGGTCAGCCCAACCATATGGCGATTATGCAACCCTTCTTTTACCGGCAGGTCATCCCAGTTAAAGATCGGGTAACGTGGCGCAATGCCCCCCAAACGGCTGATACCTGAACCGGTCGCTTCCAGCCCGGCCTTGATCTGCGGGCCGTTGGCCGATTGATGCAGGCGAGTGGTCAGATCGGCTCCCATCTCGCACAGATGAGTCGGCCCCCAGGCCAGCGCGCGGTCGAAAGATTCGGACCAGTCGGCATCGCTCATATCACGCCAGGCGTGCGCTTGAGCACCATGGCGCTCCAGCCAGGCCACGACGTCATCCTGTACCGTCGTCGGGTTACAGGTGGTGAGATAAATGGCCGCGCCCTTATCCAGCAGCCCGGCTACCAGCGGGGCCATTTTCAGATCCAGGTGCATGTTACACGCCAGGCGTACGCCGTGCAGATCCGGTAAAGCCGCTACTGCCGCGCGGGTACGTGGCATATGGCGCATGGCCCATTTCAACTCACTGTCAAAATCCTGATACATCGGTTACTCCTCTACTACGCCACACCGCCAGGGCATGGCAGAATGATTAATCTCCATCGTATGGCGGTTATTATCACTTATCTCACAGCAAAAAACCGAGGTGGCTATCATGGCAGCAGCATGAGTGATGGTTTTTCCGATCGATCAGGGGGGAGGAACCTCCGAACGGATTGTTCAGCAGGTATAGGCCGCGATGACGCAACTCACGGCCCGGTATCAATGATAAGGCTAGAACAGGTAACGCACGCCTAAAGCAAACTCACTGGAAACCAGGCGTGCTTTCATTTGCTCATCTTTCAACCCACGGGCATTGGTGAAGTTATTGTAGCCACTTTCAATCTTGCCCATATCCACGTAGCGATAGCCTAAATCAAGATTCAGCCGCTCCATGGCCGCATAGCTGATCCCTGCGCCAATGGAGTAAGCCAGATTATTTTGCGTGCTTGCCGCGTATTGGCGCGAGGTATTACCCTGCCAGCCGTCGGATTTCACTTTGGCGATACCCAGGCCAACCGTGCCATACAGCGAGAAGTCATACCCTAGCGCGTAGTCACGATAAACATTGAGCATCAGGCGCTGAGCATCCACTTTGTGGTGATTGTAGCTGCTGGCAAAGGTGGTGGAGCCGCTGGTGTATTCGCTTTTCTTTTTGAACACATACTCCGCCTCACTGCGCCAACCATTGCCAAATTGATAGCCTGCGGCGATAGCCCCGTTATAGAAATTATGTTTTTCGTCGCCGCTGACAAAATCACCGACGCCTGGGCGACTGCTGGTATTCATATCTTCTGCCGATTGTCTGGCATGCAATAGTTTTATCGCCCCATAGTATCCGGCTAAATAATCATCGGCTAAAACATTACCGGAAACAACGGAGAGAGAAACCAGCAGTACCAGAGGTTTAATATTCATGCATTCCTCGCTTGAAAGGTTATTTATAATGAACAATGAAGATTCAGCTAAAATAACCAGCGTACAGCGGTGTCGCAATTCGGTTGAATACCTAAGGCTCTAGGTATTTTTACTTAACTCTTACTGGAGAAAACAGCTCACCATAGACTTTCATTAACTTCACCGACGAATTGATCGCCAATTTGGCAAATAAATTGGCACGATGGGCCTCTACCGTGCGCGGCGAAAGCTCCAGCTCCTGAGCAATTTCCTTGCTGGATTTCCCTTGCATAATCAGCCCGGTGACCTCCAGCTCCCGTGCTGACAGCGCATTGAGCCTCTCTTGTAGCTCGGCGGTTGCTTGCCGCTGTTGTTGCAACTTGCGCTGATGTTCCAATGCCCCGGCGACCGTTTCGATCAACAGATCGGCATCAATGGGCTTGGTCAAGAATTCAAAAGCCCCGCTTTTGAAGGCCCGCCGGCATAAATCAATATTCCCGTGACCAGTCATGATGATAACGGGGATCTCCAGGCCCTGTTGTTGCCACTCTTCCAGTAGCGTGATGCCGCTTTTGCCCGGCATGCGAATATCCAGCAGCAAACAACCGCACAGCGCCTGCGGCTCCCCCATCTGCTGTTGAAAATCCAGACTGTTTTCGTAAGCCTGCGTTTGCCAGCCCATGGTTGCCAATAGTGCACTGAGAGAACTACGGATGGCTCGATCGTCATCAATCAGATAAATAAACTGTTCCATTACTCCTCCTGAGTGTTCAACGGAAACCACAGGGTAAAACGCGCTCCCTGACCGGCCATATTTTCTACCGTAATAGTGCCGTTCAGGCGCTGAACCAGAGTTTCTGTCAGCGCCATGCCCAGCCCCAATCCCTCTTGGCGAGTGGTGAAGAAGGGAATAAAGACCTGTTGCAATGCTGGTTCAGAAAGCCCTGGCCCACCATCGGTAATCATCAGCCGGATCCCTTGAGCCGAGTATTCAGCATCGATTGTCACCCAACCTGACTCCGGCTGATTGGGCTGTTGCGCCTGAATGGCGTTGGTTACAACGTTATGGAAGATTTGTTCAACCCAGAGAGGATCGGCTCGCAGAGGGGGTAACGTATCGGGCATCCGGTTAACGATCCTGACCTTGCCCTTGTTGATCTCATCTTCCAGCAGCATAGTGACACGCAACCAGACCTTATGCAGATCGACCTCTTGCAATATCACCTGCTCATGCGCCAATTTTTGCCGAAATTGCAGCAGCAACGTACTGATGCGTTTGATTTGTATCACAGCCGCATCAAGCAGCGGCATAGCTTTATCCTGCTGTTGTTGGTCTAACAGGCGCAGGGCGGCCTGGTTATAACTTAACACCGCAGTCAGCGGTTGGTTGAGTTCGTGAACCATGCTGGCCGTGATTTCCCCCATGGCGTTAAGCCGCGTCAATTGCGAGAAGTGTTCACGCAAAACGGCAATATTGCGTTGGCGTTTTTGAATACGATACTGGGCGATAAAATAGACGACACCAGCCCAGAAAACTGGCAACAGCAATAACAGTAACCAAGGCAAACGCGCCCAATCAGGGTCGTTTCGAGCGGATAATTCAAAGGGCTGTAAGGTATTGTTGATCCCCTTATCCCATTGCCAATACGCCGGTTCAGCATGATCCCCCTGCTCAAATAAAGGCTTATTTTGCCAACTCAGGCCGATATGCCGGAAATCATGACGCTGGGGAATGTCCGCAAATAACAGCGCAGGATCGATCAACAGCGCAAAATGTTGGTGTGCCAGCCAGTAAGTTCCCTCTCCCGTTGGCGTTAAAGTCGGGATTGGCTGTGCCTGTGGCATACGTTTCCATGCCACAATCTGCGGGAATTTTTGCTGGACGATGGCGGGATCGCTGGACACCGACAGTAAGGAAAGCACCGTCTCAAGCTGGGATAATTTAACCGTCACCTCACGATATAAAATACGATAGGTGACTGATTGCTCTTCATATTGCTGTTGCAAAGCATAAATTATCACCCCGCTCCCTGAAAACAGAGATAGCACCAACCAGAGAGCCACCTTGAGCATAATATCTCCATGTCATTGGCAGACGAGTTTATTAATAGCGGATTAAACACTATGCGAATACAAGAATCTATTATTAAGTTCGGGCCGTTTCAATTCACCTCCCACAGCCGGGACAGGGTGTTATAATCCTATTTCATCGCGATAAAGGAACAACAATGACGGATTTGGCCCACTACATTACCCAATACGGTTACTGGGCACTGCTGATTGGCTGCCTGCTCGAAGGGGAAACCATCACCCTGTTGGGAGGAATTGCGGCACACAACGGATTGCTGCACCTGCCGCTGGTGATTGCGGTGGTCGCCATTGGTGGCGCCTTGGGCGATCAGGTGCTCTATTTTGCCGGGCGCCATTTTGGTGGGCGGGTGCTTGCCCTATCGAGAGCCAGCAAGCACGCATTGAACGCGCCCAAAAGCTGATTGCCCGCCACCCGATTTTATTTGTGATTGGCGTCCGTTTTATGTACGGATTCCGTCTTATCGGCCCGGTGCTGATCGGTGCCAGCAAGCTGCCCCCCTCACGCTTTATCCCGCTGAATATTCTGGGGGCTATCCTGTGGGCCACGCTATTTGTGTTGCTCGGCTATTTTGGTGGCCAGGCCATCAGCAGTTTTGTCAGCGGTAGTGACAAAAAGCTGTATAGCCTGCTGTTCTGCGTGGTGGTGATCGCCGCTATTCTGCTGCTTCGCTACTGGTGGCGGCGGCGTCACGCACAATAAGACTATTTGTTGAGCATCAGCTTCAGGCCCAGTAAGGCCAGCACGCTGCCGCCCAGACGATCGAACCAGGCTTTGAAACGCAGGTAGACGCGGCGCGGGCGCGGTGATGACAGCACAAACGCCACAAAGGCATACCACAACAGATCGACGGCCAGAGCAATCAGCGGCAACACGATATACAGCACCATGGGGATATTATGGCTAAGCAACGCCGCAAACACGCTGCCGAATACGATAGCGGTGTTCGGGTTGCCCAACTGGGTTAGCAGGCCGGTGGTGAACGCCCGGCGAAAGCCTAGCTGCTGGCCGCCAACCGCTTCGATCATCAACGGCTGATTAGCTCCGCGCAGCATTTTGAACGCCAGATAGATCAGATAGGCGCCCCCCAGCATTTTCAGCGTGGTATACAGCCAAGGCAGCGCAAGCAGCAGCGATTGCAGCCCCAACAAGGCAACGAGTGCGAAGATAAAACAGCCGATCCCCATCCCCAATGCTACCGCCATCCCATCGCGCCGTGACGAAGCCACCGCCGTTCGCGCTACCAGAATAAAGCTTTGCCCTGGACTCATCGCGCCAAGTGTAATAGCCCCGGTAATGCTGAGTACCGATAATAACGTTTCGTTGATCATGCCCTTTCCCCTTGCCTGATTACGTTATTCAAATTAACGCGCTGGACAAAATAAAAGCAATAGAAACGTAAGGATACGTGAGTATAACTTCAGCTGGGGCGGCAACAATTTCCCCTCACCCCAACCCTCTCCCACAGGGAGAGGGAGCTAGCCCGGTGTTGCCGTCAGGTACAGAGCTTAGGTTGATATTGAGCTAGTTTGGTACTGTCGTCAGGTACAGAGCTTAGGTTGATATTGAGCTAGTCCGGTGTTGCCGTCAGGTACAGAAGCTAGTCTGTGGCATGGCTGATATTGAGGATGAATGCCGCTGTTAATTTGTGGCTCGATCGGTCCCCTCTCCCTGTGGGAGAGGGTTAGGGTGAGGGGTCCATCATCAACGCCAGCAACTCCCTGGCCGCCTTCTGTTGCGGCTGGTTCTTCAGCCAAATCAGGTGCACCGGCAGACGCAGCTCGTTTTTGGTATTTTTAAATTTCAGGCGGATCAACCGCCCCTGCGCCAGCAATGGTGCAGTCAACGACAGCGGAAAGTTGCCCCATCCCAGCCCTGCTTCCACCATGCTTAGCGCCATCGGCAAACTGTCAGTACGCCAGAAGGATTCCGCTACCTGTGGGCGTTTATCGGCCATAGGTAAGTCACGGCTAGCCACCATGATCTGCCGCACGTTGACCAGTTCCTCCAAAAACAGCTCGGCACCGCTAGTGCTCAGGGCCGAATGTTGCGCCGCAATGGTCGCTACCAACGACTCGCTACCCACATAGTGAAAATGTTCCTGGCTGTTAACCTCCAGCCCGCCGAATGCCAGACACAGGCTGACCCGCTGTTGATGCAGCATATGCAAAACATCATCTTGCGGAGCGGTCAGCACCTCGATATCCAACAATGGGTAGCGTTCCGCCAGCGCTTTCACCGCCGCCAGTAGACCGCTGCTGTTGATATCAGACGCCACACCGATCGACAACCTGCTTTCCAACCCCTGAGAAAGCTCAATGGCGTGGATCTGCAGTTGCTTGAGCTGTTCGGCAATCAGGCGTGCGTGGGGAGCCAGCGCCAATGCCAGCGCGGTGGGCACCGGTTCGCGGTGCGAGCGGTCAAACAGCTGAAAGCCCAGCTCCGCCTCCATATTGGCGATCCCCATGCTAACCGCCGAAGGCACACGCCGCAAGGCCCTGGCTGCCGCCGAGAATGAGCCGCGATCCAACACGGCCAAAAACAGTTCAATATTGTCACTGGAAAAATTCATCGCCTAACCTATCAGAAAAACTGACAGCTTCTGACTTTTTCTATCAATAGCATTGACGCTATCTTACGCGTCGGGTTGCCGGACGTCATCAGGCACGGAAAATAAAGCAGGAGAAAAGTATGCAAGGCGTGAAACGCAAACTGGTCTATGTGACCGCTTATGAAGTTATCGGTATGGTCATTTCGGCCCTTGGGCTGGCACTGCTTTCCGGCACCGCCCCGAGCAGCACCGGGCCGTTGGCGGTGATCATCACTACCATCGCCGTCAGTTGGAACCTGATTTACAACTATCTGTACGAATTCTGGGAAAGCCGCCAGGCTTCACGCACCCGCACACTGAAACGCCGCATTCTGCACGCGGTGGGCTTCCAACTGACGCTGGTAGTTTACCTGATCCCGCTGATCGCCTGGTGGATGGGGATCTCTCTGGTGCAGGCGTTGCTGTTGGATATGGCGCTGATCGTGATTATTCCCTGCTATACCTTTGTGTTTAACTGGGCCTTCGACAAAATATTCGGGCTGCCGACCTCTGCCCTGCCTGTTGCCGGATCAGTCTGATCGATCGTGCCTGCCGCGGTAGACGGAGGGCACGCTATCAAAACCGGGATTTCGTCCATTCGCGCAGCCGTTGAATATGCAGGTACAGCGCAGGAATAAAGAAGATCCCGACCAGCGCCGGTGTCGCTGCACACGTTCAGGCGATTAATTTGAATGAGTCCTGCTAAGAAGTCCTGCAAAAACGCAAGCTCGCTTACACCTTTGCCCGAGGGCGCAGCATGCAGCGCCCTCTGTGGTTTACTGTGCCGTATACCCCCCATCAATGCTGTAAAAGGCCCCGGTGGTGAAACTGCTGTCTGTAGAAAGCAAAAAAACCACCGTTTTCGCTACTTCTTCACGCGTAGCCATACGCCCCATCGGATGAGAGGTAGCCATTTTCTCCCGCACCCAGGCTGGCAATCTGGCCATCGAAGGCGTATCGACATAACCAGGCCCGACGGCGTTGATGCGTATCCCCCGATCGGCAAACTCCAGAGCGGCGGCCCGTGTCAATCCGATAATGCCATGCTTGGCTGCAGTATAAGGCGCAATGCCCGCAATGCCGACCATGCCATTAACGGCTGAGAGATTCACAACCGCGCCACCGCCTGCCGCAGCGATAGCGGGTAATCCGTACTTCATCCCATAGAAAGTGCCGCTGAGATCGGTTTCAATCACCGCGTGCCAATCATCAATGGAATATTCATTCAGCGGCACATCGTGTGGCCCGGTAATACCGGCATTGTTGACCAGCAGATGCAATTGCCCGCCAAGGGCCAGCGTCTGCGCTACCGCACTGCGCACCGATTCAGGATCGCGAGCATCCATAACCAACGGAAATACCGATTTGCCTGTCGGATCGATACGTTGCGCCGTTGCTGCCAGCCTTGCGCGATTTCTGGCGGTGATCGCTACCTTCGCCCCTCGTTCGACCAACTCTTGAGCAATAGCTTCACCAATACCGGTGGAAGCACCGGTCACCAACGCCACTTTACCCGTAAAATCTTGCATAACGCCTCCCGCTCTCTTTAGTAAGGCGTTCAGGCTAAGGCTCGAGCATGACAGTTTCTGGCAGTGGTTATCCTCCAAAGGGCACTGGAGCAACACCACCAAAGTCATCGTCTGGCAAAGGGATCAACGAAAAAGCCCTGACAATATTTGCCAGGGCTTTTAGGTTACTGCAGATTTAAAATTCAACATTAATCAACTTACTAACTGGGTACTACTTTCGATACTGCTTAAAAATGTACTTGTTTATCACAGATAATATTGGGTATTAAAAAACTAACTACGTCCTCCCCTATACTGGCTGATTTACAAATTTCGACCTACCTACCTCACAATAATTAACCGAGGTAAAGCAAGCTAAACTGGTACATTCCCCCTCGCGATATAAACTTTTGACGCATGGCCTTACTTTCATTGCAACATACTTACAGGATAAAATTAACAAGTTGCAACATTAACACTTGAAAAACATAGCCTTACATCATCGCGTTATGGTACACACCCTGCGATCGTCGGTACTGACTACGTGGCCTTAGAGCATTGTCGTGTAAGCCCAAATTGCTACTCAACGACGACTTCCCCATACAACAGAACTTCGTGGCCTTTATCGCAATATCGCTAAACAACTTATTAAAAATAATCTTTCAATCTGTTATTTAGCTAAGCAGCCAACTATCAATTTCCCGCTGCTGAATACTAATCTACGGCTTTTTCAAACTATGTCAATACTGTTTTTAACAACATACTTTTATTCTCTAAATGGCTCATTTTAAACGGACTGAAATCGATACGCATTTGTCTTTCTGGTTAATTACAGACGGCTTTCACATGCTTGTATGATGGTGGTCACGGCCTGTCTGGATGACGAGTATGATGCATTGGCAGAAGCGACTTTACGTCGGTAATTTTCAGCACCGCACATATTGCTTCCCCGAGTGCCGTAATTCCCGCTAATTTATGCAAAATTTCCCGTATAGCGAGAATTCTGGTGGACATACTACGCTATCTGCAACACATCGGCTTCACAGGCACACCACAGGCCGATCTGCAAACTCTGCAACAGTTGCATCGCTGCCATATGCTGGCGGTTCCCTTCGAGAATTTGAGCATTATCTATCATCAGGGGATCGATCTTGGCGAGGCCGAACTGTTCAGCAAAATCGTCGAGCATAATCGCGGGGGATTTTGCTATGAATTGAACCGGATATTCGCCCTGCTGTTGCAGCAGATCGGCTTTCAGGTGGCGTTTATCTCCGGGGAAATCCACGCCAAAGACGGCTCTTTTGGCCCGCCGTTTGACCATATGGCGCTGGTGGTAACCCTGGATCAGCCGTATCTGGTCGATGTAGGCTTTGGCGATTCCTTCCTCGCCCCGCTGAAAATCACCACCACCGAGCAACAACCGCAAGCCAGCGGGACTTTTCATCTTGAGCAAGACGGCGAGTGGTATCACCTGGAGCGCCGCAATGGCGATCGAACCTCCCGCGCCAAGACGCTGTATCGCTTTACCCTGCAACCCCGGCAGCCGGAAGAGTTTAACGGCATGTGCCACTATCACAGCACTTCGCCACAGTCGCACTTTACCCAAAAGCTGGTGTGCTCTCGGCCCACAGAGGATGGCCGCATCACCCTCAGCGAGTTAAAGCTGATCGTGACCCAAAACCATCACCGTAAGGAGTCGACGCTACATTCAGAAGAGGAACGGCTGGAGGCGCTGCGGCACTATTTTGCCATCGAGCTCAGTAGTTAGCGGCAAATCACCCGCGCAATATCCCTGGAGTTGTTTAACGTGCGGATCTCGGTAAACAGCTCCGTGGCTTCCTGATACTCTTTGCGCAGGTAGCTGAGCCACTGTTTGATGCGGGCGACGTGGTATAAACCGGTATCGCCCTGCTTTTCCAGATGCACGTACTTTTGCAATAGCTGCACCACCTGCGGCCAAGGCATACGCGGTTCGTTATATTTCACCACCCGGCTCAGGTTGGGGATGTTCAACGCGCCGCGCCCCAGCATTACCGCGTCGCAGCCGGTGGCCTGCATACACGCCTGCGCACTTTGATAGTCCCAGATTTCCCCGTTGGCGATCACCGGGATGCTCAAACGCTGGCGGATCTCACCGATCGCCTGCCAGTTGATGCGCTCGGCTTTATAACCGTCCTCTTTGGTACGGCCATGGATAGTGATTTCGGTCGCGCCCGCTTGCTGCACCGCATCGGCAATTTCAAAGCTGCGGGAATCTGAATCCCAACCCAAGCGCACTTTTACCGTCACTGGCAGATGCGCTGGCACCGCGGCGCGCATCGCTTTGGCACCCTGATAAATCAGTTCGGGATCTTTGAGCAAGGTAGCCCCGCCGCCGCTGCCGTTGACATGTTTGGACGGGCAGCCGCAGTTCAGATCGACACCGTAGGAACCCAGCTCGACCGCCTGAGCGGCGTTTTCCGCCAGCCATTCGGGATACTGGCCAAGCAGTTGCACCCGCACCTGGGTGCCAGATGGCGTTTTGCTGGCATGGTGCAGTTCCGGGCACAGCCGGTAGAAGGATTTGGCCGGCAGCCGTTGATCGACGACCCGCAGGAATTCGGTGATGCAGAGATCGTAATCGTTCACCTCGGTGAGCAATTCCCGCACTAGAGAGTCGAGTACCCCCTCCATTGGAGCCAATAATACGCGCATGCCTACCCCTGCAATCAAAGAGGGCGCAATGATACGGGCGAAAGGCGGTGCCAACAAGCCTCCCGCCGATAAAATTACCCTAGCTTACGCACCGGCTCACCGGCAATAAACGCCTGGATATCGGCAATCGCTTCCCGGAAATAGGTGCGGTAGTTATCATCCGCGACGTAACCCACATGCGGCGTAGCCAGCACGTTGGGCAAGCGGCGCAATGGGTGATCGGCGGGCAGTGGCTCTACTTCAAACACGTCCAGCCCAGCACCGGCGATCTGCCCGGTTTGCAGCGCTTCAACCAAAGCTTGCTGATCGACAATCGCTGCGCGCGAGGTGTTAATCAGGAAGGCGCTGTTTTTCATCTGTGCCAACGCCTGGCGGTCGATCAGCCCACGGCTGCGATCGCTTAACACCAGATGCACCGAAACAACGTCACTCGCTGCCAACAGCGCCTGTTTTGACTCGGCAAGTTGCACCCCGAATTCCTGTGCCCTTTCAGCCGTCAGATTTTGGCTCCAGGCCACGACGTTCATGCCAAACGCCTGCGCCACCTTTGCCATCTGGCCGCCGATCTTGCCCAGCCCCAATAAGCCCAACGTTTTGCCATGCAAGGTGATGCCAACATGTTGCTGCCAAGGCCCGTTGGCACGTAATCCGCCGCTTTCAGCCACCAGATGCTTGGCCAAACCGAGGATGAGCGCCCAGGTCAGTTCCATTGGCGCTTCGGAACCGCTGGCTGTGCCGCAAACGATGACGCCTTGCCGGGTTGCCGCTGGCAAGTCGATTGAAGCGTTACGCATGCCTGAGGTGATCAGCAGTTGCAGTTTCGGCAAACGAGCAAGCAATGCGGCGGTGAACGGCGTGCGCTCTCGCATAATCACCACGATCTCGCAGTCGTTGATGCTGCTCACCAATTGATCTTCATCGTCAATATGCTCACGCAGGGAGAAGACCTCAACCTGCTCGCCCAGGACGGACCAATCCGCCATCTTCAGCGCTACACCTTGGTAATCATCAAGAATTGCACACTTCAATTTCATCTGGATCTCCTGAAACAGGCGAAAAAAAACCGCCAATAAATGGCGGTTCAGTATAGATCATCAATCGAGGATCACTCAGACGGTTTACGGCTATGCGGACGGCGCGATGGAGCACCTGAACGTGGTTTGCCTTCACCCTGTGGGCGAGCACTACCGCCGCCGCGATTTTCACGCTGACCGCCACCATTGCCACTACGCTGGCCGCCACCGTTACCGGTACGCGGAGCGCCGCCGCCGTTGCCACGTGGAGCACCACGGCCACCACCAGCCTGACGGCCATTGATGATCGGCTCGGCCTTGATGCTTGGATCCGGCTCATAGCCTGGCAGGGCAATGCGCGGGATCTCACGTTTGAGCAGGCGCTCAATATCACGCAGCAGTTTGTGTTCATCCACGCAGACCAACGAGATCGCCTCGCCGGTACGTTCGGCACGGCCGGTACGGCCAATACGGTGAACGTAATCTTCCGGTACGTTTGGCAGTTCGTAGTTCACTACGTGTGGCAACTGATCGATATCCAGGCCACGCGCAGCGATGTCTGTAGCGACCAGCACGCGGATTTTGCCGTCTTTAAAGTCTGCCAATGCGCGGGTACGTGCGCCCTGGCTTTTGTTGCCGTGGATAGCCGCAGCGGTGATGCCATCTTTATTCAGCTGTTCGGCCAAATGGTTGGCACCGTGCTTGGTACGGTTAAATACCAGCACCTGCTTCCAGTCCCCTTCACCGATCATCTGGGAAAGCAGTTCACGCTTGCGCTTCTTATCGACAAAGTGAACGCTCTGTTCAATTTGCTCAGATGCGGTATTGCGGCGAGCCACTTCTACCGAGGCCGGGTTGGTCAGCAGTTTACTGGCCAGCCCTTTGATCTCATCGGAGAAGGTCGCGGAGAACAGCAGGTTCTGACGCTTGGCAGGCAGCTTGGACAGCACGCGGCGGATATCATGGATAAAGCCCATATCCAGCATGCGGTCGGCTTCGTCCAGCACCAGAATTTCAATTTTGGACAGATCAACCGCATTCTGATGTTCCAGATCCAGCAGGCGACCCGGCGTTGCCACCAGGATATCGACGCCGCCGCGCAGTTTCATCATCTGCGGGTTGATGCTCACACCACCAAACACCACCAGCGAACGCAGGCGCAGGTGTTTGCTGTAAGCCTCAACGTTTTCACCGATTTGTGCAGCCAGTTCACGGGTTGGCGTCAGGATCAACGCGCGCACCGGACGACGGCCTTTGATTGGGTGATCGTGTTTGCTCAGCAGCTGTAACAGCGGCAAAGTAAAACCGGCGGTTTTACCCGTGCCGGTCTGGGCGCTGGCCATCAGGTCACGGCCTGCCAATACCACCGGGATTGCCTGGCGTTGAATTGGCGTAGGTTCGCGATAGCCCTGTTCTTCAACAGCGCGCAGAATTTCAGCACTTAAGCCGAGGGTTTCAAATGACATAGTAGAGAAAAACTCCAGATCCCCCCTAACCAAAACAAACGTTCGGTGCAGTTTCCGGGAGGATGATCAGACGGGGCATAAGGATAATACTCGCACTTTTTTGCGGCATATCCTTGGCATGACCTCGAGGGATTGGCACAAACTGCAGTGCACCAAGCGCAAGATTGTAGCAGAAATCGAATAAGAAAAGGCAATTTTACGTGTTCACAGCACTTTTCGCCGAGCAAGTTCACGGAAAAGCAAAATGTTCTGGCCTGTGGTTTACTTTTTATCCCACTCGGCCTAAAGTTAATCATATGATTGATTAACTTTTTAGGTCAACCCATGTTCGCTGCAGAAAACCCGCCGCCAAGCCCTCTCAAGCGGGGTGATCAAGCCCGCCAACAGCTGCTCACCGCCGCCATTGAAGTGTTCGGCGAATATGGCATTTCGGGTGCCACCACGCGGCAAATCGCCCAGCGTGCCGGGCAGAACATCGCCGCCATCACCTATTATTTCAACTCGAAAGAGGGGTTATATCTGGCGGTAGCCCAGTGGATTGCCGACTTTATCCAACAAAGCTTCCGCCCGCTGAGTGAAGAAATCGAACGTTTCTACCTGCTGCCCGCGGAGCAACGCCAGCCGGAACACTACCTGTACCATCTCAAAAGCGGGTTGCTGGCCTTCAGCCAACTGATGACGCAGCCCCACACGCTCAACCTGAGCAAGATCATGTCTCGCGAACAGCTTTCGCCAACCGATGCCTATCCGCTGATCCACCAACAGGTGATAGCTCCGCTGCATCAGTTATTGTGTCGCCTGTTGGCGGGATATACCGGCATCGATGAACGCTCCAGCAAAATCGTTTTACATACCCATGCGCTGCTCGGTGAGGTGCTGGCATTCCGCGTTGGCCGGGAAACCCTGCTACGTCAGGCTGGCTGGCATCAGATTGCGGCAGAAGAAGCCCAGCAGATTAGCGAAGTGCTGGCCGAACATATCGACATTCTGGTTAACGGGCTACGCCAGCGTTACGCCGTCTAACTTTCCGTCTTGGTAGGGAGTGTTATGAACAAGAAAAGAGTTGCCATTGTGGGTGTAGCGATCATGCTGATCGCCGCTGCGGCCTATGGTTTCTGGTATTACCAACGCCAGCAGGATAAGCCCCTGACGCTGTATGGCAATGTCGATATCCGCACGGTCAATCTGGGCTTCCGCGTTAATGGCCGGTTGGCCTCACTGGCGGTAGACGAAGGGGACAGCGTGCAACAGGGGCAACTGCTGGGCAAACTGGACGATGCCCCTTACCAGAACGCGTTGCTGCAGGCACAGGCCAACGTTGCCAGCGCCAAAGCCAAACTGGATTTATTGCAGGCAGGCTACCGCAACGAGGAGATTGCCCAGGTGCGCTCCGAAGTTGCCCAACGGCAGTCAGCCTTCAGTTATGCCGACAGCTTCTTGCAACGCCAGCAGGGGCTATGGGCGAAAAAGGCCACCTCAGCCGACGCCCTGGAAGATGCCCGCACCGCGCGTAATCAGGCGCAGGCAAATTTGCAGGCGTCGAAAGACAAACTGTCGCAATACCTGACCGGTAACCGCCCGCAGGAAATCGAAGAGGCCAACGCCAATCTGGCACTAGCCGAGGCGGCACTGGCGCAAGCCCAGTTGGATCTGCATGACACCACCCTGCTCTCTCCGTCCGTTGGTACGGTTATGACGCGAGCCGTGGAGCCAGGCACCATGCTCAACGCTGGCAGCACGGTATTTACCCTGTCATTAACCCGCCCGGTGTGGGTTCGTGCCTACATTAATGAAACCAGCCTGGGTAGCGCCACACCGGGTACTGAAGTCTTGATCGAGACCGACAGCCGCCCTGGCAAGCCTTATCACGGCAAGATCGGCTTTGTTTCCCCCACCGCGGAGTTCACTCCCAAAAGCGTAGAAACGCCGGATCTGCGTACCGATCTGGTCTACCGCCTGCGGATCATCGTCAACGATGCCGATGACGCCTTGCGTCAGGGGATGCCGGTTACCGTCCATTTCACACAACCGTAAGGAACCGTGATGGCACAGGCACATACGATTGAACTGGTGGCGTTGGAAAAACGCTTTCCATCACTCGATAAACCGGCGGTGGCCAGCCTGACGACCACGTTGCGCAGTGGCGCAGTCACTGGGCTGGTTGGCCCAGATGGTGCGGGTAAAACCACCCTGCTGCGCATGTTGGCAGGTTTGCTGCTACCCAGCAGCGGCAAGCTGACCGTCGCTGGGTTGGATCCAATCGCACAGGATCGCCAGTTACACGCCATTCTCGGTTACATGCCGCAGAAGTTCGGGCTGTATGAAGATCTGACGGTGATGGAAAACCTCACGTTGTATGCCGATCTGCGCGGAGTCACTGGCGATCTGCGTAAGCAAACCTTTGAGCGGTTGCTGACGTTTACCGATCTGACCCGCTTTACCGAACGGCTGGCGGGCAAGCTTTCCGGCGGGATGAAGCAAAAGCTCGGGCTGGCCTGTACGCTGCTTGGCCAACCTCAGGTGTTGCTGCTGGATGAACCCGGCGTCGGCGTCGATCCCATTTCGCGCCGCGAGTTATGGCGAATGGTGCATGAGCTGGCCAACGACGGCATGTTGATCCTGTGGAGTACCTCCTATCTCGACGAAGCCGAGCAGTGCCGCGAAGTGCTGCTGATGAACGAAGGCGAGTTGCTGTTCAGCGGCGCGCCACAGGACCTTACCCAGCGCATGGCAGGCCGTACCATTTTGATCGATACCCCAGTCGGTAGCCACCGGGCGCTGTTGCAACGAGCGATCTGTCTGCCAGCGGTCAGCGACGGCGTGATCCAGGGGAAATATCTGCGGCTGATCCTGAAACCGGATGAAGATCATCAGCAAGTATTGCGAGATCTGGATCTGCCACAGGCCGAATTAACCGAGGCCGAACCACGTTTTGAGGATGCGTTTATCGATCTGCTGGGCGGCGGCCCGAACAGCAAATCCGCCCTGGCCGAGATCATGCCCACGGTCACGGGCGACAGCTCGGAAACGGTGATCGAAGCGCAGGGCTTGACCAAAAAATTCGGTGACTTTGCAGCCACCGACCATGTCGATTTCAAGGTGCAGCGCGGCGAGATTTTTGGCCTGCTTGGCCCCAACGGCGCAGGCAAGTCCACCACTTTCAAGATGATGTGTGGCCTGCTGGTGCCTAGCGATGGCAAAGCGCTGGTGCTGGGGATGGATCTAAAAACCAGCTCGGGCAAGGCGCGCCAGCATCTGGGCTATATGGCGCAGAAGTTTTCGCTGTATGGCAACCTGACGGTGGCGCAGAACCTGAAATTTTTCTCCGGCGTTTATGGACTGAGCGGCAAGAGCCAGCGCGATAAAATCGACGAAATGTCTCGTGCCTTCAACTTCGCCCCGATCCTCAACCAAACGCCGGATTCGCTACCGCTCGGTTTCAAACAGCGGCTGGCTCTGGCCTGTGCGCTGATGCATGAGCCGGATATTCTGTTTCTTGATGAGCCCACCTCGGGTGTCGATCCCCTGACCCGGCGCGAGTTCTGGCTGCACATCAACGGCATGGTGGATAAAGGCGTGACGGTGATGGTCACCACCCACTTTATGGATGAAGCGGAATACTGCGATCGCATCGGCCTGGTATATCGCGGCAAAATCATCGCCGCTGGCACGCCGGACGATCTCAAGCAGCAGGTAGCCAGCGAGCAAAATCCCAACCCTTCGATGGAGCAGGCGTTTATCGAACTGGTGCAGGGCTACGATCGGGAGGAGACAGCATGAGCAGCGACAACGGCTTTTCCTGGCGGCGGCTGCGGGCGTTATGCCTGAAAGAAACCCGGCAGATCCTGCGCGATCCCAGCAGCGGGCTGATTGCTTTTGTCATTCCACTGATGCTGCTGTTTATCTTTGGCTACGGCATCAACCTGGATTCCAGCAAGCTGCGGCTGGGGATCCTGATGGAACAGCAAAGCGAAGAGGCCCGCGATCTGGCCAATGCCTTTATCGGCTCACCCTATATTGAACCGACCGTCAGCGATAACCGCCAACAATTGATCCAAATGATGCAGGCTGGCAGCATTCGCGGCCTGGTGGTGATCCCCAGCGATTTTGCCGAGCATTTGGCAAGGCCCAACGACCGAGCACCGTTGCAGGTGATTACCGACGGCAGCGAGCCCAATACCGCCAACTTTGTGCAAGGCTATACCCAAGGGATCTGGCAAATCTGGCAGCAACAGCGTGCCACCGATCTGGGGCGTGATGACAAGCCGCTGATTGAAGTTCAGATGCGCTATTGGTTTAACCCGGCGGCCATCAGCCAGCACTTTATTATTCCAGGAGCCATCACCATTATCATGACGGTGATCGGTGCCATTCTGACCTCGTTGGTGATCGCCCGCGAATGGGAGCGTGGCACCATGGAGGCACTGCTTTCCACCCAGGTCACGCGCAGCGAGCTGCTGCTGTCCAAACTGGTGCCGTACTATTTCCTGGGCATGATCGCCATGGTGCTGTGTATGGTGGTTTCGGTATTTGTGCTCGGCGTGCCCTACCGTGGCTCCCTGCTGTTGCTGTTGGTGATCAGCAGCCTGTTCCTGGCCAGCACGCTCGGCATGGGGCTGTTAATCTCGACCATTACCCGCAACCAGTTTAACGCGGCAATGGTGGCCCTGAACGCCGCCTTTTTGCCTTCAATTATGCTGTCTGGCTTTATCTTCCAGATCGACAGCATGCCCGCCGTGGTACGTGCGGTGACCTATATCATTCCGGCGCGCTACTTTGTCAGTACGCTGCAAACGCTGTTCCTGGCGGGCAATATCGGCACCGTGCTGGTGATTAACCTGCTGTTTTTGATCGCCTCGGCGGTGGTGTTTATCGGCCTGACGGCCTGGAAAACCCAGCGGCGGCTGGATTAAGGGGAAGCCATGTTTCACCGTCTCTGGACGTTGATCGTTAAAGAAATGCAGTCGCTACTGCGCGATCCGCAGACCCGCGCGATCCTGATTATGCCGGTGTTGTTGCAGGTGGTGCTGTTCCCATTCGCCGCCACGCTGGAAGTCACCAACGCCACCATCGCGGTGTACAGCGAGGACAGCGGCCAGCACTCCATTGAGCTGACTCAACGCCTTGCCAAGGCCAAAGCCTTTTCTCACGTGCTGTTGCTGCGCAGCCCGCAGGAGATAAGAACCACCATTGATAATCAGCAGGCGCTGCTGCTGGTTCGCTTCCCGGCCAACTTCTCACGGGATATCGCCAGCGGTAATACCGCCCCGTTGCAGTTGATCCTCGATGGCCGTAACTCCAACAGCGCGCAGATCGCCGCCAACTATGTGCAACAGATCGTGCAGGACTATCAAAATGAGCTGATCGGGCAGCGGGCCAAACCCAACAACAGCGAACTGGTGGTGCGCAACTGGTATAACCCGAATCTGGATTACAAATGGTTCGTGGTGCCTTCGCTGATCGCAATGATCACCACTATCGGTGTGTTGATCGTAACCTCGCTTTCCGTGGCGCGGGAACGTGAGCAAGGCACGTTGGAACAGCTGTTGGTTTCGCCTTTAACCACCTGGCAGATTTTTATCGGCAAAGCGGTACCGGCTCTGATCATTGCCACCTTCCAGGCTTCGATCGTGCTGTTAATCGGTATCTTTGCCTACCAGATCCCGTTTGCCGGTTCTTTGCTGCTGTTCTACGGCACCATGCTGGTTTACGGGCTGTCTTTGGTGGGCTTCGGGCTGCTGATTTCTTCGCTGTGCGCGACGCAGCAGCAGGCGTTTATCGGGGTGTTTGTGTTTATGATGCCAGCGATACTGCTTTCCGGCTATGTCTCACCGGTGGAGAATATGCCGGTTTGGCTTCAGCATCTCACCTGGGCCAACCCTATCCGCCACTTCACCGATATCACCAAGCAGATCTACCTCAAGGATGCTGGCTTCGGCATTATCTGGCACAGCCTGTGGCCGCTGTTGGTGATCACCGCCACCACCGGCAGCGCGGCCTATGCCATGTTCCGGCGCAAGATTGCCTGAATAGCAGACGTAAAAAAACCGACGGGTGAGGTCGGTTTTTTTTACTTTCCGGCACTGAGTTGGTGACTCTAGCCAGAGTGAGGCAGCCCACATCTAACAATGAAGGGCAACCCCTATAAAGTTCTCATCATTCTGAAAGCGCTGGTTACGCTGCTGGAACTGATGTTAAACCGTAAAAAGAATGCGTAGAATATGCGTACTGTAATTTAATTGCTTATGGAGGGCGATTTGACGGAATCGGCGATAGTGAAGGACAACACTTTTGACAGCATGGTGCGTTTTGGGCTGAAGATGGCCTGGTTCAATCTGTTAGCCTTGGTCATTATACTCATGGTAGCCTCTTTCGTGCCTGACGAAACGGCGGAGTGGATCGATCTCACAATAAGTATCCTCTGCTTCATCAATATGACGATCAATATCCTGGTATTTTGCTTTGCTTTGGTTGGACTATTTAAATCCAGATTAAAGTGGTCAGCATTGCTAGCAATGTTTATCGTTTTAGTAAGCTTTGCACTTTATCTTATTGTAATAATAGCGTCTTTTCAAACCAGCCAGGTTTAAAATATGCAGGGCAATATCTGGTTGATTGCCCTGCCCGCTTAACCGTTCAAATATTCATTGACCAGCAATGTCTATAATCAGGATTTTGCGATTTTTGCTGCTGATTTCTTGGTAAAGCCTTCAATAGGATTCCAACCATCCAACCCTTTGACTTCTTTGAGATAGTAGGCGTAGTTGGCCACCATGGCACCAGTAATTGCATAGGAAATATTGATAGCGCGGATCGCAGGATCAAGATTCGTTGCTGTCCCTGCCTCAATAATTATAAATATCACATTTAGCGCTATAGCCGTACCAAACAGCACCAGGCCCTTCTTCCATAGGCCAAGAATACAGAAATAGATGACACCAAAGAAAAACGCATAAAAATTAAAAGCATACTTATTGCGACCGAAAAATTTTATTTTCTTGAGTTCCTCTCTGTATTGTGCAGAGGTAATATCCCCACCTACGCTGTCAAAAAAAGCAAAACGATCCTTCCATTTTTGACTTAATTCGGTTTTATCCATGATAATTTTTCATAATCCATATTGTTGTCATTCTAAGTAAAAGACATATATGACTTTTACCCTCCCTATCGAGCGGGTATTCAACAAAAAAACCTTATAGATGTCAAGGTTATAATTTTCAACCCGTGACAAGAAAAATCCTGAAAAAAAGCCCCGTGTTAAAACGGGGCCAGATATTTATTGCTGAGCTTAGCGTATTAGCGGCGGTTACCGAAGATACGTAGCAGCATCAGGAACAGGTTGATAAAGTCGAGATACAGCGTCAATGCGCCAACGATAGCGTATTTGCGGAAGCTGTCTTTATCATCGGCATTCAGCTGTTCACCCATCGCTTTCAGCTTCTGGGTGTCATACGCCGTCAGGCCCACAAATACCAGCACGCCGATATAGGTGATCGCCCACATCAGTGCCGGGCTTTTCAGCCAGATGTTCACCAGTGACGCCAGCACAATACCAATCAGCCCCATAAACAGCATGCTGCCGAAACCGCTCAAATCGCGTTTGGTGGTGTAGCCGTACAGGCTCATTGCACCGAACATACCCGCGGTGACCACGAAGGTGCTGGCGATCGAACTATAGGTGTAGGCAATAAAGATGCTCGATAGCGTCAACCCGGTCAACGCCGAGTAGAGCATAAATAGCCCGGTCGCCACGGTGCCGCTCAGGCGGTTAACCATGCCGGAAATCACAAACACCAGCCCCAACTGCAGGATAATCAACCCAAAGAAGGTGATCTGACTGGAGAAAATAAAGTTGATGATCGCAGGCGTATGCGCTGCATACCAGGAAACAAATGCGGTCAACAGCAAGCCACAGGTCATCCAGCCATACACCTGTGCCATATAAGCCTGAATGCCGCTGTTGGCACGTTCAACGATCGAACCATTACGTGGATATCGGTCCATGACGGTTACCTTTTACATGTGAGCCAAGTTTCGGGGAACTTCCCCTGCCAATAATAAGCGTACCACAGAAAACACCGCGCGAAACGGACAAAGGTATTGATTTATTTCCGCTGTTGAGGCGCGATTTACCACCGCTTGGCGGCTTGTTTATCCGTATCGCGGGCCTCTACCCAGCGCTCTCCCTGCCCGGTCGCCTCACGTTTCCAGAAGGGAGCTCGGGTTTTCAGGTAATCCATAATAAATTGTGCCGCCTCGAAGGCCATGCTGCGATGAGCGCTGGTCACGCCGACAAACACAATTTCATCACCAGGAAAGAGATCGCCGATGCGATGGATCACCGTTGCCCGCTGTAATGGCCAACGAGCACGTGCTTGTGCAACGATCTCTTCCAGGGCTTTTTCAGTCATGCCAGGGTAATGCTCCAACGACAGCGCACTGACGTCATCCCCCAGATTGTGATTGCGTACCTTGCCGGTAAAAGTCACCACTGCGCCGTCATCATCACACTGTGCCAGCCACTGGTACTCTTCACCTACGCTAAAGGTTGCCTGGCCAACGCGGATACGAGTATTTTCCACTGTTAACCTCCGGTTACCGGTGGAAAGAAAGCGACTTCATCACCGGCATGCAGCGGATGCTCTGCGTCCACCAGCGATTGGTTTACCGCCATCAGCAATTTTCCGGACTCCAGCGCCAGCGCCCAACGATCGCCACGCTCGCACAGCGACTTACGCAGCTCTTCAACCGTAAGGTACTGCGCCGGAAGGCTCAGCGTGCTGGTGCCGACCAGTTCACGCACCTGCGCGAAAAACAGAATAGTGATCATGATCCCACCTTAAAATCACCGGACTTGCCGCCGCTTTTTGCCAGCAGCCGCACCGGGCCAATTACCATATCTTTCTGTACCGCTTTGCACATGTCGTAGATGGTGAGCGCGGCCACTGAAGCGGCGGTCAACGCCTCCATTTCAACCCCGGTTTTCCCGGTCAAACGGCAGCAGGTTTCGATACGCACGCGGTTAAATTCCGGCTGCGCTTCGAGCTGTACTTCCACCTTGCTCAACATCAGCGGGTGGCAAAGGGGGATCAGTTCCCAGGTGCGCTTCGCCGCCTGAATTCCGGCAATACGCGCCGTAGCGAATACGTCGCCTTTGTGGTGGCTGCCGTCGATAATCATCGCCAGCGTTGCCGCCTGCATTTCTACAAAGGCCTCGGCACGGGCTTCACGTACCGTCTCCGCTTTGGTAGAGACATCGACCATATGGGCCTCGCCAGCGGCGTTAATGTGGGTTAGCTGCGTCATGGATTATTTCTTCAAATGGGGTAAGAAGTTGCACGGGCGATGGCGCGCGTCCAACTGTTCTTCAATAATGCGTTCCCAGGCGGTACGACAGGCGCGGGTAGAGCCCGGCATGGCGAAGATCACCGTCTGGTTGGCAATACCGGCCAAGGCGCGGGACTGGAGGGTCGCGGTGCCGATCTCTTCGTATGACACCATGCGGAACAGTTCGCCGAACCCTTCTACTTCGCGGTCAAACAGCGGCAATAGCGCTTCTGGCGTATTGTCCCCGGAGGTAAAGCCGGTGCCACCGTTAATCAACACGGCCTGCACGTCATCGCTGGCAATCCATGCGGAAACCTGCGCACGGATCTGATAAATATTGTCTTTGACCAAGGCACGCGCCACCACCTGATGGCCGGTTTCCTGTGCGGCTTCCTGTAGATATTGCCCGGAGGTATCTTCCGCTTCAGTGCGGCGATCCGAAACGGTCAGAATGGCAATCTTTGCCGCAATAAATTCACTGCTGGTTTGGCTCATGGTGTATTTTGCTCCTTATTGTCGAAAGCCCCTCCCCCTGAGGGCGTTGGGACCGTTCGAGTCAAGTCTAACCACCGATAAACGATAGGTTCTGCGTGAGACCGCTATTACCCTGATGCAGGAAGTGGGTCTGCTTTTTGGTTTGCAGCCCGCTTTGAATGCGCATTTTCAGCTGTTCCAACTGGCCGTCATCCGCCAGCAGATCGCGCAGGGTAATCCCTTGCTCACCAAACAGGCACAGATGCAGATTGCCGATGGCGGAAACCCGCAGGCGGTTGCAACTGGCACAGAAATCTTTTTCGTACGGCATGATCAGCCCTATCTCGCCCTGATAATCCGGGTGGCTGAATACCTGCGCCGGGCCATCGCTGCGGCCACGGACTTGCCGCTGCCAGCCCTGCTGCTCCAACTGCAGGCGGATCACTTCGCCAGACACATGGTGCTTGCGGAACAGATCGCTGCCATCGCCGGTTTCCATCAGCTCGATAAACCGCAGCTGGATTGGCCGATCCTTGATCCAGTTAAGGAAGCTGCCCAGTTGCTGGTGATTGACATCACGCATCAGCACCGCATTCACCTTCACCTTGCTGTAACCGGCGGTAAAGGCGGCATCGATGCCCTCCATCACCTGGCGGAACTTGTCCTGGCCGGTGATGGCATGAAACTGGCGTGCGTCAAGGCTGTCTACGCTGACGTTAATCGCCGTGAGGCCCGCATCGCGCCAACTGGCCACATCACGCGCCAGACGATAGCCGTTGGTGGTTACAGCCAGGGTTCGGATCGCCGGGTTTTCGCGCACGGCGGCAATAATGTCGGTAAAATCGCGGCGTAGAGAAGGCTCACCGCCGGTCAGGCGTACCTTTTCGGTACCCAGTTCGGCAAAGGCACGGCTGACGCGCCGAATTTCATCCAGAGAGAGGAAGGTCTTGGGGCTGCCGCTCGGTTTATAACCATCCGGCAGACAGTAGGTGCAACGAAAGTTACACACGTCGGTGATCGATAGGCGCAAATAGTAGAATTTGCGCTCAAAAGCATCAATAAGTTGCGGCACCTGTAACACCTTCCAAATACGGGAGATGCGAGCGTTTCCACTCTGCACCCTGGTGGCTGACTTCGCCACGGCCAGGATACCCTATCGCTCCAAAGAACAACGTAGGTACCAAGGCTAGGAGTTTTGATCCCATCCCCACTACCTCAAGTAGCCGGGACGAAACCGTGGTTTTCCAGAGAATTCTAGCGCTAAACAACCGCGATAGCCAATGTGGATTCACGCTATATAGTTGTGTATACAGCGATTTTTCACTTTCTCAAGTCTGGATAACCATAATAAACAACCGTTACGCCAACGAATTGACCAGAATCACGCAAATCGCACTCTTTATCGCGTTTTTGTGCCAAATACGCTACTTTATGCAGGCAGTCTACCTACCCAGAGTTAAGGAATTTTATGCGCAACCGTACCCTGGCCGATCTTGATCGCGTCGTGGCATTAGGTGGTGGTCACGGTCTTGGCCGTGTGATGTCCTCACTGTCGTCGTTGGGCTCTCGCCTGACCGGCATTGTCACCACTACCGATAACGGCGGTTCTACCGGCCGCATCCGCCGTTCTGAAGGCGGCATTGCCTGGGGTGACACCCGTAATTGCCTCAATCAGCTGATTACCGAGCCTAGCGTCGCCTCGGCGATGTTTGAATACCGTTTTAGCGGCAACGGGGAGCTGGCGGGACATAACCTGGGGAATCTGATGCTGAAAGCCTTGGATCACCTGAGCGTGCGCCCGCTGGAGGCGATCAATCTGGTGCGTAGTCTGCTGAAGATCGACGCGGCGCTGATCCCGATGTCGGAACAGCCGGTCGATCTGATGGCCCACGATCATGAGGGGCACCAGGTCTACGGTGAAGTCAATATCGATCAATTGAGGATCATGCCGCAAGAGCTGATGCTCTCCCCGCCGGTACACGCCACCCGTGAAGCGGTTGAAGCAATCGCGCAGGCCGATCTGATCCTGATCGGGCCGGGCAGTTTTCTTACCAGCCTGATGCCACTGTTGCTGCTTGAGGATCTGACTCAGGCCCTGCGTCGCAGCAGCGCCAATATGGTGTATATCGGTAACCTGGGCCGCGAGCTGAGCGTCGCCGCAGCCGCACTGACGCTGCAAGACAAACTGGCGCTGATGGAAGAGAAGATCGGCCGTAAAATGATTGACACGGTGATCGTTGGCCCGGCTGTGGATACCAGCGCCATCCAGGATCGCATTGTGGTGCAACAACCGCTGGAAGCCAGCGATATCCCGTATCGCCACGATCGCCAGCTATTACGTCAGGCGCTGGATACCGCGTTGGTGCAGCTAGCTAGCCGCAATTAATCTTGACCACGGAGCCAAGGATTATCGCTAACGCTGTCGATGTAGAGATCTTCCACCTGCTTACGTGCCCACGGGGTGCGGCGCAAGAACTTGAGGCTGGATTTGATGCTCGGATCGCTGCTGAAGCAGTTGATGCGAATACGCTCTGCCAACCCGTTCCAGCCATATTGGGCTACCAGCTTGTTCAGCAGTTGCTCCAGCGTAATGCCGTGTAACGGGTCTTTGGATGGGGTTGCGGTCATGGCGGCTACTCGTCTCGATACTTGGGGCGCACACCTTAATCAGCAAACGGGCGTACGGCAAGAAAATTTACCGGGGCGCGCTTAGCACGCCCCCTCAGGTTCACTATGATAGCGCGATAAACTGCTCGCGCAGCTGGTGGATTTCATCACGCACCGCAGCGGCCTGTTCGAACTCCAGATTCTGTGCATGGGAATACATCTGTGCCTCCAACTCCTGGATTTTATGTTCCAGCGCTTTGGGGGTGAGCAACTGGTATTGCGCCGCGCTTTCTGCCGCTTTGCCCTTCCCTTTATGCTTACCACGGCTGCTTGGTTGCCCAAGCTGCAGAATATCCGAAACCTTCTTGTTCAGGCCCTGAGGTACGATACCGTTGGCTTCGTTATGCGCCTGCTGCTTGGCACGGCGGCGTTCCGTTTCGCCGATCGCCTTGGCCATGGAATCGGTGATCCTGTCGCCATACAGGATTGCTTTACCATTGAGGTTACGCGCCGCTCGGCCAATGGTCTGGATCAGTGAGCGCTCGGAACGCAGGAACCCTTCTTTGTCTGCGTCCAGGATAGCCACCAGCGACACCTCAGGCATGTCCAGACCTTCCCTTAACAGGTTGATGCCCACCAGCACGTCAAACTCGCCCAGACGCAAATCACGGATGATTTCGACACGTTCTACCGTATCGATGTCCGAGTGCAGATAACGCACCCGCTCCCCGTGTTCTTCCAGGTATTCCGTCAGGTCTTCTGCCATGCGTTTGGTCAACGTGGTGACCAGTACGCGCTCGTTGATGGCAACGCGCTTGCGGATCTCGGAAAGCAGATCGTCCACCTGAGTGGCGACAGGGCGCACTTCCACGATCGGATCCAGCAGGCCGGTTGGGCGCACCACCTGATCGATAATATCGCCGCCGGATTTCTCCAGCTCATATTTGCCCGGCGTGGCGGACACGTAGATGGTCTGCGGTGCCGCAGCGGCAAACTCTTCAAAACGCATCGGCCGGTTATCCAGCGCCGAAGGCAGACGGAAGCCGTACTCCACCAGCGTCTCTTTACGCGAGCGGTCGCCTTTGAACATGCCGCCAATCTGCGGGATGGTGACGTGGGATTCATCCACGACCAGCAATCCATCTGCCGGCAGGTAGTCGAACAGGGTTGGCGGTGGCTCGCCCTCGCCGCGCCCGGAAAGATAGCGCGAGTAGTTTTCGATACCGGAGCAGTAACCCAACTCGTTCATCATTTCCAGATCGAACTGGGTACGCTGCGTCAACCGCTGTTCTTCCAACAGTTTGTTGTTTTCCAGCAGCACCTTGCGCCGCTGAGCCAGTTCCACCTTGATCTCTTCCATCGCCTGCACGATACGTTCACGCGGGGTGACGTAGTGAGATTTGGGGTAGATGGTAAAGCGCGGCACCACCTGCTCAATCTGGCCGGTTAGCGGATCGAACAGCGACAGGCGTTCGACCTCTTCGTCGAACAGCTCAACGCGCAGCGCCAGCTCGTCCGATTCCGCCGGGAAAATGTCGATCACTTCACCACGCACGCGGAAGGTGGCGCGCTGGAAAGCCTGATCGTTACGGGTATATTGCAGTTCGGCCAGACGGCGCAGGATCGAACGCTGATCGATGATCATGCCCTTGGTCAGGTGCAGCATCATTTTCAGGTACAGATCCGGATCGCCCAGGCCGTAGATCGCGGAAACCGAAGCCACTACCACCACGTCACGACGCTCCAGCAGCGCTTTGGTGGCCGACAGGCGCATCTGCTCGATATGCTCGTTGACCGAGGCATCTTTCTCGATAAAGGTATCGGAGCTTGGCACATAGGCTTCTGGCTGGTAGTAATCGTAGTAGGAGACAAAATATTCCACCGCATTCTCGGGAAAGAACTCTTTCATCTCGCCATACAGCTGCGCCGCCAGGGTCTTGTTGGGCGCCAGCACCATGGTAGGCCGGTTGAGATCGGCGATCACATTGGCGATGGTAAAGGTTTTACCCGAGCCGGTCACGCCCAGCAGCGTTTGATGCGCCAGGCCGTCTTCCAGGCCCTCTTCCAGCTTTTGGATGGCTTGCGGCTGATCGCCGGCCGGTTTGAATTCGGAATGCAGTTTGAAATGTTTGCTCATATCCCCATCATCTTTCAGGTTTGTGGCCAGACGGTAGCGGCCTAATTATGGAAAGACCGGAAGATTTCCGCCAGTGCCCATGATACTGGATATAAAACCAGCTTCAAGCGGATTTACGCTATCGCGTACGTTAACGGGGCGCGAACGCACCGGCAAGGTGACAATACCATGACATTTTTATTGTCAATCACCCTGTTATCCCCAGATTGCGTCACGAATTAACTTTTGGCCGTGATTGCGCTGAAAAATCGCTTATCGACGCGTTAACGATATCCATTGGCTTGATTTTAATTAACCTGTTGATATTAAATTTATTTAATAAAAAGACGAGAATGCGGACAACCTGCGCACAACCCGCGCCCGCTCTCTGTTCACACCGCTTTTCTAAGTATAATGCACAAGGTTATCCACAGGAATAGTGGATAACTCTCACTACCCCAATGGGGACGGGAGTTGTGGAAAGAACGCTTTTCCCAATGAAACGTCAACGGAGCCGGTTTTTTAGTTATTTTTTTACAATAATTCTGCTTTGGTTATGCCGATTAATGCTAAAAGCCATGATAACGAAAACGCTCTTTTAGCTATTTTGCTTTTCAGGGGTTGCAAGTTGCGGCAACAACCTTTAGGGCTTGCACCAACAGCTTGCCATGCCGCACGGTAACGGTGCAAAAAACGCCCAAGTTAACCTTGTTGCCCTGTCTGAGCCCTTGTGCATCGGGTCCAAATAAGTTAACAAAACAATAACAAGCCGCCTTTTTTGTTGCGCAACGCCTGATGGCCTGGGAATTGCATTTCCCAGTTCGGGGCATCACCTTGCGGAAGAACCGGCAAATTCTGACTAAAACCGGCCGGAACCAGCCCGGTTATCTTCTCATTGCATACCAAAAATCCCCCTTAGAGCCACCAAACGACCGGTAGCGGCCGTTTTATAATTTTTAGCCTGAACCGCGATCAGGATAATCAGCACGGCATTTGCCACACCCGGGAAAGACACCGCTTGCTGCGGTCAACGTTATCCATAAGTGAATATCGGTCTTGGAGGAGATGCCAAATGTTAAGCTTACGAGCGGTAAATCAGTATTATGGGCAACGGCATACGCTGTGGGATGTCAGCCTTGAGTTGCCTCGCGGGCAATGTACTTTGTTGCTTGGCCGCAATGGGGTGGGCAAAACCACGCTGATCAATTGCATCATGGGACACCTGCCGATCGTCAGCGGCAGTATGACCTGGCAGTTGGCGGATGAGCCACCGCAAAACCTGTTGCCACAGCCGGTAGAAAACCGGGCGTTACTGGGCATTGGTTACGTGCCACAAGGGCGGCAAATATTTTCCCAGTTGAGCGTAGAAGAGAACCTGCAGGTGGCCTTGCTGGCCGGGCGTGACAAAACTCGCCGTATTCCGCCCATCATTTACAGCCTGTTCCCCCGGTTGCAGGCGATGCGTATGCGCCGTGCGGGCGACCTGTGCCAAAGTGAGCAACAACAATTGGCATTAGGCCGCGCTCTGATGCTGGAACCGGAACTGCTGATCCTGGATGAGCCAACCGCCGGTATGTCACCTTCCCTGGCGACGGAGATCGGCCAGGTGCTCCGTAAGCTGAATCAGGAGTTGGGCATGACCATTCTGCTGGTTGAGCACCAACTCCCCTTTGCCCGCCATCTGGCTGACCGCTTCTGTCTGATGGATAAAGGCCGTAACGTGGCCAATGGCACGCTGGGGCAGTTGGATGAGGGGCTGATTGATGCCTATCTGACGGAGTGATCCTGGCCCCTCCGTGGGCCATCAGGCTAAGGGTTCAACCTGGTTAAATCGAGATACTGTCCCAATGCCTGCTGCTCTACCTGCGGTAAATGTGGGATCTCGCCCAACAGGGGCGCGGGCAATAGGCGGCAAAGAGTGGCAAGGTACTCTTGATGGCGTTTTCCCGGCGGAGTGACGTCATTGGCGATCCAGCCTGCCAGGGTCAGACCTGACTGTTGGATCGCCAGCGCAGTCAATAGAGCATGATTGATGCAGCCCAGCTTGATGCCCACCACCAGGATCACCGACAGTTGCTCCTGCTGTACCCAGTCGGCAAAAGTGTCATGCTCAGAAAGCGGGGTGAACCAACCGCCTGCACCCTCTACCAACAGCCAATCGGCTTGCTGTTCAAGATGACGTAAACCAGCAGAAAGCCGTACCAGCGAGATGGGCCGCCCTTCGGCCTGGCTGACGATATGCGGCGAGGTCGGTTCGGCAAAGGTGTAAGGGTTCACTACGGCGTAATCCAGCGCTACGCTGCTATTCCTCTGTAACGCCAACGCATCGCCGTTGCGTAACCCTTCATCGGTCATCTCACTGCCTGACGCCACCGGTTTATAGCCAGCACATGTCCATCCCGCCGCACAGGCGGCCTGTAGCAAGGCACTGCTGGCCACGGTTTTACCCACTTCGGTGTCGGTTCCGGTAACGAACCAGCGCTTAATCACGATAAATCACTCCATAAACCAGATGATAACTGAGGGGAAACTGCCCGTCCCGACAAGGATAGGCAGCCTGCAACGCGGCAAGCCGCTGGCGGGAAAGCAGACCGGCCTCACGCCCTTGATGCAGGTGAGTCGCACCGATGCCCTTTAGCGATCGCATCAGCGTCATCACGTCGGGATAACTGAGCGTTTGCCAATCTGCCGTAAGCTGGTGCCGGTAGGGATGACAGGCGGCAGCGATCTGAGTTGACGGCAGGAAATCATTAACATGACGCTCGCCATCCACTTGCTGCCAGGCGTCGCCTAACTCGTGCAAAGCCCCTTGCGCCAGAGTAGAAAACAGGATCAGTCCACCGGGCCGCGTCACGCGATACAATTCAGCCAGCGCAAGAGGGAGATCGCTGCACCACTGCACCACCAGACTGCTAAAACAGATATCCACCGAGGCGGTTGGCAAAGGAATGTGTTCGATATCCCCCAACAGATAGCGATCCGCCGCTTGCTGCTGGCGGGCAAAAGCCAGCATGCCCGGAGCCAGATCCAGCGCACTGACCTGCTTGCCCAACTCACGCCAGCGACGGCTGAAATAACCCGTACCACAACCGGCATCCAATACCTGTTGGCCTGGATGAGACAGCCCCATACCCAGTAAGCGTTCACCAACCTCCCGTTGCAGCACCGCTGCGGCATCGTAGCTCGCTGCTGCCCGGCTGAAGGCTGCCGCCACCGCCTGCTTGTTCACCATTTCAATGGCAGACGTCATGCAATACCTCCAGCAAGCGATCGATATCCTGTGGCTGATGTGCAGCGGTGAGCGTAATACGTAACCGCGCACCTCCTGGTGGCACCGTCGGCGGACGGATGGCACTGACCCACAACCCCTGCTCGCGCAAGCGCTGCGCCAAATCCAGCGCCTGTTGGTTATCCCCCACCAACAACGGTTGGATAGCGGTATCCGACGCGGTTAGCGTTAACGGCAGACCCGCCACCCCGGCACGAAAATGCTGGATGTGTTTCTGCAGCCGATCACGTAATCCATCTCCTTGCTGAATACAGCCTAACGCCGCCTGCAAGGCACAGGCTTGAGCGGGCGGCATCGCGGTGCTGTAAATCAGATGGCGGGCGAATTGCAACAAATACTCCGCCAACGGTTCATCGCAGAGGATCGCGGCACCGCTGACACCGAATGCCTTGCCAAAGGTCACGACCAGCACCTCCGGGCGCACCCCTTGTTGCCAGCAGCTGCCGCGTCCCTGTTCGCCACGTACGCCAATACCGTGCGCATCATCCACCATCAGCCAGGCACCCGCCTGCTGCGTTAACCGATGTAGTTCGGCCAACGGTGCGCTATCGCCGTCCATGCTGAACACCCCTTCGGTGATCGCCAACTGCTGGCCTGCACACTCTTTTTGCAGCAAGGTGGCCAACGCCTGGGGTTGGTTATGCCGAAAACGCCGCAGTTGTGCCGGTGAGTGAGTGGCCGCTTCCAATAAGGAGGCGTGGCTGAGCTTATCCGCCAGAATGCGATCGTCGGCCTGCATCAGGGCTGCCAGCAATGCCTGATTGGCCGCATAGCCGGAAATAAACAACAGCGCACGCGGGTAGCCGAGCCACTCCGCCAGTTGCTGCTCCAACTGACGATGAGCATGGCAAAAACCGGTGACGTGGCCGGAACCGCCGCTGCCCACGCCGTAACGTTGTGCCCCCTGCTGCCAGGCGGCAATCACCTCGGGATGCTGGCTAAGGCCCAGATAGTCGTTGCCGGAAAAATTCACATAGCGCTGGCCGTCAAGTTGCAGATAGCGGCCATTACCGCCCTGATTCACCTGCCGTTGCCGATAAGCAGCGGCTCCTTGCCGCTCCTCCAGCGCCTGTTCGATCCGTTGCTGCCAGCTCATTACAGCGCCGCGTTGTAGAATTCGGCGGTATCGGCGTGCAGCAACTGCTCGGTCAGCACCTGCTGCTGCTGATTGTCACCCTGTTCGGTGGCGGTTTGCTGCGGATTCAGACCCAGCTTGCGGAACAGTTGCAGATCCTTGTCCTCTTCCGGGTTGGGCGTGGTCAGCAACTTGCAGCCATAGAAGATGGAGTTGGCCCCGGCCATAAAGCACATCGCCTGGGTCTGCTCGCTCATCTGTTCACGGCCTGCCGACAGGCGGACGTAGGACGTGGGCATCATGATGCGGGCAATGGCAATGGTGCGGATAAAGTCGAACGGATCGACGTCGTCATTATCGGCCAACGGCGTGCCTTTCACCTTCACCAGCATATTGATCGGCACGCTCTCCGGCGGCTTGGGCAGATTGGCCAGTTGCACCAACAACCCAGCACGGTCACGTACCGTTTCACCCAATCCGACAATCCCACCGGAGCAGACTTTGATCCCGGCGTTACGCACCTTATCCAGGGTATCCAGGCGTTCCTGATAGCTGCGGGTGGTGATGATGTTGCCGTAGAATTCCGGCGAGGTGTCCAGGTTATGGTTGTAATAATCCAGCCCCGCTTCGGCCAGCCGTTCTGCCTGCGCGCCATCCAGCGTACCCAGCGTCATGCAGGTTTCCATCCCCATCGCTTTGACGCCCTGCACCATCTGTTGCAGATAAGGCATATCGCGCTCGTGCGGGTTTTTCCAGGCCGCTCCCATACAGAAACGGCTGGAACCAGCCGCTTTGGCCTTGCGCGCCGATTCCAGCACCTGTTCCACCTGCATCAGCCGTTCGGATTCCAGGCCGGTTTTATAGCGCGAACTTTGCGGGCAGTACTTGCAGTCTTCCGGGCAGGCACCGGTTTTGATCGACAGCAGCGTGCTGACCTGCACCTGTTGCGGATCAAAATGTTGGCGGTGAACGGTTTGTGCTTCGAACAGCAGTTCGAGTAAGGGTTTATCAAACAGGGCCTGGGCTTGCCCCACTGTCCAGCGAATGCGGTCGGCCATTTACGGCGTCTCCAAAAGGGAAAAAAGTGTCGTCAGTGTAGAGTTTGCGATTATACTGTCAACCATTCTATTAAAATTTGGTTTACGGTTAATGTCTGTTTCTCCCTGCGATATTGAATTCGATCGACGCCACATCTGGCACCCTTACACCTCCATGACCCAACCCTTGCCTTGCTATCCAGTGGTGTCCGCCAGCGGTGTCGAACTGCAACTGGACGATGGCCGCCTGCTGGTGGATGGCATGTCTTCCTGGTGGGCGGCGATCCATGGTTACAATCATCCACAGTTGAATCAGGCGGCCGTACAGCAGTTGGAGAAAATGTCGCACGTGATGTTCGGCGGCATCACTCATCCCGCCGCGATTGAACTGTGCCGCAAACTGGTAGCAATGACGCCGGAAGCCTTGCAGTGCGTGTTCCTGGCAGATTCTGGCTCGGTGGCGGTCGAGGTAGCTCTAAAGATGGCGCTGCAATATTGGCAGGCCCGTGGCGAAAGGCGGCAGCGGATCCTGACCTTACGCCACGGCTATCATGGCGATACCTTTGGCGCAATGTCGGTCTGCGATCCGGACAACTCCATGCATAGCCTGTATCAAGGCTATCTGGCCGCACACCTGTTTGCCACCGCACCGCAGTGCCGTTTTGACCAGCCTTGGGACGAACAGGATATTGTGCCGTTTGCCGAGTTGCTTGAGCAGCACGCCGGGGAGATTGCCGCCGTGATCCTGGAGCCGGTGGTGCAAGGAGCAGGTGGGATGCGCATCTATCATCCAACCTATCTGCAACGCGTGCGGGAACTGTGCGATCGCTACCAGATCCTGCTGATCGCCGACGAGATCGCCACCGGTTTTGGCCGCACCGGCAAACTGTTTGCCTGCGAACATGCAGACGTGGTGCCGGATATTCTTTGCCTGGGCAAGGCGCTGACCGGTGGCTATATGACCCTTTCCGCCACCCTGACCACGCGCCACATAGCAGAAACGATCAGCAACGGGGCGGCAGGCTGCTTTATGCATGGGCCAACCTTTATGGGCAACCCGCTGGCCTGCGCCGTCGCCTGCGCCAGCCTGTCCTTGCTGGAGGAAAATCGCTGGCAACATCAGGTCGCCACCATTGAGGCACAGCTTAAACAGCAGCTCTTACCGCTGGCGGCATCACCCAAAGTAGCCGACGTGCGGGTGCTTGGGGCGATTGGCGTGGTGGAGATGCATCAGCCGGTGGATGTAGCGTTGTTACAGCGGGGATTTGTCGAACGCGGCGTGTGGATCCGGCCCTTCGGTAAACTGATCTACCTGATGCCGCCTTATGTCATCACGCCAGAACAGCTCACCCGGCTAACGGCTGCGATCGCCGCGGCGGTGGAGTAACGGTTTTAAGGTTGTATTGTGTCGGCAAACCGATCTAGCTTAGGGGTTCGGTATTTCAGACAACTGGGAGTCATTATGGCTTTTCGTTTGTACAGCAACGATCTGCAAGACGGCGCAAAAATGCCTGAACGGCAGGTATTTAACGGCATGGGCTACCACGGGGACAACCTCTCCCCTCATCTGGCCTGGGAAGATGCACCTGCGGGCACCAAGAGCTTTGCCATCACGGTTTACGATCCCGATGCCCCTACCGGCTCCGGCTGGTGGCACTGGGTGGTCGCCAATATCCCGGCAAACGTGCATGAACTGCCGCAAGGTGCGGGTTCCGGCAAACCGGGGCTACCGGCTGGCGCAGTACAAACCCGTACCGATTTTGGTAAGGCCGGTTACGGTGGCGCGGCTCCGCCGCAGGGTGAAAGCCATCGTTATCAGTTCACCGTTCATGCATTGGACGTGGAAAGCATTCCAGTGGACGCGGAAGCGAGCGGTGCAATGGTCGGTTTTAACATCCACTTCCATAGCCTTGGCAAAGCGACGCTGACGGTAAAATACAGCTGAGAAACGTTGAGGGGCGAAGCACCTCGCCCCGATTTTTAACCCGCTATTTTGCCAGCACGCTCACCCACATAGGGCCTTTGCCCACCGGATAACGCGCCAGGTCCGTCAGCTCACCGCTGTCTTGGTCAATCTGATACACGCCGATATGGCCAGATTTCTGCCCTGCCGCAATCACGAAACGACCGCTGTGATCGATGTTGAAACCACGCGGCTGCTCTTCAGTGGCATGGTGGCCAACCACCGCAATCCTGCCGCCGTCTGCCGAGACGCTGAATACGGTTAAAATACTGGCGGTGCGATCGCTGGTATACAGGAAACGGCCGTTTGGCGTGAGGTGGATATCTGCCGCCCAGCGGGTGCCGGTGAAATCGGCAGGCATCATGTCCAGGCTTTGCACCAGCGTATATTTGCCGCCGTTGGCTTCGATAGCGAACACGTCCACCGTGCCATCCAGTTCATTGACGCAGTAAGCGAATTTATCGTTGCCATGGAATGCCATATGGCGCGGGCCTGCACCGGTTGCCGTCGCTACGGCTTCTTGGCCGTGTGGTGTCAGTTGGCCTTGCTGGCTCAGATTGAACAGGCGGATGCGGTCCTCTTTCAGGCATGGCACCAGCAGCAATTGATTGGTGGGGTCGATATTGGCCGAATGCGGTGCGGTCAGACCATCGATTTGCTGGATGGGGGCGAGCACTACGCCATCATGGCCAATCGGACTGATGCTGGCACAGTTGCCGCTGTAGGAAGCGGAGAACAGGAAACGGCCCTGCAAATCGGTGGAAATATGGGTCGGGCTGCCTGGCAGCGGTGCCATTCCCGCCTCATGCAACGTGCCATCTTCCGCAATACGATAGCTGACTATGCCAAACGCCGGGCGTACCCCAACATACAGATGAGTCTTGTCCGGATGGATCGCCATCGGCTGTACCTGCCCCGCCACCTCGACCGTTTGCAGCAGCGCCAGTGCGCCCTGGTCGTCTAACTGCCACACGTGGATCTGTTGGCTTTCCGGGCTGGCGACATAAACGATTTGCTTCATTTGCTCTCCTTAATGAGAAAGGGTAACCGGTTTCAGTTTGTTCTAGCTTACGCGACATTTGTGACATGGCAACCCTGCTCGGCTACGTGGTTTTATCAAATGGTCATCCGGTGTACCATCGAGGTAATTTTCTTGCTAACTATAATGAGACCGCTATGAGCTACCGTGTTATTGCCCTCGATTTAGACGGCACTTTGCTAGACAACCAGAAACGTATCTTACCGCAGTCGCTGGCCGCGCTGGAGGAAGCCCGTGCTGCCGGGGTAAAGGTTGTGGTGGTCACCGGCCGCCATCACGTGGCTATCCATCCGTTCTACCAGGCACTGCAAATCGATACGCCAGCCATTTGCTGTAACGGCACCTATCTGTACGACTTCCAGCAGAAAAAGGTGCTGGCGTCCGATCCGCTGGCAAAAGAGCAGGCCAAGCAGGTGCTGCAACTGCTCAAGCAAAATGCTATTCACGGCCTGATGTATGTGGACGACGCCATGCTGTATCAGGAGACAAGCGGTCATGTGATCCGTTCTCTGGCCTGGTCGGAGACTTTGCCGGTAGCCCAGCGCCCAACGTTGTTGCAGGTCAACAGCCTGATGCAGGCGGCGGATGACGCGCAGGCCATCTGGAAATTTGCCACTTCACACAACGATCTCCCGGCGCTGCGCAGCTTTGCCGAAATGGTAGAAAAAGAGCTGGGCCTGGCCTGTGAATGGTCCTGGCACGATCAGGTGGACATTGCCAAAGGCGGCAACAGCAAGGGCAAACGCCTGCAGCAGTGGGTGGAGTCACAGGGGTTGAGCATGGATCAGGTGGTCGCCTTTGGTGACAACTACAACGATCTGAGCATGCTTGAAGCCGTTGGGCTGGGCGTCGCCATGGGTAATGCCGATAATGCCATCAAGGAACGTGCTGATCTGGTGATTGCCGATCATCTGCAGCCGGGGATTGCCGAGGTGATCCGTTCCCACGTGCTGAATTAACAGAAGAGGCCCCTCACCCTAACCCTCTCCCACAGGGAGAGGGAACCGATCGAGTGGGCTGAAAGTATCGTGATTCTTCATGAGCACCGGCAGATTCAGCTTGGTTGAGAGGGCGATCGAGTTTGCTGAGGTGACCTCTTTACTTCCAAAAGAGCAGGGGCTAATAGCTCTCTCTCTTTTTTGGGAGCCGATCGAGTTTGCTGAGGTGACCTCTTTTTTTCCAAAAGAGCAGGGGCTAATAGCTCCCTCTCCTTTTTGGGAGCCGATCGAGCTTGCTGAGGTGACCTCTTTATTTCCAAAAAAGCAGGGGCTAATAGCTCCCTCTCCTTTTTGGGAACCGATCGAGTTTGCTGAGGTGACCTCTTTATTTCCAAAAGAGCAGGGGCTAATAGCTCCCTCTCCTTTTTAGGAGCCGATCGAGCTTGCTGAGGTGACCTCTTTACTTCCAAAAGAGCAGGGGCTAATAGCTCTCTCTCCTTTTTGGGAGCCGATCGAGCTTGCTGAGGTGACCTCTTTACTTCCAAAAGAGCAGGGGCTAATAGCTCCCTCTCCCTGTGGGAGAGGGTTGGGGTGAGGGGCCATCGCGGCTGATCGACACGCTCTTGACCTGTGCATACAACCACTGACCGGGCCTGATCGCCAGATCGTCACGTGCCCATGGGGTGATCCGCGCCCAGAGAATGTTTTCCCCGACCGTCAGCTTCACCTCAACCTGCCCTGCCACATCCAGACACTCCACCACCTTGGCGGGCAGAATATTACGGATGCTGCTGTTGGCTGGCGGTTGCAGCACTAAAGAAACGTCGGCGGCGTTGATACGAATACGCATTTGGCTGCCCACCGGCGCTTCAATGCCGCCGACCCACAGCCGCTGATCGCCCAGTGCCAGCGCGGTCATGGCATAGCGTGGGTGATGCTCAATCACGCTCACACTCAACACGCTGCTCTGATCTTCACGCTGTAGCCAAGGCCGCAGCGCGCTGCTGGCCCAAACCTCCTCCAACCCGCCGTATGCCCGCACCTGGCCGCGGTCCAACACCATCACCTGCTCTGCCAGGCGTAAGATTTCGTCCATGCTGTGGCTGACATAGAGAATGGGGATGTTAACGTCCTGCGCCAGCCGCTCCAGATACGGTAGTAGCTCGCGCTTACGCGGCATATCGAGCGAGGCCAACGGTTCATCCATCAGCAACAGTTCCGGCGCGGTCAGCAGCGCCCGACCAATCGCGACGCGCTGTTTCTCACCACCGGAGAGGGTCAAAGGCAAGCGGTTGAGCAACGGCGCAATCCCCAACAGCTCGACAATGCTGTCAAACTGGCCGCGCATACTGGCCGCCATACCGTATTGCAGATTGCCGCGTACGCGATAATGCGGGAACAGGCGCGCATCCTGGAAAACATAACCAACACGGCGTTTTTCCGGTGGTAAACAGACACCGCTGGCGGTATCCACCAGCGTACGGCCATTAAGCACAATACGCCCCTGCTGCACCAGCGTCAGACCGCCAATGGCATTGATCAAGGAGGTTTTACCTGCCCCGGAAAGCCCGAAGATCGCGGTGATCCCCTGAGCCGGCAGATTAGCCTGCACGTTGAGATTGAGATCGCCAAGCTGCTGGGAGAAATCCAGTTCTAACATCTATAGGCCCATTCGCTTGCGGCCCCAGCGGGCCAGCCATTCGGAAACCATCAGGGCAGCCAGTGCCAGCACGATGGCAATCACGCACAAACGCGCTGCCGCCGCTTCGGCCCCTGGCGTTTCGATCAGGGTGTACATTGCCAGCGGGATGGTGCGGGTTTCACCAGGGATATTGGAAACAAAGGTGATGGTGGCGCCGAACTCGCCCAAAGAGCGGGCAAAGGCCAACACCACGCCAACGATCACACCGGGCAGCGAAAGCGGTAAAGTGATGGTGAAAAATACCCGCCACGGATTGGCGCCCAGGGTACGAGCCGCCTGTTCCAAACGGGTATCCACCGCTTCCAGCGACATGCGGATAGCACGCACCATCAGCGGGAATGCCACCACCGCCGAAGCCAAGGCAGCACCACGCCAGCTGAAACTGAAGCTGAAACCAAACCAGTTGTACAGCCATTCGCCGATGAAGCCGCGCCGCCCCATGGCGATCAGCAGCAGATAGCCCACCACCACCGGTGGCAGGACTAACGGCAGATGAATAATGCTATCCAACAACGATTTACCGGGAAAATTGCAGCGAACCAGGATCCAGGCCATCAAAATACCCAGCGGCAAACTGCAGATCACCGCCAGGCTGGAGACTTTCAGGCTCAGTTCAACCGCCTGCCATTCATACTCACTTAATATCATTTACGCGGGGTGAATCCATAACGTTCGAAGATAGCCGCAGCGGCCGGGGTCTTCAAGTAATCGTAGAAAGCCGTCACGGCTGGCGTCTGGTGATCTTTAACGATGGCCATTGGATACTCAACCGGCTTATGGCTGTCTTCCGGGAAGATGGCAATCACTTTGACCTTGTCGCTGGCAACGGCGTCAGAGCCGTAAACGATACCCAGCGGGGCTTCTTCACGCTCAACCATGGCCATGGCGCCGCGCACGTTATTAGCCCGCGCCAGCTGAGGTTCCAGCGCGGTCCATGCCCCTAGGTTCTGCAACGCTTCTTTGGCGTAGATGCCCGCAGGAACATGATCCGGATCGCCTACGGACAGGCGGCCACCATTAAGTAATTTGGCCCAGTCGGTTTGCTTGCTGATAGTGATTTTATCTTGTCTGGCCGCTTTGGCGGCGATCAGCACCAATTCGTTGCCTAGCAGGGTATAACGGGTGTCTTTCACCATCTGCTGCTTATCGATGGCGTAATCCATCCATTGCTGATCGGCAGAGATAAACATATCCGCAGGCGCCCCTTGCTCAATCTGGCGTGCCAGCGTTGAGGAGGAAGCAAAAGAGGAGACGACTTCGACGTCTTTGCCTTGCTGGTATTCGGTGGCGATATCTTGTAAGGCGTTGGTCAGCGAGGCAGCGGCAAACACGGTGATTTTCTCCGCCGCAGAAACCTGCGCCACCAGCCCGCAAGCCAATGCCACACCGCCAACCCAGTTAATCCATTGCTGTTTCATTGTTTTCTCCGCAAGTTAACCATCATCACATCGCTATGTAAAAAATAATATAACGCAGCGAGAACGATTGTCATGCGGTTTATCGGCAAAGCGGGAGATAACTTGAGAAATACCCGCCAAGAGAGCTCGGCGGGCATTTGGGAGGGGGATTAGCTGCGGTTTTCTTTAGGATGGCCAACTTTGGAGAAGAGGTTGAACACCTCACCCAAGCCATAAATCAAGCCTAAAATAATGGCCATCACTACCGGCACCATTACCACGGCAAACAACAGACTTTTCAATAATTCTAACATCGTAGCCTCACTTGACTGCTTTAAACCGCTGCGTAGGCTTCACTGTAAACCAAAACGCAGGCGAAAACGCGGTTATTTTACCGACTGCGGGAAATTTGTAACCGGCTAAACGTGCTCAGTTGGCGCTTTGCGGCAAATCGGCGACAATAGCCTGACTTACTGCCTTATAAGGACCCATCATGCAGGCCGAGATCCTCCTTACCCTAAAGCTGCAACAGAAGCTGTTCGCTGACCCACGCCGCATCGCGCTGCTCAAGCAAGTGGTGCATACCGGCTCGATCAGCCAGGGAGCCAAACTGGCGGGGATCAGCTACAAAAGCGCCTGGGATGCCATCAACGAGATGAATCAGCTGGCCGAGCAGACGGTGGTCGAACGCGCTACCGGCGGCAAAGGCGGCGGCGGCGCGCAGGTGACCCGTTATGGCCTGCGGCTGATCCAACTTTACGATCTGCTGGGCCAAATCCAGCAGAAGGCCTTTGACGTGTTGCAGCAGGACAATCTGCCATTGGACAGCCTGTTGGCCGCCATCGCCCGTTTCTCGTTGCAAACCAGCGCCCGCAACCAGTTTTTCGGCAGCGTGATTGAACGCAACCACCAGCAGGTCCAACAGCATATCAGCCTGCTGCTGGCCGACGGCCACACCCGCCTGACCGCTGCCGTGACTCAGCAAAGCGCCGACCGGCTACAGTTGACGCCGGGCAAAGAGGTTTTGGCCCTGATTAAAGCGCCTTGGGTGAAGCTGAGCACCGATCCGGCTTCGACCGGCCTGGCCGATAACGCGCTGGCAGGTTGCGTTGCCAGTATTCAACCTGGCAGCGATCACAGTGAGGTGCTGGTGACGCTCAATGGCGGAGAAACGCTGTGTGCTACCGTCAGCAACCAGGAACTGGCACAGTTGAAACTGAGCGTCGGTACTGCGGTACACGCCCTATTCAACGCCGATCGGGTGATTGTCGCGACGTTGTGTTAAACGCAACGTCACGTTGCAGTATTGCCGATTGACATCTTTTCCGCTTGCGCCTATTTCTAAGGAAGGTAATTGCAGAATAAGGTACAGAGGATGTCGTCGTTGCACATTTCGCAAGGTTCATTTCGTTTAAGCGATACCCGCACGCTGGAGTTGGATCGGCTCAGCATTCAGTCCGGTGACAGCTGGGCATTCGTCGGAGCTAACGGCAGCGGGAAATCCGCCCTGGCCCGGGCGCTGGCCGGTGAGCTGACGTTGCTGAAAGGCGAATGCCACAGTGATTTTCACCACGTGGTGCGGCTCTCCTTTGAGCAGTTGCAAAAGCTGGTCAGCGATGAATGGCTGCGCAACAACACCGACCTGCTCAGCCCGGACGAAGACGACACCGGCCGCACCACGGCGGAAATCATTCAGGAAGAGTTCAAAGATCCCGATCGCTGCGCGCAACTGGCCGAGCAGTTTGGTATCACGCCCCTGCTTTCACGCCGTTTCAAATATCTCTCTACCGGTGAGACCCGCAAAGCCCTGCTGTGTCGTGCCCTGATGGCCCAACCCGACCTATTGATCCTCGATGAGCCATTCGACGGGTTGGACGTCAATTCACGCGCTCAACTCGCCACCCTGCTTGGCGAACTTTCACAGCAGGGTTATACCATGATCCTGGTGCTCAACCGGTTTGATGAAATCCCAGACAACATTCAGCAGGTCGGCGTGCTGGCCGATTGCACCCTCACCAGTCAGGGGCCACGGCAACAGGTGATGGCCGATGCGCTGGTCGCCCAATTGGCACACAGTGAAAACCTCAACGGCTTGGCGCTGCCAGAAACCGAAGATCCCACCCAGGTCATCAGGCTGCCGGACGATCGGCCATTGATCGTTCTGCGTGATGGCGTGGTGAGCTACAACGATCGCCCGATTCTCAACCAACTCAGTTGGCAGGTTAACCCCGGTGAACACTGGCAGATCGTCGGCCCGAACGGGGCAGGAAAATCCACCCTGCTCAGCCTGATCACCGGCGATCATCCGCAAGGCTACAGCAACGATCTGACGCTGTTTGGCCGCCGGCGCGGCAGCGGGGAAACCATCTGGGATATCAAACGCCATATCGGCTACGTCAGCAGCAGCCTGCATCTGGACTATCGGGTCAGTTCCAGCGTACGTAACGTGATCCTGTCCGGCTTCTTTGATTCGATCGGCATTTATCAGGCGGTTTCCGATCGTCAGCATCAGCTGACCTCGCAATGGCTGGCGCTGCTCGGGCTTGACGCTATGGGCGATGCCCCCTTCCATAGCCTGTCCTGGGGCCAGCAACGCTTGGCGCTGATCGCCCGGGCGTTAGTCAAACATCCGGCGCTGCTGATCCTCGATGAGCCACTGCAAGGCCTGGATCCGCTAAACCGCCAGTTGGTAAGGCGTTTCGTTGATGTGCTGATACAACAGGGCGCGACCCAGTTGCTGTTTGTTTCACACCACGCAGAAGACGCGCCGCAATGCATCACCCATCGTTTCTCCTTCATCCCTGAAGGCGATGGCTACCGCTATCAGCAAGACGTCCTAGCTTAAAATACTCGGGGTGAGTGCTACAGCGCTCATCCTGGGGACATATCCAGCAACACTTCCTCCACAACGCATCACATTTGGCCTTTTATCATTAAAGGGTACAGAGACGTTTTTGGAGAAGGTATGTCCGCCGCGCTGATTATTATTGACCTGATTGAAGATCTGGCTGGCCCTAAAGGGCGGGCGAATCACTGCCGCGAGCAGATCGTAACGCGGGATGTGATCGCGCACGTCAATACTGCTGCGGCCTACGCGCGGGTGCGTAAAATCCCGGTGATTTGGTTACGCACCGGTTTTGCCGACAATTACCACGATATTCCCCGACACTCGCCGCTGTTCAATCAGCTCAAACACATCGGCGCGCTGCGTTTAAGTCACGAGGGATGCCATTGGCTGGCTGGCCTGGAGGTAAAAACCGAGGATCTGTGCCTGGAAAAGAAAGGGCTTAGCGCCTTTGCCGGTAACAATTTGTTAGCCTGGTTACAGCAGCATCGCTGCCACCACCTGTTATTGGGTGGTATCAGCACCCCGCTGGCCATTGAGAGCAGCGCCCGGCAGGCGCACGATGCAGGCTTACAGGTGACGATACTACAAGATCTGTGCGCCGCCCCATCGGAAGAGATCCACCAGCAAAGCCTGGAGAACTTGCAGAATCTGGGGGAGGTTACGCGTTCACCAGCGTGGATGAAGGGTTAAAACCGTTTCCGCACGATTAACTACTGTTCCGACCTTTAATTTCATCCTGTTGTGCTACTATCCCATTTAGTGCTCATTTTAATTTAACCAGACATTAACACGCCGGATTTCCGGCATTGAGCGCCGTGTGTCTATTTTAAGGGATAGCTATTATGTGGGGCGTACTTTCGGCTTCGTTGTTTTTTTTGCCATTTAACCGGCTGATTGCCTCGGTGGTATTGGCTGCGGCCGCCGCAATGGGGGTTTACCATCATATCCTGACACCTGTCGGCCTGGGTTATTTGGCGGTTATCGCCATTGCCATCTGGCTTCATCAACACTATCGCCAGCAGCGCAGCATCACGCTGGTGCTGGAAGTGTTTTTAGTCGCCTGCTCAATCGCTCTGTTTTACCACCTGATACCGGGCTTCAATAACCAGCTGATGGTCGATCAGGACAAAGTTGGCCCGATGAGCTCGCCGTTTTCCATGTATTACAATTTCGATAAGGCACTGGTGCCCTTTCTGCTGTTAGCCTGCCTGCCAACGCTGTTTAACACAGGCAAACCCGACAAACAGGTTGGCTTCAGCGCCTGGTTACTCCTGGTGCTAAGCATCCCTGCGGTGCTGCTGTTGGCAGTGGCGCTCGGTGGATTGAAAGTTGAGCTGCATCTGCCCTCCTGGATCCTGGCATTCATTATGGCCAACCTGTTTTTTGTTTCGATGGCCGAAGAAGCACTGTTCCGTGGCTATTTGCAGCAGCGCCTGCGCCAGTGGCTGGGTGCCTATCCGGCACTGATTATCACCGCCCTGCTGTTTGGTGCCGCCCACTTTGCCGGTGGCATGTTGATGGTGGCATTTGCCACGCTGGCGGGAGTGATTTATGGCCTGGCCTGGATGTGGAGCGGCCGCCTGTGGGTACCCATTCTCTTCCACTTTGGGCTAAATCTGGTCCATTTGCTGTTCTTTACTTACCCGGTTTATCAGTATTAGTCCTCCTCCAGGCCGGCAGATTTCTCTGCCGGCCTGGGTTGTGTAATCGTTACCACTTAACACGTTCTACCACCTCACCGACCTCAACAGGTTTAAAGCCTCAATCAATGTAAGCGATTCCATTCTTCGCGCTAGATCACCTTTTTATCACCGCGGTCGTGCTATCTTCTAGCCATTATTTTCCAAAATGCACTCGGCTATAGTCGGTCACACAGCAGGTGAAAGCGATTACAATTAGCCCCGTCGCTAGATAAAGGAAGCGCTATGCCTGATTTCAATCCTATCGATCATCCACATCGCCGTTTTAATCCCCTTACCGGCCAATGGGTGTTGGTATCTCCGCACCGGGCCAAACGCCCGTGGCAGGGCCAGCAGGAATCCCCCGCACAGGAAACGCTGCCAGCCCACGCTCCCGACTGCTTCCTTTGCCCCGGTAACACGCGCGTGACCGGTGATAAAAACCCTGACTATCCGGGTACCTACGTGTTCACCAATGATTTTGCCGCCCTGATGCAAGATACCCCACAGGCACCGGAAAGTGACGATCCGCTGATGCGTTGCCAGAGCGCCCGTGGCACCAGCCGGGTGATCTGCTTCTCCCCCGATCATAGTAAAACGCTACCGCAGCTGACGCTACCCGCGCTGGAACAGGTGATCGCCACCTGGCAGGAACAGACCGCCGATCTGGGACGCAGCTACCCCTGGGTACAGGTGTTTGAAAATAAAGGGGCCGCAATGGGCTGTTCCAATCCTCACCCGCACGGTCAGGTATGGGCCAACAGCTTCCTACCGAATGAAGCCGAACGAGAAGATCGCCTACAGCTGGAGTATTTCAACCAGCATCAATCCGCCATGCTGGTGGACTATGCTCAGCGCGAGCAGGCCGACGGCAGCCGTAAGGTGGTGGAAACCGAGCACTGGTTGGCGGTGGTCCCTTACTGGGCAGCCTGGCCGTTTGAAACGCTGCTGCTGCCAAAAGCGCCAGTGCAGCGCCTTACCGAACTTGGCGCAGCACAAAGCCGCGATCTGGCCATCGCGCTGAAGAAACTCACCAGCCGCTATGACAACCTGTTTCAATGCTCTTTCCCTTATTCCATGGGTTGGCACGGTGCGCCCTTCAACCAGGCCGATAACCGCCACTGGCAACTGCATGCCCACTTCTACCCGCCGTTACTGCGCAGTGCCACGGTGCGCAAATTTATGGTGGGCTATGAAATGCTGGCGGAAACCCAACGCGACCTGACCGCAGAACAAGCCGCTGAACGCCTGCGAGCGGTCAGTGATATCCATTACCGCGAAGCCGGAGTGAAACAATGAGTCTGAAGCAACTTACCCAAGCCCTGTTTACCGAACACTTTGGCTATACACCTACCCTGACGATCCAGGCACCGGGCCGGGTCAATCTGATCGGTGAGCACACCGATTACAACGATGGCTTTGTCCTACCTTGCGCAATTGATTATCAAACCGTGATCAGCGGGGCTCCACGCAGCGATCGCCAAATCCGCGTATTAGCCGCCGATTACGAGAACCAGCAGGATCAGTTTTCGCTGGATGAGCCGATCGTCAGCCACGCCAGTCTGCGCTGGGCCGATTATGTGCGCGGCGTGGTGAAACACCTGCAGACCCGCGATGCCAATTTTGCCGGTGCCGATCTGGTGATCAGCGGCAACGTCCCACAGGGTGCCGGGCTTAGTTCTTCCGCCTCACTGGAAGTGGCCGTCGGCCAGGCGTTGCAGGCACTCTATCAATTACCGCTGGACGGCGTAGCGCTGGCGCTAAATGGCCAGGAAGCGGAAAACCAGTTTGTCGGCTGCAACTGCGGCATTATGGATCAGCTGATTTCTGCGCTGGGCAAGAAAGATCACGCCCTGCTGATTGACTGCCGATCTCTGGAAACGCGCGCGGTGCCGATGCCAGCCGATATCGCGGTAGTGATCATCAACTCCAACGTCAAACGCGGCCTGGTCGACAGCGAGTACAACACCCGCCGGCAACAGTGCGAAGCGGCGGCTCGCTTCTTCGGCGTCAAGGCGCTGCGCGACGTCAGCCCGGATCTGTTTTTCCCGATCCTGCATGAACTGGATCCGATCGTGGCCAAACGGGCGCGCCATGTGATCACCGAAAACTATCGCACCTTGGCCGCTGCCGATGCCTTGGCCGCTGGCAACCTGAAGCTGATGGGCAAACTGATGGCCGAATCGCACGCGTCGATGCGTGATGACTTTGCCATCACCGTGCCCCCTGTCGATACGCTGGTCGAGATTGTTAAAGAGGTCATTGGCGATCGTGGCGGTGTGCGCATGACCGGAGGGGGCTTCGGGGGTTGCATCGTGGCCCTGATGCCGATGGATCTGGTAGAGTCGGTACGTACGGCGGTAGCTCGCGAATATCCACTGCGGACCAACGGCCTGCAAGAAACCTTCTACGTCTGCAAAGCTTCACAAGGATCCGGTCTATGCTGAGTGCTAACTCCGCCGTTGCCCCAGACGGCCAGCCCTTTATTCTCACCACCCTGAAAAATGCCGCAGGAATGGCGGTCACGTTTATGGATTGGGGCGCAACCTGGCTTTCCGCCGTGCTGCCGTTGAAATCAGGGGAACAACGTGAGCTGCTGCTGGGATGCCAAACCCCGCAGGACTACCTGCATCAGGGGGCCTATCTGGGGGCCACGGTCGGGCGCTATGCCAACCGCATTGCACATGCCAGCCTGAACATTGATGGCAAGCCACACCCGCTGATCGCCAATCAGGGGGAGCACCAACTGCACGGCGGGCCAAACGGCTTTCACGCTCGCCGCTGGCAGATCGTAGAGCAGGATGAGCAGCAGGTGATTTATCAGCTCCATTCGCCGGACGGCGACCAAGGTTTCCCTGGCAACCTCGACGTGACGCTGAGCTACCGGCTAACCGCCGATCACCGGCTGGAGATTGAATATCAGGCACAAACCGATCGCGCCTGCCCGGTCAATCTGACCAACCATGCCTATTTCAATCTGGATGGTGCTGGCCACGACGCCCGGCAACAGCGCTTGCAGCTGTTCGCCGATCATTATCTGCCCGTGGACAGCGATGGCATCCCCAATGCCGATCTGGCGGCGGTTGCAGGCAGCGGGATGGATTTCCGCCAGCCGAAAACCCTGCAGCAAGATTTATTGCACGACCGCGATCAGCAGCGGGTTAAGGGTTACGACCATGCCTACCTGCTGCACGACACCTGCCACCGGTTGGCAAGCCCGGCGGCTCACCTGTGGTCTGCCGACGGCAAGGTCGCGATGACGGTGTTTACCACCGCGCCAGCAATCCAGCTATACAGCGGCAATTATTTGGGTGGCACACCGGCGCGCGACGGCGGTAGCTACCAAAATTACGCCGGCGTGGCGCTGGAAAGCGAGTTCCTGCCGGATAGCCCGAACCACCCAGAATGGCCGCAGCCGGATTGTTGGCTACAACCTGGCCAGCGTTATCAGAGCGCAACGCACTATCAGCTTATTCCTATCTGAGCCGCCACGCCCCTTGTCATGCGGTAAGGGGCGTGATTGTTATAATTGCTTACATTGCCCCCCCAGGCCGTTACCTTTCATTATTGCCAACCCCGCACTAGAATCAGGCTACCGTGGTATGCACCAGCCCGTGAGTGATATCACAATTTTCGGCCTGCTGGCCGTTCAATAGCTGAAGGAACACCTAATGCGTCTGATTACTGCACTTCCATTACTGGCAGGTTTACTGCTGAGCACCAACCTGATGGCTGCCGACACCGCGGCAAAAACGCCTTCTCCGGCGCAGGCTGCCCAGCAAAAACGCATGACCGATTGTAATCAACAGGCTACCACCCAATCGCTGAAAGGTTCTGACCGCACCACCTTCATGAGCACCTGCCTGAAGGCTGAAGGCCACAATACCGAGAAGGCCCTGACGCCGCAGCAGCAGAAAATGAAAAGCTGTAATGCCGACGCCGCTAAAAAGAGCCTGAAAGGTGACGAGCGCAAAACCTTTATGAGTAGCTGCCTGAAAAAAACCGCCTGAACGCATTAACGCGGTGGCGCGGGTGAATAGCTCTCATTCGCGCCCTGTTACCAGCCTGAACGATTCAGCTCTTTCCTTCGCGCCCCTCTTACCTTGCGGCCAAAAATTGGCTATGGTTAATCACAATCTCCAGTAGCGGTAAGAGTTAATCCAGCTCTGTTCAAGTATGAAAGCGGGTACCGTTGGTAAGGTCATTCACCGGTATATCTTAAGGATTTCAAGCTGCAGCTTGAAAGACGACGGGTATACCGATTGCCGAGTGAATGGCCGCAGATTATAATGATATTCGTTATCATTAAACCTTCAGATTATTAAGGAGTTAAGCTATGGCTGTAACTAAGCTGGTTCTGGTGCGCCACGGCGAAAGCCAGTGGAACAACGAAAACCGCTTCACCGGTTGGTATGATGTCGATCTGTCCGACAAAGGCCGCACCGAAGCAAAAGCAGCGGGCAAGCTGTTGAAAGACGAAGGTTTCTCTTTCGATTTCGCTTACACCTCCGTACTGAAGCGTGCTATCCACACTCTGTGGAACATTCTGGACGAGTTGGACCAGGCCTGGCTGCCTACCGAAAAGTCCTGGAAGCTGAACGAACGCCATTACGGTGCGCTGCAGGGGCTGAACAAGGCCGAAACCGCAGAAAAATACGGTGATGAGCAGGTTAAACAATGGCGTCGCGGCTTCGCGGTCACACCACCAGAGCTGACCAAAGAAGATGAGCGCTACCCTGGCCACGATCCGCGTTACTCAGCGCTGAGCGAAAAAGAGTTGCCGCTGACCGAAAGCCTGGCGCTGACCATCGATCGCGTTATCCCATACTGGGACGAAGAGATCCTGCCACGCATCAAGAGCGGTGAGCGCGTGATCGTCGCGGCTCACGGTAACTCCCTGCGTGCGCTGGTAAAATATCTGGATAACCTGAGCGAAGACGAAATCCTCGAGCTGAACATCCCAACCGGCGTGCCGTTGGTGTATGAGTTCGATGAGAGCTTCAAGCCAATTAAGCGTTACTACCTGGGTAATGCCGATGAGATCGCAGCCAAAGCTGCAGCCGTCGCCAACCAGGGTAAAGCGAAGTAAGTTTTCGCCCCTGAAAAGCAACAAGCCCCCGGTGTTGAGCCGAGGGCTTTTTTTATTGCTGCTCTTTGATCCTGGCCGCTTCGATGGCCTGCAAACGCGCCTGCATCTCTGGATGGGTACTTAACCACTCCGGCACCTCTAGTGCCACGGTTGACGTGCTTGCCGCCTGTTGCAATGCACGGTAGAGATCTTCCATCGCCGATAACGAACGCCCCTGACGCTGCATTTCTGCGATTGCCCAGTCGTCTGCCTCACGCTCCACGCTGCGAGAGAACTGCATTTCATGCATAAACGAGGCCGATTGCAGCAAGGTATCACCGATGCCGCTGACGTCACCGGTCATCCACATAAACGTCAGTGCCACCAGGGATGAACGCACCACCATGCGCATTGGGTGACGGTAAGCATGATGCCCCATTTCATGGAGCATCACCGCAGCCAGGCCGTCGTCATGGGTCGCCAACTTGGCCAGATCGTCGGTGATCACCAAAGTCCCATCAGGTAACATGAACGCATTGGCAACCTCTGGCATCGCCAGCAATTTCAACTTGAGCGGAGTGCGCTCGTGCCGCATCTGCTCCGGCATCACCTGCAAGAACAGTTTCTGTAGCGCCTGCTGTTTCTCGGCGGGTAATTGCGAAGGCTTGAAACCACTGGTTTGCAGGAAATCGAGCGTATGTTTACCCAGCTTCTGTTCGGCCACGCTAGGAATACGCATGGCGATTTCACTGCTCGCCCAAGGGAGAATCAGGAAAACATAGGCCAGGGTCAGCAGAACGGTTAGTAACAACGTCAGCAACACGCCACGCTTATATCGCTCTAAGCGGTGCACCAACCCCGGTGAACGGCGTTGATAAAACCACTGGCGGAATGACGCATCATCGGCGGGCACAAACCGGCCACCGTCAGGGAAGGTCAGGGTTAGCGGAATGCGGCCCAGTGACTCGGAAACCGCGACCTGCGGTAAAGAAAAATAGCGATGTTCGCCATCATATTGCAGCGTCACCCCATCGCCCATATCGTTTAACAGCAGCCGGGCCGCCTGTTGGGCGGCCCGGCCAGGGCACTGATAGTGTCCTTCAAGGATCATCAGTCTTTACTCAAAAACCGGTGCCCAGATCGAGCGCCTGTACGGCTTCTTCAGCGATAGCGGTATTGGCCGTATCATGGTGAGCCTGCACAGACAACAACGACAGATCGCCTTCAACCTGAGTTGACTCAGCAATATAGCGAGCATGGCGTACGTGTGCCACCGGAGTAGCAAGGCCCAATGAGAAGACGGTGATCAGGCTGTTGGTAATCAATAGCCCCATATACGGCAGCGTCTTCATGGAAGAACGCAGTTTAACCTCGCCTTGCAGGGTGGTTTGGTTAAACACGTAGTTACGCTGAGCGACAACCATATAACTGCTGGAAACCATCACACCTAGCAGCAGCACCAACATCATCATCAACAGGCTACCGATATTACTTGCCATCTGGGCTTGCAACATTGCATCGGACATACCGCCAAACAGCGCCATTTGGAATAAGGTGACAAAGAACGAGCCAACCAATACCAAGGCGACGATCAGGAATGGCAAGAAGATCAACAGACTGAACAGCGCAATCTTAATGAACTCCGCTTTCTTGAATTCGGCCACAAATGGCGAAGTGCCAAAACGCAGGTTGTTCACATACAGATCGTGTTGCAGAGTAGCCAAGATACCATTAATAGCGGCCAACATCGGCACAAACAGGACAAAAGCAATAGCGGCCAGCAAGATCATTACAGTCGGGCTACCCAGATTGCTGGCAATCAGACCCAATACGGTAATCACCGCATACAGGCCAATAACCAACAGTATTGGACAGAACAATAATACCCAGTAGGCACGCCCGGTTTGGCACAGATAATTGAAGCGAACGCCACGATAGCTAGACATAATAGCGTTATAACGCCAGCTACGGATAATAATCCAAGGGATCAACGCAAAGAATGCCAGCATGGCGACCATACCAAGCAATGGGTTGATAAATAAAAGAATATAGAACAGGATCACGCCACCGATCACCAGCAGACGGCCCTTGAGGATTTGCATTGGCTGCGCGTGATAATCAAAGCGGTCGCCATTCAATTCGGTATTACCATAAAAATAGCGACGACGACGCACCGTTGCCCAAGCTGAGTATATTCCCAACGTAATAGCAGTCAGTAATATGTTAACCAGCCAGATCGCGAAATACTCCCCGCCCGTACCGCGAAAATACACTTGATGCCGAGTACTATTGTTTTCCATTAGCTATCATCCTGAAAGTAAAGTCATTCCCCATAATACCCTTATTTTTACATTGGGTATTTTGGTTGTAAAAAACACACCATCATAATCATACCGCGCAGCAAGAGCAAATTGTGTTTAACTAGTAACAGTTCCGCGGGCTGAAAACAGCGGCGAGAAAATAAGATAATTCCTGGAAATAAAAACATGGCCGGTAACACCAACTTATTACCATCAGAAAGGAGCGACCACAACGAGGAAAAATCTATAAGATTAGTTTAATGTCATATTTTATTCTGGTGCTATCGTAACAAGGGCTAATTCTTAAAATCACCGCCAGGGTTGGCCCCGCAACAGCGTTACAGGGCCACAAACGCGGGTAGCTTATCGGCTACGGCGCGCCTTCACCGCTGCGGCCAGATCGCGCAGTACGGTTTCAGTATCTTCCCAGCCAATACAGGCATCGGTGACGCTTTTACCGTAAAGCAGCGGCTCGCCGCTTTCCAGACTCTGATTGCCTTCCACCAGGTGACTTTCAATCATCACACCGATAATGGCTTTTTCACCACCACGCAGTTGCTGGCAAACATCCGCGTTCACCTCCAACTGTCTTTTAAACTGTTTGCTGCTGTTGGCGTGGCTGAAGTCGATCATCACCTGAGCAGGCAAGCCCGCTTTGGCTAGCCCTTCTTTCACTTCTTTCACATGGGCCGCGCTGTAGTTTGGCTCTTTGCCACCACGCAGAATAATGTGGCAGTCACCATTGCCGCTGGTATTAACAATCGCGGAATGACCCCATTTGGTGACAGACAGGAAGCAATGCGGTGCGCCAGCGGCGTTGATGGCATCGATAGCTACCTTGATGGTGCCGTCGGTGCCATTTTTGAAGCCCACCGGGCAGGACAGGCCAGAGGCCAGTTCACGGTGTACCTGGGATTCCGTGGTGCGTGCGCCGATCGCTCCCCAGCTCATCAAATCTGCCAGGTATTGCGGAGTGATCATATCCAGGAACTCACCCGCGGCAGGCAACCCGCTGTCATTGATATCCAACAGCAGCTTACGCGCCAGGCGCAGGCCTTCGTTAATCTGGAAGCTGTTATCCATCTGCGGATCGTTGATCAGCCCTTTCCAGCCAACGGTAGTACGCGGCTTTTCGAAATAAACCCGCATCACCACTTCCAGCTCACCGTTGAGTTCCTGGCGCAGGGCCATCAGGCGCGCGGCATACTCTTTTGCTGCTTTGGTATCGTGAATGGAACAAGGCCCAATCACCACCAACAGGCGATCGTCATTGCCACGCAGGATGTTGTGGATCGCTTGGCGAGCCTTTGACACCGTCTCTGCAGCCTGAGCTGAAGCCGGAAACTTTTCCAACAGGGCCACCGGCGGCAGGAGTTCCTTGATTTCTTTAATGCGTAAGTCGTCGTTTTGGTAATTCATCACTTTTCCATTCGGTATCGGGTGTATCGCACAACGCGTAGAGTAGATTTTACCAATCTAGCCTGTGAGGCTGGCGCTGTAAATCACCTTTAGACCCCATATTCGCCACCGGCAAATATTCAGCTCTCTACCAAGGCCGCCTATAATGTCCTAAGTAACGACCAAACTTAGACTTTGGCACCCGACAAACTTTGCAAAAGGACAACGAATGACTGGAGCTTCCCATGTCCATCGGCCCAAAGACGGCAACAGTAAGCGCCTACTAGCCGCATTTTTGGTCACCACTCTCTTCATGGTTGTCGAGGCCATTGGCGGGTTGGTTTCCGGTTCGCTGGCGCTGCTGGCTGACGCCGGGCATATGCTGACGGATTCCGCCGCCCTGCTCGTCGCGCTGATGGCAGTTCACTTTTCACAGCGTAAACCCAACGCCCGCCATACTTTTGGCTATCTGCGCCTGACCACGTTGGCCGCTTTTATCAATGCTGCCGCATTGCTGCTGATCGTCGTATTCATCCTGTGGGAGGCCGTACGGCGTTTCTTCGAACCACAGCCAGTGATGGGTACCCCAATGCTGGTGATCGCCGTAGCGGGTCTGCTGGCTAACCTGTTCGCTTTCTGGCTGCTGCACCGTGGCAATGAAGAGAAAAATATCAACGTGCGTGCCGCCGCCCTGCATGTTCTTGGCGACCTGCTCGGCTCCGTCGGGGCGATCGCAGCAGCCGTCATCATTCTGACTACCGGCTGGACCCCCATCGATCCGATACTCTCGGTCCTGGTTTCCTGCCTGGTGTTGCGCAGCGCCTGGCACCTGCTTAAGGAGAGTTTCCATGAACTGCTGGAGGGAACACCGCAGGAGGTAGATATCAATAAGTTGCAAAAGGATCTGTGCCTGAATATTCCGGAAGTGCGCAATATCCATCACGTGCATGTCTGGCAGATTGGCGATCAAAAGCTGATGACGCTACATGCCCAGGTGATCCCACCCCACGATCATGACGGACTGTTACGCCGCATCCAGGCCTATTTGCTGAAGCATTACCAGATTGGCCATGCGACGATCCAGATGGAGTACCAACATTGCGATACCCCCGACTGCGGCATTGCGAGTGACCACTCACACTCCAACCATCTGGGGCATCATCATTGACATCCTGGGGCGCTTGTCGCGCCCCAGGGGTACTAAGGTGCTGAAGAAAGCGGCTGGGAGCGATTCTTCGCGGCGCTGCGTATCCATAGCCAGGAGCCATTGAGCGCAATCAGCGTCAAAATGACGTATTCCAACGCCATGGCGTACACGCCCTGGTAGGCAAAGATCGCCACGCTGATCACATCAATCACTACCCACAGCAGCCAGTTTTCGACGTACTTGCGCGTCATCAGGATCATGGCGACGATAGACAGTACCATCATGGCTGAATCCCAGAACGGGAAGGCGTCCGGTTGCAGCTCTGGCATCTGTACGTTAAGACCCAGCCCCTGCATGACCGCCACCGCAATTTGTGTCAGGTAGGCAAATACCCGGTCGATATTAAACGTCATCAACGCGATACCAACCACACACGCGGTCCCCCATGCCAATGCTTTAGGCAGCGGCAACCAACGGATCTGCAATTCAGCCTGATTATCCTGCGTCTGGCGGCTCCAGGCGTACCAGCCGTAAATATTGGCCACGAAGAAAAACAGTTGCAGCAACAGGCTGGCGTACAGTTGGATCTGAAAGAAAATCACCGCAAACAGCGTGACGTTGATCAGGCCAAACAGATAGTTGATGATTTTCTCTTTGCTGGCATACCAGATACAGAGTAAACCAAACAGCGTACCGATGGCCTCAATCCACGACAGGTCATAACCCCCTGCACCAATCGGAATGTGAACCAGAATGTTGCCGGTGCTGAAAAAGTTCATGTGTCTTCCTTATAAAAAGTAAGCCTGGATTCAGGCGTTGCCTTTAACCTGCATTTTCAACTGCGCTGCAAAGTCCAGCATACGGTTGAGCGGGATCAACGCCTGATCACGCAGTGCGCCATCAACAAAAATCTCATGCTGTGACCCCCCTTGTTCCAACCCTTCGGCAATAGCCTTCAGGCCGTTCATCGCCATCCACGGGCAGTGGGCACAGCTGCGACAGGTGGCCCCCTCACCGGCAGTAGGGGCTTCAAACAGTTCTTTATCCGGGCAAGCTTGCTGCATCTTGTAGAAGATACCGCGATCGGTGGCCACGATCAGTTGCCGGTTGGGCAAGGTTACCGCCGCCTGGATCAGTTGGCTGGTCGAACCGACGGCATCAGCCAGATCGACTATCGCCTGCGGTGACTCTGGATGCACCAGTATCGCGGCCTCCGGGTATAGGGCTTTCATACGTATCAGCGCCTGGGTTTTAAACTCGTCATGGACGATACAGGCCCCCTGCCAGCACAACACGTCTGCACCGGTCTGCTTTTGTACATAGTTGCCCAGATGGCGATCCGGCGCCCAGATGACTTTTTCCCCCAGGCTATCGAGATGCTCAATCAGCTCAACGGCAATGCTGGAAGTGACCACCCAATCGGCACGCGCTTTGACCGCCGCCGAGGTATTGGCATAAACCACCACGGTCCGATCTGGATGGCTGTCGCAGAATGCGGCAAACTCCGTCTCAGGACAACCAAGGTCCAGCGAGCACTCGGCATGCAGCGTTGGCATCAGCACCTGTTTTTCCGGGCTGAGAATTTTGGCCGTCTCCCCCATAAAACGTACGCCAGCAACCAGCAAGGTGGACGCAGGATGTTGGCTGCCGAAACGCGCCATCTCCAGTGAATCGGCAACGCAACCGCCAGTCTCCTCGGCCAGCGCCTGGATCTCCGGATCGGTATAGTAATGAGCTACCAGGACCGCATCACGCTGCTTGAGCAAGGTTTTGATCTTCTGCCGATAAAAAGCCTTCTCTGCGATATCTAACGGCACCGGTTTCGGTGGGAATGGATATATCGCCGCATTGACATCAAACATTTCACTCATCGCTGTATCTCTATGCTAGGCTGCGGGTCTGCTTTTCTGGCTGTATCCTGCCGCTTGCTCAACCGCCTCGTTTTATATACTAAACAAAATACCTAATTTTTAGCTAAAAGTCGCTGAACATTTCTTGCTATGGGCAGATTTGTTTAATGGGCTGAAATTATGGTTGAAATGAGGAACTTTGGGATTAAAAGATAACGGCTAGGAGCAGTGATTTGTGGGAGAGTGGGCCTGGCAGGATGACCGGCTGCCGCCGTTGTCTCGCAAGCGAGACTCGAACCTGAACGCAGGATCTCACCCGCACGACTGATGCGATATGCGATTTTGTTGTTGGGATTTTATTACTGAGAATTCTTTGAGATGGTGGGTCGTGCAGGATTCGAACCTGCGACCAATTGATTAAAAGTCAACTGCTCTACCAACTGAGCTAACGACCCACTGATGTGGTTTACTACTGAACCGCGCTAGCAACGAGAGAGACTCGACTGCAATTCTTTATCAACTCATCTAGAATTGGTGGGTCGTGCAAGATTAGCGGCCATGCCGTGGTCTCCCTACGGTCGGCTCGAACCTTTGACGGTTCTCATCCCTCACGATTCCAGCTTTACCAACTCATTAAGAATTGGTGGGTCGTGCAGGATTCGAACCTGCGACCAATTGATTAAAAGTCAACTGCTCTACCAACTGAGCTAACGACC